>CAYUZK010000146.1:0-16155 GCA_964449625.1 uncultured Archangium sp.
GGGCAGACATGGGGCTCCGGGGCTGGGGTGGAGCCCACCGCCCAAAGCCAGCGCGATGCCAACCTCGCCCGGCTCTCATCTCGGGGACTTGGCGGCGGCCGGCCGTCTCGCGCACGGACGTGGGCCTCCGGCGCGCGGGACGGTGGGACGCGTGGTCCGCGTGCCTCGGTCAGTGCGCCAGCGAGAGCTCCACCGCGTCACCCGTCGGCGCCACGCGCACCCAGGTGAAGGGCCCGTCGACGAACCAGCCGCTCTCCGCCGCGTCGAAGGCGGCCCGCGTGGCCTGCGCCGTGAGCCCTGCCACGGCCGTCACCGGGCGCGCGTCGGTGAAGACGCGCACCACGAGGCCCTTCGGCGCCCGGCTCGCGCGCACCGTCGTCACCGTCGGGGCCCGCTCGGCCGACAGCGTCGTCTTCTCGCCGTCCTCCTCGTGCACCACCACGGAGGTCGCCACGAGCGCGGGGTACGCCAGCACCGTGAGCCGGCCCTTCGACGCCGCGGTGCCCAGGCCCGTGGAGTCGTCGGCGACCGTCATCGGCACCAGCGCGCCCTCGCGCACGAAGAGCGGAATGCGCGAGCGGTCGGTGGAGTCGTAGGCCGCCAGCGTGGTGCCGCCTTCGTGCACGGCGTTGCTCCACCAGTCGATCCACCGCGAGCCCGCCGGGAGCGGGACGTCGCGCACGCCCGTGTCATCGAGGATGGGCGCGACGAGGAAGGCGTCGCCCAGCACGTAGCGGTAGTCGCCGGCCCAGTCGGGCAGCTCGCCGATGGGCTGCATCGGCACCGGGCCGCCGGCGTAGGCCTCCTGGGCGGTGCTGAAGAAGAAGGGCACGAGCTGGTGGTGGAGCTTGGCCCAGTACCGGTAGGTGGCGACGGTCTCCTCCACGCGCTCGGGCACGGTCCAGGGCGTGAGGTTGCCGCGCCCGTGGAGCTGCATGAAGGGCGTCATGGCGCCCACGGCCACCCAGCGCACGAAGTTCACCTGGCTGAAGGGCACGAGCAGGGTCAGGTTGAAGTCGTCGCGATCGAGGTAGCCGCCGACGTCGCTGCCGATGACGACGTAGCCGGCGCGGGCGCTGCGGAAGAGGTGATCGAGCGCGTCTTCGAGGCCGATCCAGTCGCGGCGGTTGTCGCCGACCCAGGCCACCGGCGCGTGCTCGGGCCGCGCGTAGAAGCGGCCCTCGAAGTAGTACGACTTGTCGTAGGGGCGCACCATGGTGACGAACTCCTCGGCGCCGCGGCGCTTGAGCCCGTGCACGAGGAAGTCGCGGTAGTAGGCCTCCGAATACTCCTGCAGCGTCTTGGTGCCGGCGAAGGTCTTGATCGGCTGCTGCTCGATGTAGTCCTCGCCGAAGTCGAGCTTCCACCCGGCGATGCCCTGGGCCAGCAGCGCGTCTTGCTGCGCGCGCCACCAGGCCACGGCGGCGGGGTTGAAGAAGTCGACTGCAGCGCCCTGCCCCTTCCACCACGTCGAGAGCGCGCCGTCGTTGACGTAGTACCCGTTGCGCCGGCCCTCGCCGTAGTTGGGCGACGCGCCCTCGTAGCGATCGCCGCCCACCTCCGCGTCGATGCCCGAGATGTTCACCATCTGCGTCGTCCACAGCACCACGCGCACGCCGCGGTCGCGCATGTCGGTCACGAGCTGCGGGAAGTTCGGGTAGCGCGTCGGGTTGGGGACGAAGGTGTTGTAGTGCGTCGACCAGGGGCTATCGAGCACCACCACCCCCACGGGGATGTCGCGCGCCCGGAAGCCGTCGACGAAGTCGTAGGTGTCGGGGCCCGTCGAGATGTCCTTGCTGATCCACGGCTCGAAGGCCCAGCGCGGCGTGTAGCGTGGCAGCTCGGTCGGGTCCGTGTCGGTGCCGATGGGGAGCTCCACCTTCGGCGTCGGCGTCTGGCAGGCGACGAGGAGGAGCGCAGCGAGGGCAGGAACGAAGGCGAAGGCGCGCATGGAGGCGCCGACATCCCAGAGCCGGGGCCGGCAGACAAGGCACGGCCCCTTCGGAGTCTCTACCCTGTGGCTTTTTCGATTCACGGCTTCGACTGGAGCTCAGCGAGCCGCTCGACGCGGCGGTCGCCGTCGAGGCCCAGGCCCACGAAGTACACGCCGGCCGCGTTGGCCGCGCCGCGGTCGTACTTCGAGTCGCCCACCATCCACGCCTCGGCGGGCGCCACGCCGAGCTCCCGGCACGCGAGGCGCACGAGGTCGGGCGCGGGCTTGGCCTGGGCGACGCGGTCGGCCGTGGCGAGCACCTGGAAGAAGCGGCGGAGCTTCGCGTGCTCGAGGATGACCTCGGTCAGCGGGCCGACGGTGTTGGTGACGACGGCGCGCAGCGTGCCGGCGGCCTCGAGCTGCGCCAACAGCGGCGCGGCCTCGGGGTTCACCCAGATGGCGGCGAGGTGCCGGACGAACTCCGCGGCGAAGAAGGCGTCGAGCTCGGCCGCCGTGCACGAGAGCCCGAAGACCGCGACGTCGGCCGCCGTGCCCTGCCCGAAGGTGGGAAAGAACTCCTCGCGCGTGATGGCCCGGCCGCGGAAGCGCAGGCCCGCCTGCTCGATGCAGCGGAACCAGACCTCCTTGCTGTCCACCAGCACGCCGTCCATGTCGAACAGCAGGGCGCGCGGCATCAGTCGAACAGGTCGAAGCGGATCGAGAAGGGGCCTGACGCCGTGGAGTTCTTGGCGTCGATGATGGCGAAGACCGACCGCGCCGTCGTCGCCGTGTTCCGCCAGAAGGCCACCTCGTTCACGCCGCTCCCGCCGACGTCCGAGCTCGCCAGGCAGGTCGTCCCCGAGGTCAGACAGTTACTCGCCGGCGGGGCCACCAGGTACAGCACGGCGTCCCACGGCATCTGGGACTGGTTGGGGTTCAGCGTGACGCGCACCTCCTTCCCGGCAGGAACGCTGACCGAGTACACCCTGTCTCGCCCCACGGTCGAGGTTCCGGCGCAGGTGGTGGCGTGGTCGTTGGTGAACCCGACCGTCGTGGCGAACGCGCTGGCGGTGCTGGCCGAGAAGGTGAGGACCTGGGCCACCGCGCACGACTCGCCGTCCTGCTGCCTGGTGCAGGTGAGGCCGTTGCCCGTGTAGCCCTGGTTGCAGGCGCAGGTGCGGCTGCCAGGGGTGTTGGTGCAGGTGGCGTTGGCGCTGCACCCGCCGTTGTTCGTCGCGCACTCGTTGATGTCGGTGCAGGTGACGCCGTTGCCGGTGTAGCCCGTGGGGCAGGTGCAGGTGCGGCCGCCGTCGGTGTTGGCGCAGGTGGCGAGGGTCGCGCAGCCGCCGTTGCCGGTGAGGCACTCGTTGACGTCGAGGCAGACGCCGCCGTCGCCGCTGAAGCCGCTGTTGCACACGCAGCCGTACGAGCCCGGCGAGTTGACGCAGGTCGCGCTGACGTGACAGCCGCCGTTGTTCGTCGCGCACTCGTTCACGTCGGCGCAGGTGACACCGTCGCCGGTGAAGCCGGGCTTGCAGGCGCAGCTTCGGCTCCCCGGGGTGTTGGTGCACACCGCGTCGGCGCTGCAGCCGCCGTTGGCCGTGGCGCACTCGTCGGTGTCGGCGCACACGCCGGCGTCGTTGCCCAGGCCCATGGGGCACTCGGTGACGCACGCGCCGCTCTCGCAGGTGACGGTGCCGCCCGTCGGCGCGACGCACGCTGCGCAGCGCGTACCGCACGAGGCCAGCGCGTCGTCGGGCACGCAGGTCTGGCCGCAGACGTGCTGGCCCGCGGGGCAGGCGCAGGTGCCCCCCATGCAGGTCGCGCCCATGGGGCAGTCGGTGACGAGCCGGCACCCGGCGGTGCACGTCTTCGACACCGGGTCGCACGAGAGGCCCGGGCCGCAGCCGGCGGTCGAGAGCGTGCAGTCGGCGGGCAGCGCGGCGCAGGTGCCCCGGTTGCAGACCTGCCCCTGGCCGCACACCAGCCCGCAGCCGCCACAGTTCGAGGGGTCCGCGAGGGCGTCGACGCACATCGTGCCGCAGGTGATGAGGGTGCCCGCGCAGGCGCCCTGCGGGAGCGAGCCGCCACCGCCGCCACCGCCACCCCCGCCGCCGCCGCCGGCCGCGCCGCCGTCCTCGTCGGTGCCGCCGCCGCCGCCGGTGCCCGAGGGCGTGACGCACAGGCCGGAGCTGCACACCTCGGCGAGCGGGCACGCGCGGCACTGGGCGCCGCCGAAGCCGCACTCGTCGCGCTGGAGCCCCTGGCGGCACTCGCCGGCCTCGGTGCAGCAGCCGTCGCACGTCGACGCGGTGCACGGCCCCGTCGAGCTCGAACACCCCACCACCACCACCGAGGCCACCGCGACCAGCCACGTGAAGAAACGCATCCGCCCCTTATACCTTGAGTAGTGGCGCGCGCGCGCGACGCCGCGTAGGCAGCCGGGCATGGCCTCCGACTTCCGCTTCTGCCCCCGCTGTGGCGCGACGCTGGCGACGAAGGCGCTGCATGGCCGCGAGCGCCCCGCCTGCGAGGCGCCCGGCTGCGGCTTCGTGCACTGGGGCAACCCGACGCCGGTGGTGGCGGCCATCGTCGAGCACGACGGCGAGGTGCTGCTCGCGCGCGCGAAGGACTGGCCCGAGAAGCTGTTCGGGCTGGTGACGGGCTTCCTCGAGGCCGGCGAGACGGCGGAGGCGGGCGTGCTGCGCGAGGTGAAGGAGGAGCTGGGCCTCGAGGGCGAGGTCGTCTCGCTCGTCGGCGTCTACCCCTTCGAGCTGCGCAACGAGCTCATCGTCGCCTTCCACGTGCGCGCGTCGGGCGAGGTGCAGCTCGGCGAGGAGCTCGCGGCCATCAAGCGCGTCGCGCCCGCGAAGCTGCGCGCGTGGCCCTTCGGCACGGGCCTGGCGGTGCAGGCCTGGCTCGATCGGCGCATCGCGCCTTGAGCCGCGCCGCAGGCTTCACTAAGGCCCCATGACGATGCGGTCATTTCTTCTGACGGGGTTGCTGGTGGCGGTGGCGGGGTGCGGGCGCGAGGCGGCGTTCTCGGTGCGCGAGAGCGTGGAGCAGCTGCACGTGACGCACGCCGAGCCAGGCGAGCTGCTGGAGGTGGTGGACGCGCGCGGGGCGGTGGTGGCCTCGGGCACCGTCGACGCGCAGGGCAGCTTCGTCTTCCGGCAGCTCGCGCCGGGCGAGGGCTACGTGGTGCGCACCACGGGCAAGGACGTGGCCACGAGCCGGCGCCTCACGGTGATGTCGGTGGAGTCGAGCCGCCCGAAGGACGGCTGGTACGCGCAGCAGAAGCTGCACGCGGGCTTCAACTACCTCACCATGCGCGACGGCACGACGCTGTCGGCCTGGGTGACGCTGCCCCGGGGCCGCGGCCCCTTCCCCACGGTGGTGAACTACTCCGGCTACGACGCCTCGCGGCCGGGCAAGCCCGACCCCGACTTCGAGTTCCTCTGCGTGGACTTCCCCGTGATGTGCACGCCGCCGTCCGACGCCTCGGCGCTGCTGGCCGGCATGCTCGAGTACGCCACGGTGAGCGTGAACATCCGCGGCACGGGGTGCTCGGGCGGGGCCTACGACTACTTCGAGACGCTGCAGGTGCTCGACGGCTACGACGTCATCGAGCTCGTCGCCGCGCAGGACTGGGTGCTGCACCACCAGGTGGGCATGGTCGGCCTGTCGTACCCCGGCATCACGCAGCTCTTCGTCGGCGCCGCGCAGCCGCCGGGCCTCGCCGCCATCGCGCCGATGTCCGTCATCGGCAGCACCGACACCACGCTGCTGCCCGGCGGCATCTTGAACGACGGCTTCGCCATCAGCTGGGTGAAGAACGTGCTGAGCAAGGCGGTACCCTACGGCCAGGGCTGGGAGCGCGCGCGGGTCGAGGCGGGCGACACCGTCTGCGAAGAGAACCAGCTGCTCCACAGCCAGCTCATCGACAACGTCGCGCAGGCCCGGAAGATCGTCTTCTACGAGGCGGCCGAGCACGACCGCTTCAACCCCACCACCTTCGTGGACCGCATCGAGGTGCCCGTCTTCCTCACCGGCGCCTGGCAGGACGAGCAGACGGGGCCCTACTTCTTCCTGCTCTTCGACAAGTTCACCCGCGCGCCGGCGGTGCGCCTGCTCGCCACCAACGGCGTGCACATCGAGGGCTTCGGGCCGCAGTTCCTCACCGAGTGGCACGCCTTCCTCGAGCTCTTCGTCGCCAGGCGCAAGCCGCTCGACGCGGCGAAGGTGCGCACCTTCTCGCCGCTGCTCTACACGAGCTTCTTCGACGCCCCGCTGGTGCTGCCGCCCTCGCGCTTCTCGACCTACGAGAGCCACGAGGCCGCGCTCGCGGCGTGGAAGGCCGAGCCGCCGGTGCAGCTCATCTTCGAGAACGGCGCCGGGAAGGCCGACGAGCCGGGCGCGCCGGTGGCCGCCTTCACGAAGGGCTTCTCGCAGTGGCCGCCGACCGAGACCACGCCGGTGACGCTCTACTTCGGCGAAGGGGCGCGGCTGACCGCGGCGCCTCCGCAGGAGTCGGCCTCGGCGTCCTCCTTCCGGCTCGAGCCGACGGCGGGGGCGCAGGGCGTGCTGCTCCCCGGGGGCGACATCTGGGCAAAGCTCCCCGCGTGGGACTGGCGGCAGCCGACCCCGGGCGAGGCCGCCATCTTCGAGGGCGAGCCGCTGGCCGACGACCTCGCCCTGGCCGGCACGGCGAGCGTCGACCTCTGGCTCAACTCGCCGGTGGACGACGCCGATCTCGAGGTGACGCTCTCGGAGGTCCGCCCCGACGGGCAGGAGGTCTACGTGCAGTCAGGCTGGCTCCGGGCGAGCCACCGCAAGCCCGGGCCGAAGGCCACGCCCTTCTGGCCCGCGCAGACGCTCACCGAGGCCGACGCCGCGCCGCTGCCGCTGGGCGAGTGGGCCGAGGTTCGAGTCGCCACCGCCGGCTTCGCCCACGTCATGCGCGCCGGCTCGCGGGTGCGCGTGGCGGTGGACACGCCCGGCGGCACGCGCGCCGACTGGCGCTTCCTGCTCAAGCCCTTCCCTTCGATGGTGACCTACGGGGTGGGCCACGACGCGGCGCGCCCCTCGAAGGTGGTGCTGCCCGGGCTGGCGGGCGTGACGGCGCCCACGCCCACGCCGCGGTGCCCGTCGCTGCGCGGGCAGCCGTGCCGTGAGTGGGTCGCGCCGATGAACGCGAACTGGCCGTGAGCCGCGCGCGCCGGCAGGGTGGGCCCTCGGTCGTCGCGGGCGGGCAGCGCGGGCTGGCGCCGCGGCGCTGAGGCGCTCGTCGCGGGCGGGCAGCGCGGGCTGGCGCAGCGTCGCTGAGGCGCTCGTCGCGGCCTGGCCTCCCCGCCGTCGTCGGCAGCCTGCGCGCTCCGGGGGCAGACGACCGCCAGCACCAGGAGGGTGATGGCAGTGGCCGCCTTCACGGCGCGGGCTTCTCGGCGTGCGTGCGCCAGATGAAGGTGTACACGTCCACCAGGTCGCGCGGCTGGTGCCCTGCCTCGAGCAGCAGCGCCTGCGTCTTCTTCGCCACCTCGAGGAAGAGGGCGTAGCCAGCGGCGTTGACGGGCTGCGTCTTCTCGGCCGTCAGGCCCAGCGTGGCGGCCTGCCCGGCGAAGGCGGTGGGCTTCACGCAGGTGTGCTCGGCGGGGTCGAAGAGCCCGGCGAAGATGGTGGCCAGGGGCCAGGTCACCTTCTTCGGCGCGCCCTTGCCGTCCTTGAGGTTCAACGCGCGCGTGAAGCGCTCGAGGCGCTCGCCGAGGGCGCCCTCGCCGTGCAGCAGGTCCGCCAGGCCCGCCATCGCCTGCTCGCGGTCGTCGCCGGCGAGCTGCCGGAAGGGAATGGGCCCCTCGATGGGGAAGACGATGTTGGTGGCGCCGAGCACCGCGCGGGCCCGCTCGAAGCGCTCGTCGGGGGAGGCGCTGGCGAAGGCCTCCTTCGACAGGGTCTGCTGGGCGAGCTCGATGGCCGCCTGCTTGGACTGGCGCTCGGCGGAGGTGAAGGGCTCTCCCAGGAAGCCGCCGACGAAGAGCCGCTCGAAGAGCGCCACCTGCTCGGCGAAGGTCGCGAAGCGCGGCGGGGCCACGCGCCGAGCCGCGGGCTTGCGTGGCGCCGGGCGCAGCCCAGCGCTCGGTCGGGGAGCGGCCCTGGGCTTGCGCCCCGAGGCCCGGGCCTTGAGCGCCGCCAGCGCGTCCGGCGCGAGCGTCACCGGCACGAGAGCCGTCGCCTTCTCCTTCACGAACTTCTTCTCGCCGACGTTCTCGAAGAAGAGGACGACGTGCGGGGGCCGGTCCTGGAGCAGGAGCCCCACGCCCCAGTCCGGCATCGTCTCGTGCTTGAAGGTGACGGGCGCTGCGGGTGGCGCGGGCGGCTGGGTCGGCTCGGTCATGGGGCCAACCTTACGCGAGGGACGGCTCTGGGCCGCGTGTCGTGAACGACGGGGGGCACCTCGCCGCCGGAGCTTCGCCGTGGCATACGAGGGGCGCCATGTGTGGACGAGTCGCCATCGCGGTGTGCCTCTCCCTGTGGAGCGGCGCCGCGGCGGCGGAGCAGCTGCAGCCCGTCACCCTGCAGCTCAAGTGGAAGCACCAGTTCCAGTTCGCCGGGTACTACATGGCCCAGGAGCTGGGCTACTACCGCGAGGCCGGCCTCGACGTGCGCTTCCTCGAGGCCGAGCCCGCGCGCGAGCCCATCGAGGCGGTGCTCTCCGGCGAGGCGCAGTACGGCGTCGGCACCTCCGACCTCCTCCTCTACCGCGCGCAGGGCCAGCCGGTGGTGGCCCTGGGCGTCATCTTCCAGCACTCGCCGCTGGCCCTGGTCGCCCTCGATGACTCCGGCATCTCCAACGTGCACGCGCTCGACGGAAAGCGGGTGATGATCGAGCCGCACTCCGCAGAGCTCCTGGCGTACCTGCGGCGCGAGGGCGTGCCGCTCGCGCGCCTGACGCAGCTGATGCACAGCTTCGACGTGGCCGACCTCCTCGAGGGGCGCACCGACGCCATGAGCGTCTACTCGACCGACGAGCCCTGGGCGCTGGCGGCCGCGGCCCGGCCGTTCCTCTCGCTGAGCCCGCGCGCCGCCGGCATCGACTTCTACGGCGACAACCTCTTCACCACCGAGGCCGAGGTGGCGCAGCACCCGGAGCGGGTGAAGGCCTTCCGCGACGCCAGCTTCCGCGGCTGGAAGGAGGCCATGGAGCACCCGGAGGTGGCCGTGGAGCTCATCTTGAGGCACTACAGCCAGCGCAAGACGCGGGAGCAGCTCCTCTTCGAGGCGCAGCAGATGGAGCCGCTGCTCCAGCCGCAGCTGGTGGAGCCCGGCTACATGCACATCGGGCGCTGGCAGCACATGGCCTCGGTCTACGCCGAGGTGGGCATGCTCACGGGCGAGGTGCCGCTGGCGGGCTTCCTCTACACGCACCGGCCCGGCGTGCCCTCGTGGGTTGGCTGGGCGCTCGCCGGGCTGGCGGCCCTGACGCTGCTCGGCGGCGCCGCCGCGGGCCTCGTCTTGCGCGCCAACCGCGCCCTCGAGGGCGAGGTCGAGCGCCGGGCGGAGAGCGAGCAGCGATTCCGGGCGCTCTTCGAGTCGGCCCCGGAGCCGACGTGGGTGCTGGTGGACGAGCGCATCGTGGCCTGCAGCGCCTCGGCGGCGACCGCCCTGGGCCGCTCGGAGCGCGGCGACCTCAGCGGGCGCTCGGTGCTGGAGCTCACCCCCGAGTCTGCGCCTGGCCGCGCCGAGGCCTGGGCCCGGCACGTGGCTGACGCGCGCCGCCAGGGCTTCGCGCGCTTCGAGTGGGCGCTGGCCCGCGCGAGCGGCACCGCCCTGCCCGTGGACATGACGCTGGCCAGCGTGCGCTGGCGCGACCGCGACGCGCTCCACTGCACCTTCCGCGACACGAGCCTGCACAAGGAGGCCGAGGCCGCGCTGGTGCAGGCGCGCACCGAGGCCGAGTCGGCCAGCCGCCTGAAGAGCCTCTTCCTGGCGACGATGTCGCACGAGCTGCGCACGCCGCTCCACGCCATCACCAGCCTCTCGTGGCTGGGGCAGCGCGAGCACGACCCCGCCCAGCTGAGGGACTACTTCGCCCAGGTGCACGAGTCGTCGGAGACGCTGGTGAGCCTCGTCAACGACGCCCTCGACTTCTCGCGCATCGAGGCCGGGCGCCTCAACCTCGAGCGCATTCCTTTCGAGCTGCGCCGGCCCCTGCAGGAGGTGCGCGCGCTCTTCGAGGGCCCCGCGCGCGACAAGGGGCTCGCCTTCGCCTTCGAGGTCGACGAGGCGCTCCCGGCGCAGGTGGTGGGCGACCCGCTGCGCGTGAAGCAGGTGTTGACCAACCTGTGCTCCAACGCGGTGAAGTTCACCGAGGCCGGCAGCGTGACGGTGCGGGCCCTGGCGCTGTCCGGCGCCGGCCCCCGGGCGACGGTGGCGTTCCACGTGCAGGACACCGGCGTGGGCATGAGCGCGGAGCAGACCTCCCGGCTCTTCCAGCCCTTCAGCCAGGTCGACGCCTCCACGCCGCGGCGCTTCGGCGGCACGGGCCTGGGCCTCGCCATCACCCACCAGCTCGTGAACCTGATGCGCGGCACCATCGAGGTGGAGAGCGCGCCGAGCCGCGGCACCGCCTTCACCGTGGTGTTCGAGTTCGAGGAGGGGCCCTCGGCCACTCCGCACTCCAGCCCCCCCACCGCCTCGCTCCCCCGGCCGGCGCTGCCCGACCTCGCCGGCCTGCGCGTGCTGGTGGTGGAGGACAACCCGACGAACCAGGCCCTGGCCAGGCAGCTCCTCACGCGCGTGGGCGTCACCGTCACCATCGCGGAGAACGGGCGCGTCGCGGTGGAGGTGCTGGCGCAGGCCGGCGACCGCTTCGACGTGGTGCTGATGGACCTGCAGATGCCGGAGCTCGACGGCTACCAGGCCACGGAGGCGATCCGCGGGCGCCTGGGGCTGACCGCGCTGCCCATCATCGCCACCTCGGCCCACGCGCTGGCGGAAGAGAAGGAGCGCTGCCTCAAGGCCGGCATGACCGCGCACCTGCCCAAGCCCATCGACGTGGAGGCGCTCTACCACGCGCTCGCGCTCGCCCGCGGCCCCGCCCGCGCCTGAGCGGGCTTCGCTTGCGCCGCGGCCTCCCCGGGGCGAGCCTGTCGGCCGACCATGAACTTCGAGCCCAGCGAGAAGAGCCGCGCCGTCCGCGAGCGCGTGCGCGCGTTCCTCGACACCCACCTCATGCCCGTCGAGCGCCAGGTGCTCGCCGAGGTGCACCAGCTCAACGCGAGCGCCGACTGGCGCACGTGGCAGGTGCACCCGCTCATCGAGCCGCTCAAGGCGAAGGCGAAGGCCGCGGGCCTGTGGAACCTGTGGCTCCCCGACCCGACGCTCGGCGGCGGCCTCACCACCCTCGAGTACGCCCCCGTGGCCGAGGAGATGGGCCGCAGCGTGCTCGCGCCGGAGCTCTTCAACTGCAACGCCCCCGACTCGGGGAACATGGAGGTGCTCTGGCGCTACGGCTCCCCCGCGCAGCAGCGCCGCTGGCTCGACCCCCTGCTGGCCGGAGAGATCCGCTCCGTCTTCTGCATGACCGAGCCCGACGTCGCCTCCTCCGACGCCACCACCATGCAGGCCACCGCCGTCGTCGAGGGCGACGAGGTGGTGCTCAACGGCACGAAGTGGTGGACGAGCGGCCTGGGCGACCCGCGGGCCCGCGTGGCCATCTTCCTCGCGCACACGCCCAACCCGGGGGCTGACCGCCACGCGCAGCACTCCATGGTGCTGGTGCCGCTCGACGCGAAGGGCGTGCACGTCACGCGCATGGTGCCCGTCTTCGGCGACCTCGACGCGCCGCACGGCCACGGCGAGGTGCGCTTCGAGAACGTGCGGCTCCCGGTGGACCACTTCATCGCCGGCCCGGGGCGCGGCTTCGAGATCGCCCAGGGGCGCCTGGGGCCGGGGCGCATTCACCACTGCATGCGCTGCATCGGCGCGGCGGAGCGGGCCCTGGAGCTGATGATCGACCGCGGGCTCTCGCGCACGGCCTTCGGCAAGCCGCTGCTCAACCTGGGCGGCAACCGCGAGAAGGTGGCCGAGGCGCGCGTGGCCATCGACCAGGCGCGGCTGCTGACGCTGCACGCGGCGTGGAAGCTCGACGAGCTCGGGGCCCTGGGCGCGATGACGGAGATCGCCGCCATCAAGGTCGTCGCGCCCTCGATGCTGCAGCGGGTGGTGGACGACGCCATGCAGCTCCACGGCGGCGCGGGCCTCTCGCAGGACTTCCCGCTGACGGCCTTCTTCGCCCAGGCCCGCGCGCTGCGGCTGGCCGACGGGCCCGACGAGGTGCACAAGGGCCTCATCGCGAAGCTGGAGATCCGCAAGCGGGGCGGCGGGCGCGGGTGAGGCGGCCGCCGTTCATCGTGGGCTTCGTCGCCGTGGTCCTCACGCTGCTCGTCGGCCTGGGCTTCGGCTGGCGCCGCGTGCGCGACCAGACCGCGAAGGAGGCGCGGGTGCGGCACGCCCGCGAGTGCCCGACGAACCTGAAGATCGCCTTCCAGCACCAGCGCGCCTACTTCCTCGACCACGAGCGCTACGCCGACGACTTCGAGGCCATGGGCTTCGCCCCCCCGCGCGGCAACCACGCCGTCTACGTGCTGCGGCGCGACGGGCCCGTCGCCGCGCGCAAGGCCGAGGTGCTGCCGCAGACGCGCGGCTCCACCGTCATCGGGGTCGACGAGTTCCTCTGGGCGCGGCACTCGACGGCGGCGCTGCTCGCCCAGCTCCCCGCCACCTTCACCGGCGGCGTCGCCGAGGGCGTGACGGGCACCTGCCCCGAGGCGTGCGAGGTGGTGCTGGCCTGCGTGACGGAGTTCGACGACCTCCCCGGCGTCTTCACCTGGTCGGTCGCCACCTTCCCCCGCCTCGGCGCCGACGGTGGCCAGGTGCCCGCGGGCGAAGTCGTCGCGGAGCGCCCCTGGCCTGGCGGCTGACCGCGGCGCCCCGTCGACCCGCTCAGGGCACGACGACGCGCGCGCCCTGGCTCTCGGCGCCGCCGCGACCGATGGCGCTCACCGCCCACGCGCCCGGCTGCACGGGGAAGTCGGCCTGAGGCCCGCCGCGCACCGCCGCCAGCGCCCATTGGCCGGCCGCCACCTCGCGGTAGAGCGCGAAGAAGCGCACCGTGAGCGGCAGGGGGCTGGTGGCGATGAGCGTCGCGCCCTGGCGCGAGACGAGCGGCACCGGCGGCGTCATCGCGGCGCCGGCCCGCGGGAGCACCGGCGGGAGCGCGGGCGTCGCGTAGAGGGAGCCGCGGAGCATCGCGGTGACGCCGGGCCAGGCCACGCCGCCGTCCGTCACCGTCTCAGCCGCGCCAGCCCGGTTGTTGCGCAGGTCCGCCGCGCGGAAGTGGATGGCGCCTTGCGCCTGCTGGGCGCGCAGCGTGCGGACGTGCTCGAGCTGCGCGCGGTACTCCGAGAGCGTCCACGACGTCGTGGTGCCCAGCCGGTAGGTCGCGTGCCCGGGGAAGAGGTGCCGCCCGCCCATCGTCCCCTGGGCCCACCAGTTGGAGAGCTTGAGGAAGTCCTGCGGGCCGCCGGTGGGCCAGTAGAGCTGCGGCGCGAGGTAGTCGACCCAGCCCTGGGTCATCCACGTCACCGCGTCGCAGGAGATGACGTCGTACGACGAGAGCCCGCTGATGCCGGTGGGCGTGCCGCTCTTCCAGATGCCGAAGGGCGAGATGCCGAAGCGCACGTGGGGGTGGTCGCGCGTGACGAGGTCCATCACCTCGCGCACCAGCGTGTTGACGTTCTCGCGCCTCCAGTCGGCCCTCGAGAGCGCGCCGCCGTCGGCCTGGTATCCGGCGTAGGTCGCAGAGTCGGGGAACGGCGTGTTGGCCGCGTCGGGGTACGGGTAGAAGTAGTCGTCGAAGTGCAGCCCGTCGACGTCGTAGCGGCCGAGGAGATCCTCCACCACGGCCTCCACGTGCTGGCGCACGGCCGGTTCGCCGGGGTTCATCAGCACCTTGCCGTCGTAGGTGATGGCGTAACCCGAGAGCGTGCGGGTGACGTGGGTGGTGGCCGTCTGGCTGCCCGCGCTCACCAGGCCCCGGTACGGGTTCATCCACGCGTGCACCTCCATGCCGCGCGCGTGGGCGAGCGTGAGGAGTTCCTCGAGCGGGTCCCACCCCGGGTCGCGGCCCTGCGTGCCGGCGAGGTAGCGGCTCCAGGGCTCGAGGCTCGAGGCGTAGAGCGCGTCGCTCTCGGGCCGCACCTGGAAGAAGAGCGCGTTCATGCCCGCATCGCCCATCGCGTCCACCAGGGCCGCGAGCGAGGCGCGGCCGGCGTCGGGCGAGAGCGAGCCGCTCGAGGGCCAGTCGAGGTTGGCGACGGTGGCGATCCACGCGCCGCGCAGCTCGCGCTCGTGGCCCACGGTGACGAGCGTCGGCAGGGCCCCCGCGTCGCTGCCGGCGTCGGGCCGGCCCGCGTCGAGCGTGCCCCCGCCGTCACCGTCGGGCACCCCCGAGTCTTCGCCCGAGACAGGGCCACCGCACGCGAGGGCGAAGGAGAGCAGGAAGCCAAGAGCGGGGCGCAGGCGCATCACGAGGCGGCCTTAGCCAAGAGCGGCCCGCCGCGTCGAGGCCCGTCGTCGGGCAGTGTCACGCGCGGAGGACGCCCCGGCCTCAGGCGTTCAGGCCTTGAGCCCGTCGAGGATGAGCGTGGTGAGGGCCGCGGGTACCTCGAGGACGTTGCCGACGTCCTCCTCGTGCAGCACCGCCAGGAGCAGCCGCTCTGCCGCGCCGACGACGGTGAGCGCGCTCACGGCCACGGGGATGGGCTTCAAGATGCCGTGCCGCTGCGCCGCGCGGGTGATGTCGATGGCGAAGCGGCTCACCACCTTCGAGAGCTCGATGAGGGGCTTGCGCGCGCCCTGCGAGGGGGCCCGCGACTCCTGCAGGTAGAGGCGCACGGGGCCCGGGTGCTCGAGCAGCAGCGTCGCCAGCACCTGCCCCACCTGCGCGTAGGCCTTGAACTGCGCGTCGCGGGTGGTGGCGGTCTCCAGCTCGCGCAGACAGCGCTCGAGCACGTCCGTCATCAGCGCCCGCGTGGGCTCCATGAGCTCGGCCACCAGCGCCGCCTGGTCCACGAAGTACCGGTAGAAGCTGCCCTTGGCCATGCGCGCCGACTTCATGATGTCGTCCACCGACACGGCCTCGATGCCGCGCTCGAGGAAGAGCAGCAGCGCCGCGTCGCGGATGGCCTGGGCCTTGCGCTGGCGGTTCAGGTCGCGCACGCCGCCCACCGGCCCGGGGCGCTTGAGCGCCTGGCCCTTGGGGGTCGACACCTCTCGCGGCGGGGGCTTCGGCGTCACGGCTTCTTCTTCACCGCGGCCTCGGCGCGCTCGACGCGCTCCACCCGCTGCTGCGGCGAGGCGTGCCCCACGAAGTCCGCGGCGCGCGCGGCGACCTCCACCGCCTTCCGCTTGAGGCCGCCGCCGTCGTACTGCACCTCGGGGCCGTGGGCCTTGCCGTAGGCGGCGAGGAAGGAGCGGGCCAGGTCCTGGTCGTCCTCCGGCGCCAGCGGCAACAGCGCCGCCACCACCTGGGCATGGCCGTTGGCCGCCGCCTTGAGGAGCGCCGTCTCGTCGCTCGCGTCACGCCACTGGGGCTCGGCGCCGCGCTCGAGCAGCAGCGCCACGAGGTCGAGGCGCCCCTGCCCCGCGGCCACGATGAGCGGCGTGCGCTTGCCCGGCCCGAGCGCGTTGACGTCGGCGCCGCCGTCGAGCGCGGAGGTCACCGCGGCCACGTCTCCTGCTTCCACCGCCTCGTCGAGCGTCATGCCGGCCCGGAACTGTAGGGGAAGCCCCCGCCCGATGTCCCAGCGAAAGGCAGCCCGGCGGACTCGTGACACGGGGCCGGCAGGTGTGCCACAGAGCGCCCATGTCGGCTCGGCTCGTCGTCGCGGTGTGGTGCCTGGGGGTGGTGGTGAGCGGCTGTACGTGCGGAGAGGAGCGCATCCGCCCGGTGGAGGAGGTGGACGCCGGCCCCACCTGCGTGCCGGTGCCCGAGACGTGCAACGGCCTCGACGACGACTGCGACGCGAAGATCGACGAGGAGCTGCCGCCCATCTCGTGCGGCGTCGGCGCGTGCGCCCGCGAGGTGCCCTCCTGTGTCGGGGGCGCGCCGTTCACCTGCACCCCGCTGCCGGCCTCCGCCGAGACGTGCAACGGCGTCGACG
>CAYUZK010000147.1:0-16008 GCA_964449625.1 uncultured Archangium sp.
GCTCCACGGCGGCCTGCTCCAGGGCGGCGCCCCGGTGCTCGACCACGGGGCCACGGCCCTCGCGGCGGGGCGCGCGGCGGCGCTCGTCACCACCACGGCCACCCTCGCGACGGCCGCGCTCCTCCTGCGCGTCACGGTCGGCGGCGCCCGACGCGCGGTAGCGGGCCGCGCCCTCGATGGCCGCGTCGGCAATCTTGCTCGTGAAGAGCTTGATGGAGCGGATCGCGTCGTCGTTGCCGGGGATGACGTAGTCGATGCCCTCCGGGTCGCAGTTGGTGTCGACCAGGCCCAGCACGGGGATGCCGAGGCGGTTGGCCTCGTGCACCGCGAGGGCCTCCTTCTTGGGGTCGATCACGAACACGGCGCCCGGCAGGCGCGAGGTGTTCTTGATGCCGCCGAGGTTCTTCTCGAGCTTCTCGCGCTCACGCTCGAGGCCCGCGACCTCCTTCTTGGGCAGGCGGGCGTAGGTCCCGTCCTCGGCCATGGTCTCGATGGTCTTGAGGCGGTCGATGCCCTGCTTGATGGTCTTGAAGTTGGTCAGCGTGCCGCCGAGCCACCGGTTGGTGACGTGGTACTGGCCCGAGCGCGCGGCCTCTTCGCGCACGACGTCCTGGGCCTGCTTCTTGGTGCCCACGAAGAGCACCGTGCCGCCGCGGGCCGTGACGTCCGAGACGAAGCGCAGGGCCGCGCGGGCCAGCACCACCGTCTTCTGGAGGTCGATGATGTAGATGCCGTTGCGGGCGCCGAAGATGTACGGCTTCATCTTCGGGTTCCAGCGCTTGGTCTGGTGGCCGAAGTGAACCCCGGCCTCCAGCATCTGGCGCATGGTGATGCCGCCGGAGGGGGCCATCTGCTGCTGCTGCTCGTTCTCGGTGTCGCTCATTGTGTCTGCTTCCTGGTTGTGTCCGCCACGGGCCTGTCGTCTGACGACGACGCTGCGCCACCGACGACCCCATGTCGTCGGCACCTGGCGAAGCTCTGTGGAGCCCGTGTGAGTAGTGGTGCTGCTCACCCGAAGGCCCGTGCGGGCACCGTCGAGTGCGCTCGCGTGTACCAGCAGGGCCGGAGTGATCGCAAGTCTCTGGATCAGGCCGAACCGGGAGGCCTCGGACTCACCCAACCGACCGGAATCACGACCTCTGACTCACCCCTCGAAGAGCAGCGGCAGCGTCACCTGACTCGAGGTCCGGAGCTTCGGAAAGCGGTGCGTCGCCAGGGCGCCGCGCACGGCGCGCAGGAGCCGGCCCTTCGTGCCCTCTTGCTCGGCCGGCACGCGCGTGGTGTCGGCGAGCACCTTCACCGGGCCCGCGGCCCCGCCCTTCACCGTGAAGCCGAGCGACACGAGGCCCACCGGCGCCGCGCCGGCCTCGAGGTGGGGCGCGAGCGCGTGGGTCACCGCGCCGATGGCGTCCTCCAGCGCGGCCTCGGGCAGCGGCCCCTCGATGAAGGGCCGGGGCTGCACGAACCAGCCGTGGATGACGAGGCGCCCCTCGCGCGGATCCATCGAGCCGTCCACGCGCCGCACGCCGTGGGGGATGCGCGGGTCGAAGGCCACCAGGCGGTTGAAGCGCGCGGGCACCGCCTCGAGCACCTCGGGCTCCTCGACGGCGCGGGTGCTGACGAAGCCGCGCCACAGGTCCATCACCTCCTCGCGCAGCAGGAGCGTCTCGCCGCCGCGGAAGGTGCGCTTTGACCAGTTCGTCAGCGAGAAGACCCAGGCCACCGGGCCGTGCGGCAGGTCGCCGTGCAGCCGCTGCTCGCAGCCGTTGACGTAGCACGACAGCCAGGGCGGCGAGACGTCGTGGCAGCCGAGCGTGCGGCGGCCCCACCAGACGAGGCGCTGGTGAAACGCCTCGTAGACCTTGCTGGGGAAGAACTCCCACGCCGGTGTGCGCAGCGCCGTGTACTGCCCGGGCACGTGCCAGAGGTCCCACACGAAGCGATCGGCGGTGGCGCGGCGGGGGTCGGCGAAGCGCGCGTCGAAGTGGGCGCGCAGGGCCTTCGCCTCGGGGGCGAACGAGTCGGTGACGAGGAGTCGCACGGGCCGGGGCATACACCGGTCGCGCAGGTGAGCGGCGCTCTCTCTCAACGCGCCTCGCGCAGCAGGCGCACCGCGTGGCGCTCGGGGTCGGAGCGCCGCCCGGCGATCACTGGCAGGTCAGCACGCTGGCGAAGCTCCCCGCCGGCGTGGCGCCGCTGCCCGAGAAGTAGAGGCGGCTAAAGCCCCGCCAGTTGGTGAAGGCCTGCTTGTCGCCGGGCCGGCACGCCGGGTCGCCGGCGCAGGCGCCCGACGTCACCGACAGCTCCACCGACGAGCCCAGCGGCGTGCGGTCGCCCGCGAGCGTCAAGGTGCGCGTCATCACCTGCCGCTTGAAGCCCGAGGCGTCGACGACGTAGCGCACCGCCGACAGCCACAGCCCGGTGGCGCTCGCGCTGGTGCGCGGCCGCACGATGGAGTCGACGCCGTTCTCCGTCGCGTAGTCGAGGTAGGCGTAGTGCCAGCTCGGGTCGCTGGTGAGCCAGTAGTTCAGGTCGGCGCGGGCCGGCACGGGGCTGGGGTCGCGCGTCACGTACGCGAGGAGGAACTGGTCGGCCGCCGCGCCGTCGCGGAAGAAGCTCACGTCGGGCTGCGAGAGCACCCGCGGCGAGCTCGTGCTGTAGGCCACCGTCTCGGTCGTCTTGTTCGCGCCCGTCTCGTCCACCCGGAAGAAGCTGACGCTGGTGGGCGCGCTCACGTACGCCACGCCCAGGCGCTGCGCCGTCGCCGCCGCGGGGCACGCCTGCGAGGCCGCCCAGTCCACGTGGCTCGAGTCGGCGCCCACGCCCGCCAGCGCCGTCGCCGCGGGGCTCACCGTGAGGGCCGAGAGCGTATCGGAGCCGCAGCCCGCCGCCTTGAGCGACCAGGTGGTGCCCGAGAGGCAGGCCTCGACCTGCGCCAGTCGCACGCCCACGCCGGCCTCGCGCCAGAGCACCACCACCCGGCGGCCGTTGCCGCGCACCACGCGCAGCGAGTCGAGCGGGTTGCAGGGCGTACCCGAGGGCGAGCAGCCAGCCGGCGACTTGAACTGCGAGTAGCGCAGCGTGCGCTGCGTGCCGTTCGAGTCCACGTAGAAGAGGTCGACCTCGGCGTTGTTGGCGGCCCACACGCCCGCCACCACGAAGCCGTCGCCCGCCTGCGCCGCGTCGACGTCCACGTAGGTCAGCGAGGTGATGTTCGCGGGCGAGCCCGTGGGTGCCCCGGCCGTCGTCAGCCTCTGGAAGGCGATGCCGCTCGTGCCGCCGGCCATGACGAGCGCGCCGCCCGCCAGCACGTCGCTGCCGGTGCCGAGCGCCCCGCCCTGGCAGCCGGCGCTCGAGTAGTAGTAGGGCTTCACCTCGAGGTCGCTCCACGCGGTGGGGGTGACGTCCAGGGTGCTCGAGAGGAACGGCTCGTCGACGACGCCGTCGCAGTCGTTGTCGAGGCCGTCGCAGGCCGGCGCGGTGGGGCTGCCGGCGGTGACGCTGCACTGCACGCCGGTGCCCGCGCCGTTGCACACCATCGTGCCGGTGTTGCGGCAGACGCCGAGGCCCGCGCTGCAGGCGGTGCCCAGGCCCGCGAAGCCCTCGTCGGTGCTGCCGTCGCAGTCGTCGTCGAGCGCGTTGCAGACCTCGGTGGACGGCGCCACGTTGCGCGCGCACTGCAGCGAGCCGCTGGTGCAGGTGAGCGTGCCGGCCGCGCAGACGCCCGACTGGCCGGTGCTGCAGGCCGCGCCGCCGCCGGGGTTGCCCTCGTCGATGCCGCCGGCGCAGTTGTCGTCGATGCCGTTGCACACCTCGGGGGCCGTGGGGCGGATGGCGGCGTTGGCGTCGTTGCAGTCGGCCTGGTTCGTCACCCGGCCCGCCACCGGCGCGCACGAGACGACGGCGGCGCTGCCCGCGGCGCCGAAGCCGTCGAGGTCCGCGTCGACCCAGTAGCTCTGCGTGGGCAGCCCCTCGTCGATGGAGCCGTCGCAGTCGTCGTCGATGGCGTTGCACACCTCCGTCGCGAAGGGGCGGATGTTGGGGTTGCCGTCGTTGCAGTCGAGGTTGTTGCTCACCTTGCCCGGCACCGCCTGGCACGAGACCTGGGCCGTGGCGGTGCTCGCGCCGTAGCCGTCGGCGTCGCTGTCGGGGTAGTAGCTCAGCACCGCGAGGCCTTCGTCCACCAGCGTGTCGCAGTCGTCGTCGACGCCGTTGCACACCTCCACCGCGGTGGGCTTCACGTTGGGGTTGGCGTCGTTGCAGTCGAGCGCGTTCGTCACCCGGCCGGTCAGCGCGCTGCATGAGGCGATGGGCGTCGAGCCGGTGGCCCCGAAGCCGTCGCCGTCGGCGTCGGGCCAGTAGTCGAGCGTCGCCACGCCGTTGTCCACCTGTCCGTCGCAGTCGTCGTCGCGGCCGTTGCACTGCTCGGGCGCGCCGGGGAAGACGGTGGGGTCGAGATCGTCGCAGTCGGTGTTGGAGGTGACGCGCCCGCTCACCGGCCCGCACGAAGCCACCGGCGTGGAGTTCGCCCGCCCGCGCCCGTCGCCGTCGGCGTCGAGGTAGTAGTTCTGCGTGGGCAGCCCCTCGTCGGCCAGCCCGCTGCAGTTGTCGTCGAGGCCGTTGCACACCTCGGGGCGCGAGGGGTTGATGGCCGCGTTCGAGTCGTCGCAGTCGGTGCGGTTCGTCACCCGGCCGGTGATGGCCGAGCAGCTCGAGATGGGCGTGGCCGTCGCGTTGCCGAAGCCGTCGCCGTCGGCGTCCGGGTAGTAGTCGAGGAAGGTGAGCCCCTCGTCGATGGCGCCGTCGCAGTCGTCGTCCACGCCGTTGCACTGCTCCGCGGCGCCGGGCTTCACCGCCGAGGAGGCGTCGTTGCAGTCCAGCGCGTTCGTCGCCCGGCCGGCCACGGGGAGGCAGGCGGACACCGGCGTCGCGCCCTGGGCCCCGAAGCCGTCGCCGTCGGCGTCCGGGTAGTAGTCGGCGAAGGTGAGGCCCTCGTCGACCTGCCCGTCGCAGTCGTCGTCGAGGCCGTTGCACTGCTCGGCGGCGCCGGGCTTCGCCGAGGCGCGCGTGTCGTCGCAGTCGCCGGAGTTCATCACCTTGCCGGGCACGGGCGCGCAGCTCATCTCGGGCGTGGCGGTGGCGCTGCCGAAGCCGTCGCCGTCCGCGTCGGGGTACCAGGCCGAGAAGGCGATGCCGTTGTCCACCTGGCCGTCGCAGTTGTCGTCGATCTTGTTGCAGATCTCCGCGGCGCCCGGCTTCTGCGCGGCGTCGAGATCGTTGCAGTCGGCGGCGTTGGGCACGCGCCCGGCGACCGTCGTGGTGCAGGCGCTGACGGGCACGCTGCCCGCGGCCCCGAAGCCGTCGCCGTCGGCGTCCACGTAGAAGTCCTGGAAGGGGAGCCCGTTGTCGGCCGTGCCGTCGCAGTCGTCGTCGACCCCGTTGCAGAGCTCGGCCACGCCGGGCCGGCGCGCGGGGTCGGTGTCGTCGCAGTCGCCCGGCTGCGTCACGGCGCCGGCCGGGGGCGCGCCGCAGCCCTCGCCCACCAGCGTCGAGCCGACGCCATCGCCATCGGCGTCGCGGTACCAGGCCGTGATGGGCAGGCCCTCGTCGATGGCGCCGTCGCAGCTGTCGTCGCGGCCGTTGCAGCGCTCCGGCGCGCCGGGGAACACCAGTGGGTCGCGATCGTCGCAGTCCACCAGGGCCTCGTTCGCGCAGTCGCCGGTGCCCGCGAAGCCGTCGCCGTCGCTGTCGAGGCAGGTCATGCGCGGCAGCACGCCGCTGTCTGGCACCACGGGCGTGACGCGCTCGCCCTGGCCGCAGGCGGCGAGGACGAGGCTCACTGTGAGGACGACGAGACGGCGCTGCATGGGGCTCCCCGCGGGCTGCGGAGCCCTTTAGCCGAAGCGGCGCACCGGCTGCAAACCGGCCTCCGAGCGCCCTCGCCCCCCCTCCCCGCGGCCGTGTCAGGGCGGGGGTGGACTCCTGCCGGCGCCGCGGTCGGCGCGGGTGCGCTACAAGCCAGCGCGCCGTGCGCGTGCTCTTCGTCGAAAACCGGGACTCGTTCTCGTGGAACGTCATCGCGGCCCTGCCCGTGCCGCGCGAGGCGGTGCGCGTGGTGTCGGCGCGCGAGGCCTCCGCGCACCTCGGCGAGGCTGACCTGCTCGTCGTCGGCCCCGGCCCGATGGACCCGGCGCGCGCGGGGCTGGTGGAGCTGGTGCGCGAGGCCGCCAGGCGCGAGCTCCCCTGCCTGGGCGTCTGCCTCGGGCACCAGGCCATCGGGCTCGCCTTCGGCGCTCGGCTCGTGCGCTCGCGACCGGCGCACGGGCAGCGCGCGCGCGCCACCTTCTCGGGCGCCACGCGGCTGCCGGGCATCGCTGGCGTGCTCGAGGTGATGCGGTACCACTCGCTCTCACTCGAGGGCGTCGAGGCGCCGCTGCGCGTCACGGCGAGGCTCGACGACGGGCTGGTGATGGCCCTCGAGCACGAGGTGCTGCCGCTGGTGGGCGTGCAGTTCCACCCGGACTCCTTCGCTACACCCCGGGGGCGGGAGCTGCTCGATGCGGCCTTCAAGGGGCTTGGGGTGCCCGGCGCGCCGAAGGCCTCGCGCCACGAGGGCGACCGAGGCAGCTCCGTCAGCGCGCCGCCTCGGGCCGACGTGCCGCCCGCGCCAGTGGCTCACCCCGCCGACGAGCCCGGGCCTCCGTCCGCTGGAGAAGAGCCGGGCGGCGTGACACCGGCCGCCACAGCGGAGCCACGCGCCGCCCCCCGGGGGCTCGCGTCTCCGGCCGCCACCAAGAAGCCAGGCGCCGCGCCACGGGGACCCGTGCAGGAGCTCTCTCCGCTCGAGCTCAGCCTCGCCGCGCTCGAGGGGCGCACGGACTTCGCGCTGCTGGCGCCGGGCTACGAGGACAGCCCTCACTGGACGTTGATCGAGCTGGGCCTCGACGCGCGCGCCGACGACGCGCTCCTGTGGTTCGCCCGCGCCGAGGCGCGCACGCCCGTGGCCCTCTCCGGCCGCGCCGTGTCGGTGACGCCGCTCTTCGACGTGGCGCCGGTGGCCCTCGCGCCGCGGGTGGACGACGGAGACTTCGTCACGGGCGTGGGCGCCATCCGCGAGGCCATCGCTGCCGGCGACGTGTACCAGGTGAACCTGACCGTGCGCGCGCACCTGCCGCCGGTGCCGGGCTCTGCGCTCCTCGCGACGCTCTGCCGCGAGCGCGTGCCCCGCTTCGCCGCGTGGGTGCGCTCGCGGGAAGTGGGCGAGCTGGTGTCGGCGAGCCCCGAGCTGCTCGTGGCGCGCGACGGGCACGCGGTGCGCGTGGAGCCGATGAAGGGCACCGCGCCCGCGGGGCAGCGCGCGTGGCTCGAGGCGAGCGAGAAGGATCGCGCGGAGCTGGCGATGATCACCGACCTGCTCCGCGACGATCTCCACCGCCTCTGCGTTCCCGGCTCGGTGGCGGTCGCCGACGAGCGCCGCTTCCTCGAGCTGCCCTACGCGGTGCAGACGGTGAGCGACGTGCGCGGGGAGCTCCCGCCAGCGACCCCGACGAGCGAGCTGCTCGCGCGACTCCACCCCGGCGGCTCCGTCACCGGCGCGCCGAGAGAGGCGGCCTGCGCCGTCATCGCCCAGCTCGAGCCCACGCCGCGCGGCGCGTACTGCGGCCTGCTCGGCCTCGAGGTCGGCCCGCGCGCGCGCGTCGCGCTCCTCATTCGCACGGCGGAGCGCACGGCCGACGGCTGGTGCTACGGCGTCGGCGGCGGCATCACGTGGGACTCGGACGCGCAGGCCGAGCTCCGGGAGGTCCACCTCAAGCTGGGCGCGCTCGGCGCCGTGGCCTCTGCACCGAGGGAGGGAGCACCGTGAGCGTCGTCCCCTACACCGTGCTGCGCGTCGTCGACGCAGGCGTCGTGCTCTTCGACTTCCACCGCGCGCGGCTGGCCGACGACGCCGACACCGCGCGCGCCTTCGACGCCTTCGCTGCGCAGGCGACGCCCGGCCTCTACGTGCTCGCGGCCCTCCGCCCCGGCGAGCTCTCGGTGACGACCCGGCCACGCAGCCGGCTCCACGACGACCAGCCCACGCGCACCCTCGTCTCCCCCATCGCCCACCTCGCAGGCCCGCAGCGCAAGCAGCCGTCGCCGGGCCCCTGGGACGCCGTGCGGCGAGATGGCGTGGCGACGCTCCTCACCACCGCCGACGGCGCGGAGTACCTCGAGAGCTGCGTGGCCTCGGTGCTGGCGTGGGATGGCCGCGAGCTCGTCGCGCCGCCTGAGAACCGCCCGCGCGTGGCCTCGGCCTTCGAGCGCTGGCTCCTCACCACCGCCGGCGCCCGCCGCGCTCCGCTCCGCGTCGCCGAGGGCCTGCCGCTCCTCCTCGCCAACGCCGTCGCGGGCCCGTGCGTGCCGCAGCAGGGCGCGGTGCCGCCGGGCGAGGTCGTCGCGCGGCTGCGGGAGGCCTGGCTCTCCACGGCCCGCCGGCCGTAGCCTCCCCCCTGGAGCTCAGCCCAGGCGCGGGGAGCTCTCCGCCCCTGAGAGGCGCGCGACGAGCTCGGCGCCGATCGGCAGCTCAGTGTCATCAGGCACGCCGAGGGAGCGAGGGAGCCACCCCTGTCATCTGAGGGTCGCGCGAACCGACGGCGGCTCGCGGGCGCTCCTGCCGACTGACTTGCGCCGCTGGCCGACCGCGGTCAGGAGGCGCTTTGAGGTGCTCGGCAACTTCACTCCAGACGTCGACGGTGTGATGGTTCGCCGCGTTGGAGGTGCGTGGCCCGCTACAATCGTCTCGCGTCAATGTCGCGTCCTCTCCACCACGCTCCGGCCGCGTCGCCCAGCTCGCCCCGCCGCGCCGCTCGCTCGCGCTGGCTGGCGTGGCTCGTGTTGTCCGCCGTCGGCTGCGCGCACCAGTTCCCGGCGCAGTACGACCGCGAGGCGCTGCGCGTCGACTCGGCCCGCTGGCCGGGCGAGGCCCTGGTGCACTACCTGTCGCGCGCCGACGCCGACGCGTCGGTCTGCGAGCGCGAGACGTTCGCGCGGGTCGATGCCTCCCTCGTCGAGCCCTTCGTCGCGAGCCTCGAGACGTCGCGGGTCCCACATCAGCGCTGGGGCGCGTGCGCGCAGCGGCTGCTGGCCTGGCTCCCGGAGGAACTGCGCGAGGCGTTCGTCGAGGGCCTCGCGCAGCGGGTGACGGGCTTCGTCGAGCGCTCCGAGGCGGCGCCCCTCGAGGTCATCCGTGACGCTCTCGAGCGCCGGCCCCGCGGCCCCTCGCGGGCGCTGGGCGCGCTGCGCGCGAAGCTCGAGCGCGCGAGCCCCACCTCACCGGCCGTGCGCGAGGCGACCGCGTCCATCCGGGCCCTCGTCGAGCTGGAGGAAGGCCGGCTGCGCGGCCAGCCGCTCACGGAGGCGCTGGTGCTGTCGCTCGAGGACGAGGCCCTGCTCCGGCGCATCGAGGCCCGAGCGCCGGGGGAGGCGGTGCGCCTGGCCGCGCGACGCCGGGTCGTCCGGCTCCATGTCGCCCAGTCGACGATGAAGGAGGTGAAGGAGCGCGCCGCTGAGGTGGAGGCCGCCGTGATCGCCCACGGCCGCTGGGTGCAGCGCGTGGCGTCGCTCCCGGCGCCGGCGCCACAGCCGCCGCTGGTGGCCCCCGCGGAGGTCCGCTTCTCCCAGGACATCGGCGGCCAGCTCGTGCACCCCTTCATCGTCGAAGGCGAGCGGCGCCGAGCCCCGGCGCTCGCGCTCCGGCCGTTGCTGCGCTTCCACGTCGGCTGGAGCGAGCCGCTCCCGCTGTGCGACGAGCCCGCCGCGCTCGCCGTCACGCCGTGCATCGACCCCGCGGAGGTCCGGCTGGGCTCGGGCTTCGCGAAGCTCGACGAGGCGGGGGTGCTGCACCTGCTCCCGAAGTGGGCCATGGCCGACGCCATCGAGCTGACGCGCGCGGGCGTGGGCCTGGTGGTGCCCGTGAAGCTCGGCGACCGGCTGGCGCAGCTCCTCCAGGTGCCGCTCGCCGCCGAGGGACCGAGGGCCTTCTGCTTCGAGGGCGACCCCACGGCCCGCGGCCCGTTGGTCAACGCGGTGGTCGTGCCCGTCGCGCACGGCCTGCTGGTGGAGGCCATCTCGGAGTCGGGGCGACGGGTCCATTTCGTCATCCCGCGGCGCACTCTCGGCGTCGAGTTCGGGAGCTGTGGCGGTCGCGGCCTGCCCGGCGCCGCGGGAACGCCGGGGGCGGCTGGCTCGAGCGGCACGAGCGGCACGAACGCGATGTGCCCCTCCTCCCCGGGCGGGCGCGGCGGCAACGGGCAGAACGGCGGGGCGGGCGGGCCCGGTGGGCGAGGCGGGCCGGGCGGCGACGGCGGCGCGGTGCGGGTCGAGCTCGTGTGCGGAAAGGACTGCGAAGACGAGGCCCTCGTTCGCTCGGTGTTCCGCTCGCGCGGCGGCCTCGGCGGCGACGGCGGCCCCGGGGGGCTAGGCGGCCGCGGAGGCTCCGGAGGCGCCGGCGGCTCGGGCACGAGCTGCTACGCGAACGGCAAGACCACCTTCGTCTCCGGGGGCAGCGCCGGGTCTCATGGCGCGCAGGGGCCCAGCGGTGCGCCCGGGCCGCGCGGCGCGCCGGGTCTCGACGGCGCGGTGCAGGTGCTGCTCCGCTGAAGCGCGCTGGCGATCACCCGGGTTTGTTCTCATGATGCGCGGATGGGCCGACTCGGCTGGTTGGTGCTCGTGGTGTCTTCCTTCGCCCTCGCGCAGACCCCGCGCGAGCTGTTCGACGAAGGCGCCGCGCTCTACGCGAAGGGCCAATTCGCGAACGCCGCGCAGAAGTTCGAGGCGTCCTTCGCGGCTCGGCCCGTGCCGGTGACCAAGTTCAACACCGCGCGGGCCTGGGAGCAGGCGGGCGAGACGCTCAAGGCCATCGACGCCTGGCAGGCCTGGCTGCTGATGAGCCCCAGCGCGCCGGAGCGCCCCGACGCCGAGCGCTCGCTCAAGACGCTGGGGGACAAGCTCGCGAGGCTCGGCGTGCAGGCCGTGACCATCACCTCCCTGCCATTGGGAGCGCAGGTGTCCATCGACGGCGCGAAGGCGGGCGTGACGCCGCTCACCGTGGAGCTACCGCCGACGCGGCACCTCCTGCGCGTCGACGCGGAGGGGCGCGTGCCCCAGGAGCGCGCCGTCGTCACCCAGCTCGAGCGCCCCGCCATCGAGTTCTTCGAGCTCGCCTCGAGCGCGCCGCAGGCGTCGGCCACGCCCACCGGCGCCGAGCGCCGCGACCCGCTGCCGCTGCCGTCACCGACTCAACCGCGCTCGACCGACCCTGAGTTCGCGTTCGCGATGGCTGACGACGTCGTGAGGGTCCACATCGAGACCACCGACCGCGACGTGCGGCTGCTGCGCCTGAACGGCAACCCGAACGGTGAGTGCCGCGCCCCCTGTGACGCGCCGGTCACGCGCGCGAGCGACCACTTCGTCGTCACGGGCGCGGAGATCTCTCCGTCCAACAGCTTCGTGCTGGCTGACCACGCCCACCGCAACCGCGTCGCGCTTCGGGTGCGCGGTGGCGGCCGGGGCTGGGTCACCGCCACCATCCTCTTCACCACGCTGGCCGTCTCCGGGCTGGCGCTCGCC
Source organism: uncultured Archangium sp. (assembly GCA_964449625.1). Classification (GTDB taxonomy): domain Bacteria; phylum Myxococcota; class Myxococcia; order Myxococcales; family Myxococcaceae; genus Archangium_A. The sequence continues at coordinate 11,611 of CAYUZK010000147.1, forward strand.
CTGGGCTTCGGCATCGGGGGGCTCTCGGGCCGCAGCAACGTCGCCCTCCCGGTGGGGCTGGGGTTCACCTTCGCCGTCGCCGGGGGCGTGGGGCTGGCCGTCTCGATCCCGCTCGGCACGACGAAGGTGACCTTCGAGAAGTGATCAGAGCCCATCTGCCGGGAGCAGCGGCGGCGCCGGGCGCTTCGGCGCGCGCTTCACGGGCGGGCGCTTCGGCAGCGCGGCCACGCCCGCGTCGAGCTCGGCGTCGGCGCGCGTGGTGACTTCGGGTTCGGGCTCGGCGACCGGCGCCGGTGAGTCGGGGAGCCCCGGGGCCACTGCCTCGACGGGCGTGGGCGCGGCGCGCACGGGGTCGAGCGCGGGCGGGGACGGCGCCGTGGGCGCTGGGCGACGCGCGAGCGCGAGGCCGGCGACGGCGACCACCAGGCCGGCCACCGTCAGCGCCGCCACCGTCAACGCCCGGCGCGGCGGCTTCCGGGGCACCGTGGCCAGCGCTGCCAGGACCTCGGCCATCGACCGGGGTCGGTCGCCCGGCTGCTTGGCCAACATGCGCGCCACGAGCGAGCGCAGCGGCGCCGGGAACGTCGCCGGGAGCTGCGGGGCGACCTGCGAGATGTGCGCCGCCATCACGAGGGAGGCGGTCTCGCCCTTCAGCGGTGGCTGGCCGGTGAGGAGCTCGAAGAGCATCAGCCCCAGGTTGTAGAGGTCGGCCCGCGCGTCGACAGGGAGGCCTGCCGCCTGCTCGGGCGCCATGTACTGCGGCGTGCCGATGACGACGCCGTGCGTGGTCAGCTTGCGGTCCTGGGGCGCGACGACCTTCGCGACGCCGAAGTCCATCAGCTTGACGAAGGGCTGGCCCGCGCGGTCGAGGACGATGACGTTGTCGGGCTTGAGGTCGCGGTGCACCACCCCGGCCTGGTGCGCGGCGTCGAGCGCCTGTGCGATCTGCGTCACCAGCTCGAGGGCGAGCGGCAGCGCCACGGGCCCGCGATCGATCATCGACGAGAGCGTCTTCCCGTCGAGGAGCTCCATCACGAAGTAGAACTGCCCGGCCTCGGAGCCGGAGTCGATGATGTCGACGATGTGCGGGTGGCCGAGGCGGCTGGCGGTGATGGCCTCGCGGCGGAAGCGCTCGACGAAGTCGGGGGCGCCGCTGAGCTCGGGGCGCATGACCTTGAGCGCCAGCCTGCGGCCGAGCTCCACGTGCGTCGCCTCGAAGACCTCTCCCATGCCGCCCGCCGCGAGCCGGGCCTCGAGGCGGTAGCGGCCACCGACCACGCGCCCCGGAGTAAAGCGCTCCGAGTGGGAGCTCGCGCCGCCGCTGGGTGCCGGAGTCGCGAGCGGTGACCCGTCGTCGAGGAGCGGAGCGTGCCCTCGCTTCTCGGCATACCAGGTGAGGATGGCCACCACCGAGTTGAGGCTGGCGAGCACCTCCTCGCCCCCGACCCGCACGGCCGTCTCGTCGAGGCCGCCGGCGTGATCGTGCATCGAGAGGTTGCCCCACGCCTGCACGGTGCCCATGTGCGCGAGGATGTTGGGGGGCACGATGCCGGAGTTGCCCTTCTGTCGGAACTTCGCGACCAGCTCCTCCAGCATCGCCTTGCCCGGCGTCTGGCCGAGCTCCTCGGAGACCAGGGAGCGGAGCAGCGTCTCGAGCACCAGCCGGGCGTTCTGCATCACGCCCCGGAAGTCGTTCGACCGCGCGCGGCCGACGATGGCCTCGAGGTCGACGCGCGCGCGCCCGAAGCCCGGGGCCAGCGCCTCCAACCTCCTCAGCAGCGGCTCGATGTCGACGGCCATGTGAATGGGGGCGCCAGCTTGCACCAGTTGCCGTGCTGCGGACAGGCGCGAGTGGCGCCTGTGTAGAGGCGTCAGTCGGGCAGGTGCACGCGCGAGCCGTCGGCGGTGCGCTCGACCAGGAGGTGACAGGGAATCGCCTTCTTCACGCCCTCGACGTGGCTGATGACGCCGACCTGCCGGTGGGCGCCGAGCTCGTCGAGCACCGCCAGCGCGCGGTCCATGGTGGAGGCGTCGAGGCTGCCGAAGCCCTCGTCGATGAAGAGCGTGTCGAGCTCGATGCCGCCGGCGCGCTCCTGGATGACGTCGGCCAGCCCCAGCGCGAGGGAGAGCGACGCGAGGAACTTCTCGCCGCCCGAGAGCGTGCGCGCCTCGCGCTGCGCCGCGGCCCAGGCGTCGTACACGTCGAGGTCGAGGCCGCCCTTGCGGCGCTTGTCGTCCACGTCGGCGCGGCGCACGAAGGCGTAGCGCCCCTCCGAGAGCCTCTCCAGGCGATCCGAGGCGCGGGCCAGCACCTGGTCGAGCCAGAAGGACAGCACCCACGAGGGGAAGGCCAGGCGCAGCGCGTTGTCGCCGTCGAGCTCCGCGGCGAGCTGCCGGAGCCCCTTGCCCTGCAGCTGCAGCGCCTCGAGCTGGGCGAGCAGCTCGCCGCAGCGCCGGTGCTGCTCGCGGAGCGCCTCGAGCTCGAGCTCGCGCGAGCGCCGGAGCTCGACGAGCGCCGTGTGCGCCGCGCGCGTGGCGGCGACACGCTGCTGGTGCGGCCCCAGGGCGGGGGTCGGCCGGCCGGCGATGAGGGCCTCGAGGCGACTCCGCTCGCTGGCGAGCGCGCTGCGACGCGAGGTCCACGCGTCGAGGCGCTGCTGGGCCTGCGCGAGCTGCGCGGGGGTGCGGCGCGCGCGCTCTACCTCGTCCTCCGAGGAGAAGTTCGCCTGCGCGAGCGCCTCGGCGAGCGCGGTGGCAGCGGCGACCGCCTCCTCGAGGGCCCGCGCCAGCTCCTCGGCGGCGCGCTCAGCGCCCGCGCGGAGGCTCGCGCCCATCGTCCGAAGCTCGGCCCAGCGCGCGCGGAGCTGCCGCGCGCCCTCGCGCGCCTGCTCGAGCGCCACGGCCCGGCGCGCGTGCTCGCGACGGGCGGCGTCACGCGCAGCGGCCGGCGCGTTCAGCTCGCCCGTCGCAGCGGCGGCACGCCCCTCGAGTTCGCCCGCCGCGGCAGAGGATACGCGGGCGGCACCGCCCGGCTCGTCGAGTCCGCCGGTCGAAACGGCGCTACGCCCCTCGAGTTCGGGCATCGCGACGGCGGCGGCGCGCGCGGCACCGGCGAGCTCGTCGAACCCGCCCGCCGCAACAGCGGTACGCCCATCGAGTTCCTGCATCGCGACGGCGAGCGCGGGACCGCCGGGCTCGTCGAGTCTGCGCGTCGCGGCGGAGGCGCTCACGTCGAGCGCGGACGTCGCGGTGGAGCTGCTTCGACCAGCCCGCCCGTCGTTCCGCTCACGAGCGGCCTGGGTTGCGTCCGGAGCCGCGGCAGCTCCGTGCTGAACCTCGCCCTTCGCCGAGGCGTCGAGGCGGGCTGCCTCGGCGGCGGCTCGGAGCACGGCAGCCCGGGCGTCCTCCAGGCGCGCCGCGCTGGCCGCGCGCTTCGCCTCGGCCTCGTGGTGGCTCGCGACCGCCTTCTCGAGCTGGGCCCTCGCGCTGGCCAGCTCCGCCTCGCGCCGTGGCCGCGCCTCGAGCTGCGCGCGGAGCGCCTCGAGCTCGCCGCGGAGCGCCCGCTCCCGGGCCTCCACCGCCTGCACCGCCTCGCGCCACTCGGCCGGGCCGACGAAGCCCGCGGCCGCGAGGCGACCCTGAGACTGAGCGACCTGCTCGGCCCGATGCGCGACCGTCTGCGCGAGCGCGGCGTGCGCCGTCGACGCCTCGTCCACGCGGCGCTGCGCGGCCTCGAGCTGCGCCCGCGCCCGGGTCAACCAGGCGGAGAGGTCGCTCCCGTCATCTTCGAAGCGCGCCAGGTGCGGGTGCGAGGTGCTGCCGCACACCGGGCACGCCGCGTCGGGGCCGAGGCCCTCGGCGAGCGCCGCCGCGTGCTGCTGGGCTCTGCGCGCCTCGGCGGCGGCGAGGTCGTCGCGCGCGCGCTCCTGCGCCGCGCGGCGCTCGAGGCGCGTGGCCTGCGACGCGGCCTCGTCCTGCTGGAGCTGCGCCTGCAACGCCGGCCACGCCTCGACGAGCGTCACGCTGTCCCGCAGCGGCTCCAGCGCCCGGGAGCGCTGCTGCGCCTCGTCGAGCGGCGCCGCGAGCTCGAGCTGCCGCTGCTGCGCGGCGCCCAGGGCGGCCAGCGCCGCCTCCGCGACGACGACGGCCGCCTGCCGCCCCGCCACCGCCTCGGCCAGCCGCGCGACCTCCCGCGTCGCGCCGTCGAGTTCGGCGCTCCGATCGACGACGTCCGAGAGGGCCCGCGCGCGCGCCTCGAGGGCGTGCAGCGCCTCGGCCTCCTGCTGGAGCTGGGCCTCCCGAGCCTCGAGGCCCTCGGCCTCGGGGCGCAGCGCCTCCACGGCCTCCTCGTGGCTGGCCAGCGCCTGGGTCGCCTGCGCGCGCTGCGCCTCGCGCGCA
>CAYUZK010000148.1:0-15829 GCA_964449625.1 uncultured Archangium sp.
AACGACAACCTCTACGTCGTCATCGACGCGCTGATGACCGACTCCCGGTGGGACATGAAGTTCCTCGGCATGCAGATCATGATCGAGGGCCTCGCCCTGGGCGCCTTCGGCATGATCCGCCAGAAGACCGCCGAGCCGCTGCTCAAGCAGATGCTCACCTACGTCATCACCGACGAGGCGCGGCACGTGCACTACGGCGTGCTGGCGCTGACGGAGTTCGTCAAGCAGCTCTCCGAGAAGGAGCGCCAGGAGCGCGAAGACTGGGCCTTCGAGGTCTCGCTCTTCCTGCGCAACCGCTTCTACGCGCACGAGTTCTACGACGAGTACTACGGCCACGCGATGACGCGCCGCCAGTGGGAGCAGCTCGTGCTGGGCTCCGAGATGATGGCCCTGTTCCGCCGCACGATGTTCAAGCGCGTCATCCCCAACCTCAAGCGCATCGGCCTGCTCAGCGAGCGCATTCGCCCCCGGTACGCGGCCCTGGGCCTGCTCGAGTACGAGCACGGCAAGGCCGCGCCCGAGCTGACGGCGCAGGACCTGGTGGAAGACCGCGACTGAGCCTTCAGCGCCGGCTGGCGAGGAACTGCTCGACGCCCTTCGCCACCGAGGCGAGGTTGGGCTTGATGGCCCCGACGAGGAAGGCCTCGATGACGGGGCTCACCGTGCCCGCGAGCAGCCGGGGCACGCCGCGCACCTTGCCCGCGTCGACCACGAGGTTGCCCTCGATGCGCAGCGTGGTGACGCCCGGGCGGCTCTCGACGAAGGTGTTCTTGCCGCGCGCGTCCACCGCCTCCTTGAAGGCCGGCACCACCGTCTGCCACGCGCAGGTGAAGTCGTCCGCGTTCCAGGTCGCCAGGTCGTCCCACTCCAGCAGGTCCTCCGAGAGGAACTTGCGCACCGCGCCGGGGATCTCGCCGCCCCCCTTCCAGCGGTTGACGAACTTCACCAGCGGGCCCTCCTCGCTGCGGGAGGTGACGCTGATGCCGCGCACGTTGGCGAGGTACGGCACGAGGTCGGGCAGGTGATCGCGGTAGGCGGCGAAGACCTGGTCTCGGGGGTAGGCGATGTCGGCGGTGACGAGGAGCTTCATGGGGTCGGGAGGTGCGTGCCCACGTCGGGCGGGGTGAAGGTGAACGTCGGCGCCAGCCCGGGGGCCAGCACCGACGCGGTGAGCTCGCTCGAGGGAGCGAAGGCAGGGTAGGCCGGGTCGAGCTTCGAGGGCCCGGCGACGAGCTTCTCGACCACCATCGCCGAGTACTGGTCGAGGGAGCCCTCGCGGGTGTTGCCGTTGAGCACCACCTCGAGGCCCATCTGGTCGGCGTAGGCGCACACCCCGGGAATGCGGGAGTGCAGCGGCGCGTAGCTCTCGGGGGCCACGCCGTTCTCGCTCACCACGAAGGGCCCGTCGGGCGTCACCACGCACAGCGACATGTTGCCCAGCGTGTGGCCCCGCGTGTCGAGCAGCGCCACGCCCCGGCCCAGCCGCACGTCGCCGTCGAGCAGCACCACGCGCGAGGGGTCGATGGCGCAGCCGCCGGGCACGTACCAGACGGCGTTCATGGGGTGGAGGTCCTGCACCTCGTCCCACTCCGCGCGCATCACCAGCAAGCGCGCCCGGGGGAAGAACGGCGCGGCGCCCAGCCAGCGGCGGAGCTCCTGCACGTGCAGGTGATCGAAGGCCACGTAGTCGACGTCGGCCGGCGTGAGCCCCGCCGCGGCGAGGTGGCTCTCCACGGTGCCGAAGTAGGTGGGGATCACCTTGCGCGAGAGGAAGTCGCCGAACTTCTCCGAGAGGTCCTTGTAGAAGACGGCGGCGCGGCTGCCCTCGACGTCGGTGGGGTTGAAGAGCAGCGTCTTGCGCCGCCCGTCGTGCTCGAACTGAACGATCTGCATGCGGTTCGTCATCATCACGAAGGGCGCCGGGCTCAGGGCGCCGCCGCTGAAGGCGTACCTGGTGGGGTAGGGGAAGGTGACGAGCCGGTGCGTCGAGCACGAGAGCGCCGGCCCCTCGTCGAGCAGCTTCTCGCGCGTCACCAGGGCCGCCTTGCGCAGCTGCCGCAGCCGCTCCGCCGCGCCCGCCGTCGCCCACGCCTCGCGCAGCCCACCGGGCAGCGTCTCGAAGGTGTCACCCATGGTCGTCGCTCCCCTGGCTGGCTCAGTCGTCGTCGGGGTCTACGGCCCGGCGGCGCTTGCGCGCGTTGTCTTCTTCGTCGTCGTCGTCGAGCTGCCGCTTCTTCTTGCCGGTCTGCCGCGGGCGCTCGTCCTCGTCGTCTTCGTCGTCTTCTTCCTCACCGCCACGGCGGCGCTTCGCCTTGCGCTCGGCCTCCGCTTCCTCCTCGCGCTCGTCGTCGGTCATTTCGCGCGCCGGCGAGGCCACCGAGAGGGTGAAGCCGGGGAAGATGGCCCAGCTGGTGCCGCCATACGCGGTCGCGGTCGACTCGTTCGGCGGCACCTTGCTCGTGACGGTGCTCGCGATGCCGGGGCTGATGGCGAAGGCGACCTCCGGCTTGAGGCGCACCAGGCCCAGCTTGATCTCGAGGCCCACCGCCGCGGTGATGGTGTGCGTGCCGCTCTGGGTGAGGGTCGAGACCTCGTCCTGCACGTTGCCGCCGCCGACGATGGCCCGGTCGAGGCTGCGGTTGAAGATGAAGTCGTAGCCGACGCCGCCGTAGACGCCGCTGCGGTGCGAGGCGAGCAGCTTGAGCCCGGAGAGGAAGGTGAAGCTGGTGGTCTGGCGCGGGTCGCGCCTGCGCAAGACGCCGTCGGCGCCAGAGAAGGCGACCTCGGAGTAGCCCGACGCGTAGCCGAAGGCGATGGCCGGCAGCAGCGCCACGTGCGCCACCTTCGACTTGTTGAGCGTCCACTTGAGGCCCGGCTGCAGGCCCGCGGGGCTCAGGTGCATGTTGAGGCCGAGGTGGTCGCTGAAGCCGTACTGCAGGTTCGCCTCGAAGGCGGGGATCGAGAAGCCCGTGGCCACCTGCTGGTTGCGGATGGTGTTGCCGTCGACGTCCTGGGTTTCGAACGGCGGGTTGGTCTGCGACACGTACTGCGCGCCGGTGAACACGCCGACCTCGGTCGCTCCGCGGCCCACGGGGGCCGCCATCTGCCCGTACACCATCGACCGGGGCACGATGCAGCCCACGCTCAGCGCGGCCAGACAGCAGAGCCAGATTCGCATCCGCGGCATGCTACAAGCTCGCGCGCCAATGACACGGAGAACCAGCGCAGACGCCCTCGACCCGAGCCTCGCGACCGAAGAGCAGCGGCTCGAGGCCAGCCTGCGCCCGCGCACCTTCGGGGAGTACGTGGGGCAGGGCCGGGTGGTGGACAAGCTCAAGGTCTACGTGAAGGCGGCTCAGGCGCGCGGCGAGGCGCTCGATCACTGCCTCTTCTCGGGGCCGCCGGGCCTGGGCAAGACGTCGCTGGCGCACATCATCGCCAGCGAGCTGGGCGCGACCCTGCACGTCACCAGCGGGCCCGCGCTCGAGAAGAAGGGCGACCTCGCCGGCTTCCTCACCAACCTCTCGCCGCGTGACGTGCTCTTCATCGACGAGATCCACCGGCTCTCGGCGGCCATCGAGGAGTACCTCTACCCGGCCATGGAGGACTTCCGCCTCGACATCACCATCGACTCGGGCCCCGCGGCCCGCGCGATGAAGATCGAGCTGCCGCCCTTCACGCTCATCGGCGCCACCACGCGCACCGGGCTGCTCACCTCTCCGCTGCGGGACCGCTTCCAGATCCAGGAGCGGCTCGAGTTCTACGGGCCCGGCGAGCTGCAGCTCATCCTCTCGCGGTCGGCGCAGATCCTCGGCGTGCAGCTCGATCGCCACGGCGCCGAGGAGATCGCCTCGCGGGCCCGCGGCACGCCGCGCATCGCCAACAGACTCCTGCGGCGGCTGCGCGACTTCGCCGAGGTCGAAGGCGACGGCGTGGTGACGCAGGCGCTCGCCGACTCCGCGCTCAAGCGCCTCGACATCGACGCCAGCGGGCTCGATCACATGGACCGGCGCATCCTCACCACCATCATCGACAAGTTCGGTGGCGGGCCCGTCGGCGTCGAGACCATCGCCGCCGCCGTGGGCGAAGAGCGCGACACCATCGAAGACGTCTACGAGCCCTACCTCCTCCAGGAGGGCTTCCTCCACCGCACCCCCCGCGGCCGCGTCGCCACCGCCCACGCCTACGAGTACTTCGGAAAGAAGGCGCCGAAGCTCGATCCGCAGGGCGAACTCCTCTGACGCACCCAGACGGCCTACATGGGGCCTAACCTGTGAGAAATGCGTCGGTTTTGTCGTGACGTCAGAAAATCGGGGTGGTGTATCGATGCTCCACTCAATGATTACGCGAGGTTTTTACTTCCGAACCGCGCATTTCATGGCATATCTGTTGCCTCTCAACGCGCCGCATCACGCCGCAAGTCCAGGGCAAAAGGAGAGCGCGTACAAGGTTATGGCCGGCGATTCATTCGAGCAGCGGACGCTCCAGCGGACAGTGTCAGTGGAAGGCGTGGGGCTGCACAGCGGTGAGCCTGTAACCTTGCGGCTCGTCCCGGCGCCAGTGAATCATGGGCTGCGCTTCGTGCGCTCTGACCTGCCCGGTCGGCCAGTCATCCCCGTGCGGTCGGACCTCGTCACGGACACGGCCCTGGCGACGACGCTGGGCAAGGGCGTAGCGAAGGTCTCGACGGTCGAGCACCTCCTCGCGGCGCTGTCGGGCCTGGGCATCGACAACCTCCGCATGGAGGTGGACGGCCCCGAGATCCCCATCATGGACGGCAGCGCGGCGCCCTTCGCGCAGGTCGTCTCGGATGCAGGCATTCGACTGCAGGGTGAGCCCAAGGCCTTCCTGGTCATCAAGCGGACGGTGACGGTGAGCGACGGCGACAAGCACGCCACGTTCTCTCCGGCGCGGCGCTTTCGCATCGACTGCACCATCGACTTCAAGCACCCGCTCATCAGCGACCAGCAGTTCACGCTGGAGTTCAGCGACCGCTCCTTCCTGCGCGAGGTCGCGCGGGCCCGCACCTTCGGCTTCCTGCGCGACGTCGACCGCCTCCGCGCGGCCGGCCTGGCGCGCGGCGGCTCCCTGGCCAACGCCGTGGTGGTGGACGACTTCTCGATCCTCAACCCCGAGGGCCTGCGCTTCCCCGACGAGTTCGTGCGCCACAAGCTGCTCGACGCGCTCGGCGACGTGGCGCTGCTTGGCCGCCCGGTGATCGGCGCGCTGACGGTCTACAAGACGGGGCACGCCCTCAACCAGAAGCTGGTCGCCAAGGTCCTCTCGGACCCGGCGAACTACGAGCTGGTCCGCGCGCGCTCGCCTGACGTCGTCTCGCACGAGCTCGAGCCGGACGACTTCGCGCCGGTGCTGGCCCCGTCGGCGGCCTGAGCGCCCGGTACGGGACCCCCTCCCGTCGCCGGGCATCGTCGCGCGGCTTCGCGCTCCCCGGTCGGGCTCGGGTCCTGACCCACGGCCCGGCCTCTGGGTGTCGAAGGCTGGTGCCCGCCTCGACTCGCCCGGCCCGCCTCGGGCACAGTGCCGCCGTGCGCCGCTCGGCCCTCCTCTTCGCGCTCATGCTCGTGGGCTGCCGCCAGGACTCGCTCCAGCCGGTGCCGGAGTCGATCCGCGTCGCGCCCGCGCAGGTGGACTTCGGGCGCGTGGTGGTCGGCGCGTCGGCCTTCGCGACGGTGGAGTTGATCAACGCTGGCAAGGCCCCGCTCGAGGGCTCGTGGCGCCTGCGCGGTGAGGGCTTCCGCGTCGACGACGGCCTGCCCGCGCGCGCGGAGCTGGGCGCGACGGCGCTCGCCGTGCGCTGCGTGCCGGAGCGCGCCGGGCTCTTCGACGGCGTGCTGGAGATCGCGCTGGCCGGCTTTCAGCCCCTCGTGGTGCCGCTCGCGTGCGAGGGCGTGCCCCGGCCCGACTGCGAGGCCAGCGGGCCCTGCCGCCGCGCGGCCTGGAGCGTCGCCGCGGGCCGCTGCGTGGAAGAGCCCGTGGACGATGGCACCACCTGCGCCGGCGCCGACGCGTGTCTGCTCACCGCGACCTGCCGGGCCGGGCGCTGCGAGGGCGAGGTGCGCTCATGCAACGACGGCGACCCCTGCACCACCGACACCTGCCACCCGGTGCGCGGCTGCGAGCACCTGGACGCGGTGCGGTGCCCCGGCGCCGGGCCCTGCGGCGTCGGCCGCTGCGTGCCGGGCCTGGGCTGCGTGGTGGAGGCCGCGGCCGACGGCACGCCCTGCGGCCCGCTGCGCACGTGCACCGAGGCCGACGTGTGCATGGCGGGCCAATGCGTGCGGCGCGATCCACCTGACGGCTTCGAGTGCGCGCCGCCGTCGCCCTGCAGCGCGAGCGGGCGCTGCGTCGGCGACGTCTGCCAGCGGCCGGTGCCTACGGTGCTCCAGCCCAGCTGGCTCGTGCAGCCGACGCAGCCCGACGGCGGGCCGCCCGAGGCCTGGAGCGATCTCCTCGCGACCCGCGACGGCGGCCTCGCCGTCTCGAGCTACTTCATGACGCCCCCGCGCCTGGGCGTGAACGGCGCCGCGCCCCTCGAGCTGCCGGCCGGCGCCGCGCGGCGCTGCGTGACGTGGCTCGACTGGCTCGTGTGCGGCGACTACCCGGGGAGCGCGGCTGCGCCGGTGAGCGCCGTCGACGTGGCCACCGGCCGCACCGTGTGGAGATACGTGGACGTCGCGCGCGACGTGCCCGAGTTCGCCCAGCCGCGGGTGCAGTTCTTCACCGCGCGGCTCGCGGTGCTCAGCGAGAACGAGCTGCTCGCCCTCTACGAGTCGCGCACCATGACCCCCGAGGGCGGCGACCCGCGCTGCCGCGAGTTCGCGATGGTGGTGCTCGATCGCCGCGGGCAGTCGCTGCGCAGCCGCTTCCTCGCCGACCCCCTCTTCTCGACGTGCACGCACCCCCACTCGTACGGCGTGGCGGTGGACGCGCAGGCGAACGTCTACCTCGCCTTCACGCCCAGTCAGGTGGACAACCCGGCCACGCCGCTGTCGGGCACGACGCTCTTCTCCTTCACGCCGGCGCTGCAGCAGCGGTGGCGGCGCTTCGAGCCTGCCCTCGGCGGCGGCGAGCTCACCGTGGCCGACGGCCTCGTCTTCCACCAGTGGGCGCCCACCGGCTGGCTCACGAGCACCGGCCAGCCGACGACGGCGCTGCCGGCGCCTTTGGGCCTCGGCGTGGTGGGCGAGGGCGTGGCGGTGGCGCAGGGCCGCGGGAGCGATCGCCTCGTCACGCTCGACACCGCGACGGTGACACCTCGGGCGCCGCTGCGGCTCCGGGGGCAGGCCGGCGAGACCCCGCTGACGCTGGCCCGCTGGGACACGCCGTGGGGCGCCCGCGAGGTGGTGCTGGCCTTCACCGAAGGCGACGCGATGTGGCTCGAGGCCTTCGAGCTGGCGACGGGGGCGGAGGCCTTCACCTGCCCGGTGGCGCTGCCGGAGCTACCGGTGATGACCGCGGTGACGCCAGGCCGCGTGGCGCTGCTCCTGCAACCGCAGCCGCTCTCGCCCTCGTGGCCTCGCTGCGACGACTGCGACCCGCGGTTCGCGCGGACGCGGGCGGGGGTGGGGTCGCTGGCGCTGCCGGGCCTCACGCCGTCGCAGGCCGACTGGGCGGGGGCCTGGGGCGACGAGGGGCACTCGCACCGCGAGCGCCGGTGAGGCGTTGCGCGACCGGGGCCGCTGGCCTAAGCGGGCGCCCCATGACCATGTCCTTCAAGACCGCAGTCCTCGCGGTGGCTTCGGCCTCGCTCCTCTTCACCGCCTGCAACAAGGAGAGCGGCGCCACCGGCGGCACGGCGACCCCCACCGCGGGCGCGGCGGGCTCCGGAGAGAACCCGAACCAGCCCATCGCCACGTGGACGGGCGGCTCCATCACGATGAAGGCCGTCGACGAGAAGATCTCCGGCCAGCTCAAGCAGATGGAGAAGAAGAAGCTGGAGCTGCGCCAGCAGACGGCCGAGCAGATGGTGCTCGAGGCGCTCGTGAAGGCAGAGGCCGCGAAGGTCGGGCAGACCGACGAGCAGTGGCTCAAGGCGAACATCGAGAGCAAGGTGCCGGCGCCGGCCGACGCCGAGATCCTCAAGGTCTTCGAGGAGAACCAGGCGCGCATGCCGCCCGGCTCCACCGTGGAGACGATGCGCGAGCAGATCGTCGCCTTCCTCCAGCAGGACCAGCGCCGCGAGGCCGCCAGCAAGCTCTTCGACGAGCTCAAGACGAAGTCGGGCTTCAAGCTGCTGATCGAGGAGTCGCGCGTGAAGGTGGCGGCCACCGGCCCGGCCCGCGGCCCCGAGGGCGCGCCCATCACCATCGTGGAGTTCTCGGACTTCGAGTGCCCCTTCTGCAGCCGCGCCGAGGAGTCGGTGAACGAGGTGATGGAGAAGTACGCCGGCAAGGTGCGCCTGGTGTTCCGCCACTTCCCCCTCTCGTTCCACGCCAACGCGCAGAAGGCGGCCGAGGCCTCAGCCTGCGCGCACGAGCAGAACAAGTTCTGGGACATGCACAAGCAGCTCTTCGCCAACCAGAAGGCACTGACCGTGAGCGAGCTCAAGGGCCACGCCACGGCGGTGGGGCTCGACCAGGCGAAGTTCGACGAGTGCCTCGACTCCGGCAAGCACGCGGGCCTGGTGAAGAGCGACATGGAGGCGGGCGCGGAGGCCGGCGTCACCGGCACCCCGGCCTTCTTCATCAACGGCAAGCTGCTCTCGGGCGCGCTGCCGGCCTCGGAGTTCGAGAAGGTCATCGAGGCGGAGCTCAAGGCGAAGGGCGGGTGAGGTGACGGCCCGCGACCGGCTCGCGCTCGCGGCCGACCTGCCGCTCCCCGAGGCCCTGGCCCTCTGGGAGCAGGTGGCGCCGCACGTGGGGGTCGCGAAGGTCGGGCTGTCGCTGTTCGTCGAGCACGGGCCTCGCGCCGTGGAGGCCTTCCTCCAGCGCGGGGCCCGCGTGTTCCTCGACCTGAAGCTCCACGACATCCCCAACACCGTGGAGCTCGCGGCGGCGCGCGCGGCGGCGCTGGGGGTGTCCTACCTGACGATCCACGCAGGTGGCGGCGCGGCGATGGTGCGGGCGGCCGTCGCGGGCGCGCAGGCGGGCGCGGCGAAGGCGGGCACCCCAGTGCCGGTGATCCTCGCGGTGACGGTGCTCACCTCGATGGACGACGCGGCGCTCGCGCAGACGGGGGTCGTGGGCGCGCCCGCCGTGCAGGTGGCGCGGCTGGCGACGCTGGCGACGGCGGCCGGCGCGACGGGCCTGGTGTGCAGCGCGCGGGAAGTGGCGGAGCTCCGCGCGCTCCTCGGGCCTGCCCCGGTGTTGTGCACGCCGGGCATCAGGCCGGCCGGCGCGGCGGCGAACGATCAGGCGCGCACCGAGACGCCGAGCTCAGCGATCCGCGCGGGCTCGAGCCTGCTGGTGGTGGGGCGGCCCATCACGGCGGCGGCGGACCCGGCGGCGGCCGCGAGGGCCATCGAGGCGGAGATCGCCGCGGCGCGCTGACCGGCGCGGCTCGAGGCCAGTCGCGAAGTCCCCCTCCCGCCGCCGCGGCGCCGTCCCACTTCGCCGAGACTTCGTGGCAAGCCCTTGCTGCTCGTGTGGCTCGCGGCTCGACGCTGGGTCTCGGCCCGGTGCGCTTCAGCCGCCTCGCTTGTGCATCTCGAGGTGCGGCTGCGCCTTCATCTCCGCCGCCGTCGCGAGTGGGCCGCGGGCCTCGCGCAGGGCCAGGCGCTCCTCGGCCCCGCGGTCGGCGCGCTGGGCCCAGCCCGCCTCGAGCAGCGGGAGGAGCGGCTCACCGCGCCGCAGCGGGCCCTTCAAGTCCACGCCCTCGGTCGCGTAGAGGCAGGTGAACCAGCGGCCGTCGGCCGTGACGCGTGAGCGATCGCACGCGGCGCAGAAGGGGCGGGTGGTGGAGGCGATGAGGCCGAAGGTGCGGCCGTCGGCGAGTTGGTACCGCTGCGCCGGCGCGCTGCCCCGGCCCGGCAGGGGTGTCACGGGCCCCAGCGCCGCCTCCACGCGCGCCAGCAGCTCGGCGGCCGGCAGCACGTCGCCCAGGCGCCAGCGCGTGGCGCCGCCGACGTCCCTGTACTCGATGAAGCGCAGCTCGGCGCCCACCTGCGCGGCGAAGTCGAGCAGCGGCACCAGCTCGTCGTCGTTCACGCCGCGCAGCACCACGGTGTCGAGCTTGAGCTCGGGGAAGCGGCGCGCGGCCTCGATGCCGGCGAGCACCTTCGGCAGGTGCGCGCGGCGGGTGAGGCGCTCGAAGCGGTCGGCCCGGAGCGTGTCGAGGGAGACCGTCACCCGCGTGAGCCCCGCGGCGGCGAGCGCCTCGGCGTGCTCGGCGAGCAGCACGCCGTTGGTGGTGAGCGCCAGGTCCTCGAGCGGTCGCGCCGCCAGGAGCCGCACGAGGGCCGGGAGATCCTTGCGCACGAGCGGCTCGCCGCCCGTCAGCCGCACGCGGCGCACGCCGGCCGCCACGAAGGCGTCCACCACGACGGCCAGCTCCTCGAAGGAGAGCACGTCGGGCGAGGGCAGCCAGGCGTACTCCTCCTCTGGCATGCAGTACGCGCAGCGGAGGTTGCAGCGATCGGTCACCGACACGCGCAGGCTGGCGAGCGGCCGGCCGCGCGTGTCGAGGCGCTGACGGTCAGGTCGCGGCATCCTGCGCCACGGCGGCCGTCGCCTGCGGGGGCTGCCCCAGGGCCTCGGCGGTCCTCTTGGCCTCGAGGGCCGCGGCCTTCTTCGCGACGAGGTCGGCCTTGATCTTCATGAGGCCCGTCTCGCCAATGGCGTTGAAGGCGCGCACCACGTCGGGGTCGAACTGCGTCCCGGCGCAGCGGTTGATCTCCTCGATGGCGTTGGCGAAGGTGGTGCCCTTGCGGTACGGGCGGTCGCTCGTCATCGCGTCGAGGGTGTCGGCCACGGCGAAGATGCGCGCCCCGATGTGGATCTCTTCGCGCGCGAGCTGCCGGGGGTAGCCGCGGCCGTCGAAGCGCTCCTGGTGCGAGAGCACGATGGTGGAGGGCGTGTTGAGGAAGGGGATCGGCGCGATCATGTTGAAGCCGATGTCGGGGTGCTTGCGCATCTCGACCCACTCCTCGGGCGTCAGCTTGCCGGGCTTGAGCAGCACCGCGTCGGGCACGCCGATCTTCCCCACGTCGTGCAGGAGCGCGCCGCGGCCGATCTCGTCGAGCTCGACGCCCTTGATCGACAGGAGCGCGGCGATGGCCGTCGTGTACTCGACCACGCGGATCGAGTGGTCGCTCGTCTCGTGCTCGCGGGCGTCGAGGGCCGAGACGAGCGCCATGAGCGTGTTCTGGTACGTCGTGGAGACGTCCTTGAGCGCGTGGCGCAGCTCCGTGGTGCGGTCGCGCACCTTGCGCTCGAGCTTCTTCTGGTAGCGCTTGCGCGCGAGCTCCACGCGCCGCTTGGCGAGCGCCCGCTCGATGGCGCGGATGAGGTCCGTCAGCTTGGGCGGCTTGAGCAGGTAGTCGACCGCGCCGCGGCGCAGGCAGTCGACGGCGGCCTCGGTGTCGCCGTAGCCGGTGAGCATGATCACCGCGGTGTCCGGGTGGCGATCGCGCATGGCCTCCAGGAGCCACAGGCCGTCCTTGCCCGGCATCTTCATGTCCGAGATGACGAGCGGGGTCTCTTCGGCCTCGACGAGGTCGAGCGCCATGTCGGCCCCGGAGGCGACGGCGCAGAGGTAGCCCTCTTCGCGGAGCAGCACGCTGATGACGTCACGGACCGACTCGTCGTCGTCGACGATCAAGATTCGGGGCGGCGGTGGGGGAATGGCTTCCAATGCGAGACCGGCCTTGTGGGGAGTGAAACCAGACGACTCTAGGGCGACTGGCGCGGGTACCGGAAGGGCCTCAGCTCGACCGAGGGCTTCTCGCCCCGGACGAGCTGCCCGACCACCCGGGCGGTGATGGGCGCCAGGAGGATGCCGTTGCGGAAGTGCCCGGTGGCGAGCATCAGCCCGGGCTTGGCGGCCTCGCCGAGGTAGGGGAGCTCGTCGCTGGTCCACGGGCGCAGGCCCGCCCAGTGGCTCACCACTGAGGCGTCGGCGAGCGAGGGCACCAGGCGCAGGGCGGTGGTCAGCAGCTTCGAGAGGCCCTCGGCGGTGACGCGCTTGTCGAAGCCGACCATCTCCATGGTGCTGCCGACGATGACGTGGCCGTCGGGGCGCGGCACCACGTAGCCCGTCGCCGACTTGAGGAGCCGGGAGAAGCGCGGGGCCCGGAGTTCGAGCTCGACCATCTGCCCGCGCACGGGCTTCACCTTCGCCGGGTCGACGTCGGCGCCGGCGACCAGGCCCGACCAGGCGCCCGCCGCGAGGATCACCAGGTCTGCCGGGAGCGCCTCGCCGTCGACGTCGACGCCGGTGACGCGGCCGCCGGCCTCGACGAGGCCCCGCACCGCGCCGCCCTTGAAGGTGACGCCGGCCTTCGTGGCCGCCACGGCCAGCGCGCGGAGCAGCTTGCGCGGGTCGACCTGGTGATCGTCGGGGAACTCGGCGGCGGCGAGCGCGTCGGTGGTGAGCGCCGGCTCGAGCTCACGCAGCGACGGGGGGCCGTGCAGCACGCTGCGCAGGTGCGTGGCCTGGTGCCAGGCCACCTTGGCCTCGAGGGCGTGCACCTCGTCGTCGGTGAAGGCCACCTGGAGCGCGCCGCAGGGCAGGTAGTCCACCTTCACGCCCGAGCGCGCCTCGAGGTCGGCGGCCCACTTCGGCCAGGCGCCGCGGCTGCGCAGCGCGAGGTCGAGCATCGGCCCGGGCTTCGCGGCCTCGAACTGCGGGGCCAGCATGCCGGCCGCGGCGGTGGAGGCCTCGGCGCCGGGCAGGGAGCGCTCGAGCACCAGCACCTCGAGGCCGTGGGGCGCCAGCTCGAGGCCGATGGACAGGCCCATGATGCCGCCGCCGACGATGATGATCTTCAAGGGGGTCCTCCGTCTCGCAGGCTCGCCGCGCTCAGGGCGGCACGGCCGCGGGCTTTACCTGTCGCCGAGCGCGCAGGGAAGCAAGTGCAGCGGGCCGGCCGAATGGAGGTTGCCTTCGCGCCTCGGCGGCGTAAGAGGAGCGCCCGGTATTCCCTCTCAAGGAGACGGTCGTGGCTGACACTTTCGACGTGGTGATCATCGGTTCGGGTCCTGGCGGTTACGTGGCAGCCATTCGCGCGGGCCAGCTCGGGCTCAAGACGGCGCTCATCGAGAAGGACAAGAAGCTCGGGGGCACCTGCCTGCACCGCGGCTGCATCCCCACCAAGTCGCTGCTCTACACCTCCGAGCTCTACAGCCACATCCTCCACGCGGCGACGTTCGGCATCAACGTCAGCAACCCCGCGCTCGACTGGGGCCAGGCGCAGAAGCACAAGCAGAAGGTGGTGGACAAGGGCGCCGCCGGCATCGACTACCTGATGAAGAAGAACAAGGTCACGGTGTTCAAGGGCCTGGGCAGGGTCGCCGGCAAGGGCAAGGTCGAGGTGGCCCTGACCGAGGGCGGCAAGAAGGAAGTGCTCGAGGCGAAGCACATCATCCTCGCCACGGGCTCGGTGGTCACCACGCTGCCCGGCATCACGCTCGACGCGAAGAAGCGCATCCTCTCGTCGGACAGCATCCTCGAGCTCGAGGTGGTGCCCAAGAGCCTGATCGTGCTCGGCGCCGGGGCCGTGGGCACCGAGTTCGCGTCGATCTTCAACCACGTGGGCTCCGAGGTGACGTTGGTGGAGTTCATGCCCAACGTGCTGCCCATCGAGGACCTGGACATCTCGAAGGAGCTCGAGAAGCAGCTCAAGCGCCGGAAGATCGAGGTGATGACCGGCACCAAGTTCGAGAAGGTCGAGAGCGACGCCAAGGGCGTGAAGGTCACCGTCACGCTGCCCGACGGCTCGAAGAAGACGCTCGAGGCCGAGTACTTCCTCTCGGCGGTCGGCCGCGGCCCGGTCACGAAGGACATCGGCCTCGAGCACACCAACATCAAGCTCATGCCCAAGGGCACCATCGAGGTGGACGGCATGATGCGCACCAGCGAGCCGAACGTGTTCGCCATCGGTGACATCACGCCGCACCCGTGGCTGGCGCACTGCGCGTCGGCGCAGGGCCTGGTGGCGGCCGAGTTCATCGCCGGCAAGAACCCGCGCCCGCTCAACTACGACCGCATCCCCAACGCGACGTACTGCTACCCGGAGGTCGCGTCGGTGGGCCTCACCGAGAAGAAGGCGAAGGAGCGCGGCTTCGACGTCAAGGTGGGCACCTTCCCGTTCTCGGCGATCACCAAGGCGTCGATCAGCAACGAGGGCATCGGCCTGGTGAAGATCGTCAGCGACAAGAAGTACGACGAGGTCCTCGGCGTGCACCTCATCGGCCCGCACGCCACCGAGCTGCTGGCCGAGGCCTGCGTGGCGCTGCAGCTCGAGAGCACCACCGAGGAGCTCGCGCGCACCGTGCATGCCCACCCGACGCTCTCGGAGATCATGCACGAGGCCGCCGAGGCCACCCTGGGTCACCCCATTCACATCTGACGAGCTGCCCGCCATGGCGACCCCGAACCGCTTCCCGCTCCCGCTCGCGACGTCCACCGGCAAGCCCGACTGGCTCAAGGTCAGGCTACCGCGCGGCGAGGGCTATGAGCGGGTGAAGGGGCTGGTGAAGTCGCTCAAGCTCGCCACGGTGTGCGAGGAGGCGCGCTGCCCGAACATCGCCGAGTGCTGGGGCGGCGGCACCGCCACGGTGATGCTCATGGGCGAGGTGTGCACGCGCGCTTGCCGCTTCTGTCACGTGAAGGTGGGCTCACCGCCGCCGCTCGACCCGCAGGAGCCCGAGCACCTCGCCGCCGCCGTGCGCGAGCTGGCGCTCGAGTACATCGTCGTCACCTCGGTCAACCGCGACGATCGCCCCGACGGCGGCGCGAGCCACTTCGCCGCGGCCATCACCGCGCTGCGGCGCGAGTCACCCAAGACGACGGTGGAGGTCCTCATCCCCGACTTCCAGGGCAGTGAGGCGTCGCTGGGCGTGGTGGCGCAGGCCCGGCCGCACGTCATCGCGCACAACATCGAGACCGTGGAGCGCCTGACGCCCGCGGTGCGCGATCGCCGCGCCACCTACCGGCAGTCGCTGCGGGTGCTGGAGTACCTCAAGCAGCGCCCCGAGAAGCCGTACACCAAGACGTCGATCATGGTGGGCCTGGGCGAGACCGACGAGGAACTCGAGCAGTGCTTCCGCGATCTGCGCGCCGTGGGCGTCGACGTGCTGACGCTCGGGCAATACCTGCAGCCCTCGCAGTACCACCTGCGGGTCGAGCGCTTCGTCTCGCCGCAGCAGTTCGCCGACTACCAGCAGCTCGCGCAGTCCTACGGCTTCCTCTACGTCGCCGCCGGGCCCCTGGTGCGCTCGAGCTACCGGGCCGCCGAGTTCTTCATGAAGGGCCTCATGGAGCGCGAGCGCACGGCCCCCGGCCAGGCCTCGGAAGAGGCTGTTTCCGCGCCCTGACCTGAAGTACGAGAGCCGCCCATGGCGCTCTTCGAGTTCAAGCTCCCGGACATCGGCGAAGGTGTGGTCGAGGGTGAGATCGTCGCGTGGCTGGTGAAGCCCGGCGACGTCGTCACCGAAGACCAGCCGCTCCTCGAGGTGATGACCGACAAGGCCACCGTCACCATCCCCAGCCCCAAGGCGGGCAAGGTGGTGAAGACCTGGGGCGCCGTGGGCGAGCTGGCGAAGGTGCACCACCCGCTGGTGGATCTCGAGCTCGCTGGCGGCAGCGCCGCGCCGGCCGCCGCGCCCGCGAAGAGCACCGGCCCCGCGAAGGCCGCAGCCCCCGCGAAGGC
>CAYUZK010000149.1:0-15825 GCA_964449625.1 uncultured Archangium sp.
CGGCGACGGCGGCGGCGAACTCGGCCCGGGCGTCGGCCCAGCGGCCCGCGCGGGCGGCGGCGTCGCCGGCCGAGAGCCTCGCGTCGACGGGCTTCTGGCAGGCCCAGAGCGACAGCACGGCCATGGCGGCAGGAGCCCAACGACGCACGGCGGCGCGTCTACCACGTTCGCCGCCCACGCCGCGTGGCGCGTGCTAAAGCCCGGGTCGATCGTGACGCGGCAAAAGTTCATCGCCATCGCGGGCAACATCGGCGCCGGCAAGACGGAGCTGACCTCCTTCCTCTGCCGGAAGTACGGGCTCAAGCCCTTCTACGAGCCGAACGACCAGAACCCGTACCTGGAGGACTTCTACAAGGACATGAAGACCTGGGCCTTTCGCAGCCAGGTCTTCTTCCTCACGCACAAGTTCCGCCTGCACCGGGAGCTCGAGCGCCACTCGCACACCGCGCTGCAGGACCGGACCATCTACGAAGACGCCGAGATCTTCGCCAAGAACCTCTTCCGCCAGCGCTACATCGACAAGCGCGACTGGAAGACCTACTGGGAGCTCTACGAGACGGTGTCCGACGCGCTCAAGCCGCCGGACCTCATGATCTACCTGCGGTGCCCGGTGAAGACGCTCAAGCAGCGCATTCGCCTGCGCGGCCGCAAGATGGAGCAGGACATTCCGACCCCGTACCTCAAGCGCCTCAACGCCCTCTACGAAGACTGGTTCACCCGGTACAAGATGAGCCCCGTGCTGGTGCTGCCGACCGACACCCTCGACTACCTCACCAACCTCGTGGACCGCGCCGACCTCTTCCGCCAGATCGAGAAGCACCTGTGACGGGACCGCGGGAGGTCTACATCGTCGCGACCGAGAACGCCGAGGCCCTGGCGCCGGAGCTCGTCACCGAGGCCTTCGCCGCCGAGGAGGTGGAGGTGGTCTTCGGCGAAGACGGCTGCCTCTTCTCGGTGCGCGCGGAGGCCTCGCGGGTCGACGTGCGCTTCGAGGCCCGCCTGCAGCCGCTGGGGTGGACGCCGGAGCTCCTCACCGGCGCGCCCGGCCTGCGTGAGCAGCTCGAGCAGGCCAAGGGCTTCTACCGGGTCAGCTACGAGCCCGGGAAGCCGCAGCCCAGCGTGGCGACCTTCGAGGCGCTGTGGACGGTGCGCACCCTCATGGAGCTGGTGGAGGGCGTGGCGGTGGACGTGGTGGCCTTCAAGCTCCACGCGCCGCTCGACGTCGAGGAGATCACCGAGCTGGACTTCGACATTCGCGACCACGTCACCGTGCACGCGCAGCCGCTGGGCGAGGGTGACGGCAAGCTCTGGGTGCACACCCACGGCATGGCCAAGTTCGCGGCGAGCGACGTCGAGATGTTCAACATCGGCGAGGACGATCTCCCCGCGGCCGAGACCTTCTTCCAGGAGCTGTGCACCGATCTCGCCTTCGGGCAGGGGCCGCCGCCGCGCCAGCTCGTGTCGACCAGCGTGGGCCTGGGCTTTCAGCTGCTGCCCTCCGGCGAGGCGCGCGGGGGGCTCTACTCGGCCGACCCCGAGGCCTTCACCGCGCACAACGCGGGCTACCTCACGGTGGTGAGCCCCGAGGGCCGCCACGTGATGGCCGAGGTGCTCAGCCACTACCGCGAGCGCTTCGAGGAGGAGTCGCCCGACGAGGCGGAGGCCAGGCAGGCGCTGGCCACGCGGCTGTTGCCGCTCTTCAAGGGGCGCTTCCAGCGCAAGGGGCTGATGGAGCCGCTCACCTTCCTGGTGCGCGCGCCCTTCGAGGTGCACCCCGAGGGCGCCGACGGCGCGGCCGACCAGGAGCAGCTCTGGGTCGAGGTGGTGCAGTGGGACGACGAGAACCTCGTCGGGCGCCTGGTGGACGGCGGCACGCGCACCACCGAGTGGCGCAAGGGCTCGCACGTGGAAGTCGATGACTCGCAGATCAACGCACTCGGGCTGGCCCGTGAAGGCCGGCCACTGGACGTCGACGAGATGGAGCGCCTGCTCCAGCTCGAGCGCCCAGCCTGACGGGGAGAGACCATGGCCGCGCTGCTGCTGCTCACGGGACCACAGGCGGGTCGGCGCCACGAGGTGCAGGGCGAGGTGTTCATCGGCCGCAGCCCGTCGTGCACCATCTCGCTCGAGGACGCCAAGGTCTCGCGCAAGCACGTTCGCCTGCTGATCGAAGACGGGCAGGCCCGGGTGACCGACCTGGGCTCGCGCAACGGCACCCTGGTCAACGGCGACAAGCTGGAGGCCGAGATCATCCTGCTCCCGGGCGACCGCCTGCAGGTCGGCGACTCCACGGTGCTCTTCGAGCCATCGGCGCGGGCGTCGCTGTCCGATCGCGAGGCCGACGGCGAGCTCCACACCAGCCCGGTGGAGGAGCTCATCCCCGCGGTGGGGGCGGTGGCGGGCCTGTACCACGCGGGGGTGGCGCTGCTGTCGGCCACGAGCGAGGCGATGGTGCTGCGCCGCGCGGCCGAGGAGCTCGCCCGAGGCGTCAACGCGGAGAAGGCGGCGGCGCTGCTCGGCGGCACCGAGGGGCTGATGACGGCCGCCGTGGTGGGGGCCGAGTCCGTCGAGGTGCCGCGCTCGCTGGTGCGCGGGGCGCTCGAGCGCAAGGAGGCCGGCCGCGTGCGAGGGCTCCTGTGCGCGCCGCTCATCGCGTCAGGGGGCGCGCCCTTCGGCATCCTCTACGCCGAGCGCCCGGAGCCCTTCGGCGAGGAGGAGCAGCGGACCATCGCGGCGCTGGGGCGGCTTGCGGGGGAGGCCTTCACCGCGGTGCGCGGCCGGGCCGACGGCGCGGCGCCGGTGGTGTCCCTGCTGGGGAGCAGCCGGCCCTTCCGCCGCACGGTGGAGGCGGCGCGGCGCGTGGCCTCGGGCCAGGAGACGGTGCTCATTCACGGCGAGCCGGGCACCGGGCGCACGCAGACGGCGCGCTACATTCACTCGCGCTCTGCCCGCGCGCTGGGGCCGCTGATCATCGTGGACTGCCGCCGCTCGCCGCTGGAGGTCGAGGAGCAGCTCTTCGGCCGCACCAGCGCGCCCGGCGTGCCGCCGCAGTCGTCGGCCCTGCTCAAGGCGGACGGCGGCGTGCTGGTGCTGCAGTGCGTGGAGTCGCTGCCCCGGCACCTCTCGGAGCGCCTCGCGCGGTTGCTGGCCAAGCGCGCCGCGCCGGCCCGGCAGGGTGGCGAGGAGCCGGTGGATATGCGGGTGCTGGTGACCGCCCAGCTCCCGCTCGACGCGATGGTGTCGCGAGGGGAGCTCGACGCCGACCTGGCCCGGGCGCTCCAGGGCGCGACCATCGACACGCTCCCGCTGCGCGAGCGCAAGCCCGACGTGCTGCAGCTCTTCGAGGCCTTCTGCGCCGAGCTGACCAAGGCCCGCCGCAAGGAGCCCCCGGCGCTCAGCCCGGACGCCCGCCGCCTGCTGAGCGAGCACCACTGGCCCGGCAACGTCGAGGAGCTGCGCGTGCTGGCCGAGCGGCTCTCGCTGCTCTACGCGGGCGGCGAGGTGACGGCGCTGCAGCTCCCGCCGGAGCTCCAGGAGGGCGTCGAGGTGCGGCCGCGGACGCTGGCCGAGCGCATCTCGCGGCTCGAGCGCGACGCCATCAGCGAGGCTCTGCGGACGGCCAACGGCAAGAAGATCCGCGCGGCGGCGGCGCTGGGCATCAGCCGCCCGACGCTCGACAAGAAGATCGAGGAGTTCAACCTGGTGGTGGAGAAAAAACGCTCGTGAAGCTCGTGTACTCGCTGGAGGTCGCCGCCGCGCGACGCACGCTCAAGCCGCTCGTGGCGCTCGAGACGTCGGTGCTGGCCCAGGGGCTGCCGTACCCGCACAACCTGGAGGCTGCCCAGCGCTGCGAGGCGGCGATTCGGGACGAGGGCGCGGTGCCCGCGGCGATGGCGGTCATCGAGGGCGTGCTCTGCGTGGGCCTCGACGAGGCCCAGACGGAGCGCCTGGCCACCGGCAAGAAGCTGATGAAGATCGGCTCGCGCGACCTGGCCGTGGCCGTGGCGCGGCGCGCGACCGGCGGCACGACGGTGAGCGCCACCTGCGAGATGGCGGCCGCCGCGGGCATTCACTTCTTCGCCACCGGCGGGCTCGGCGGGGTGCACCGGGGCGTCGAGCAGCACCTCGACATCTCGCAGGACCTGCCGGCCATCGCCCGCTGGCCGGTGGCGGTGATCTGCGCCGGCGCCAAGTCGGTGCTCGACCTGCCGCGCACCATGGAGCTGCTCGAGACGCTCGCGGTGCCCGTGGTGGGCGTGGGCACCAGCGAGCTGCCTGGCTTCTACACGCGCGAGACGGGGCTCACCCTGGAGCACCGGGTGGACACGCCCGCGGAGGCGGCCGAGCTGGTGCGCGCGCGGCGCGATCTCGGTCAGGGCGGGCTGGTGCTGGCCGTGCCCCCGCCCGCGAAGACGGCGCTCAAGCGCGCCGAGGTCGAGAAGCACCTCGCCGCGGCCCTGGCCCTCGCGAAGCGACAGTCGATCGAGGGCAAGGCGGTGACGCCCTTCCTCCTGGGCGAGCTGGCGAAGCGCACCAAGGGGAAGAGCCTCTCGGCCAACCTCGCGCTCCTCGAGAACAACGCCCGCTACGCCGCGCGGGTCGCGGTGGCCATGGGCTGGAAGTGACCCCAGGTGGATCGCGCGCTCTCGGCTCCCGGGAAGCTCTTCCTCGCGGGTGAGTACGCGGTGCTGTGGGGCGGCGTCGCGCGCCTGGTGGCCGTCGAGCCGCGTGCGCGGGTCGCGGTGCGGCCCCGCGAGGACCGCCGGGTGGACCTCGTGCTGGCCGGCGGGCGCACCTCCGGTCAGGCCACGCCGGCGGGCGTGCGGTGGGACGGCGACGTCGGAGAGGGCTCGCGCTTCGTGGCGACGGCCATCGATCTCGCGCTGCGCGTCGTCGGGCGCGACGGGCCCGGCTTCTCCATCGCCTTCGAGCCGTCGGCGCTGGTGAGCGGGCACAAGCTGGGCCTGGGGAGCAGCGCCCGCGCCGCGGTGCTGGCGACCGAGGCCGCGCGCCTGGCGCTCGGCGCGTCCTTCGACACGCTCAAGCTGGCGCTGGTGGCCCACGCCGACGCACAGGGCGGCAAGGGCAGCGGGGGCGACGTGGCGAGCTGCTTCGCGGGCGGCGTCCTCCGCTACCGGCGCTACGAGGTGAAGAAGCTCCTCGAGACGTCGCGCACGGGCGGCCTCATCGCGGCCCTGCACGAGGCGGCGCCCGTCGAGGTGCTGCGCCTGGGGAGCCCGGTGTTCCCGATGCTGTACGCCTTCAGCGGAGAGGCCGCGTCGACCCCGGGGCTCATCGGGGCCGCCGAGCGGCAGCTCGACGAGGCCGCGCGCGCGCGCTTCGTCACCGAGTCCGACGCGCTGGGGCTCGAGCTGGAGCACGGGCTCATGCGCGGCGACTTCCCCGGACTCCGCGAGGCCTGCGCGGGCCTGCAGGCGCTGCTCGCGGGCGTGACGGCCACGCGGAGCGAGCGGCTCGAGCGCACGCTGGCCCTGGGGGCGACCTTCGGCTGCGTGGGCAAGCAGAGCGGGGCGGGGGGCGGAGACGGGGCGATCCTCTTCGCGCCGGACGAGGCCGCCCGGGCCGCGCTGCTCGACGCCTACGCCGCCAGAGGCCTCCTCGCGTTGCCCGTGGCGCCGGCGCCGGGCCTCCAGGGCGACGCGCAGCGGCCACCGACGCTCACGGCCTGGCTCGACGCGCTCTGACTGGGGTCACCCGGGAGGTGACGCGGCGGCTTCGGGGTCGCCGTCGACGAAGGTGAAGGCGACGCCGAAGAGGAAGATGACGTCTCCGTCGTGAAGGAGCGCGCGCTGCGCGGGCTTCCCGTTGACGCGCATGCCCTGGTTGCGGCCGAGGTTCCGCGCCACCCAGCCCTCTGGGCTGGGCTCGAACACGGTGTCTTCGCGAGCCACCCTGCCGGACGCCGCGACGAGATCGCAGTGGCCCCCGCGCCCGAGGAGCAGCGGGCGATCGACGAGCGGCGCGCGCACGGTGCCATCGGCGGCCAGCACGCCGCCCTTCACGAGCGACGGCACCGTTCCCGGCAGCGGCGTCAGGCGGAGGTAGGGCACGAGCATGAGGCTAGCAGCAGGCCGGGGCGAGCCGCTTCAGCGCGCCGCGCAGTCGCAGCGCACCTCGGGCGCCTCCGAGATCCGCACGCAGCTCGACGGGCAGGCCTCACCCTCGCCGAAGCGATAGCGCCGCGTGGTGGAGCAGGCGCGCTGCGGCAGCCACGCCGGGCCCTCTGGGCAGCTCTCGGCGCTCGGCCACAACTGGGCGAGTTCGAGCCCGCCGTCCACCGCGAGCCAGCGGGTCAGGGTGCCCTGGCAGCCGGGGCCCGGGCCGACCGCGACCGTGCTACTGGCCTCGGTGGGGAAGTTCTGCCGCTGCACGCTCTCGAGGACACCGCCGTCGCGCAGGGGCCCGAACTGGAGCTGCTGGCTCACGGTGAAGGCGAACCCACCGTCACGCAGGACGGCGAAGAACTGGAGGCCCCCGTCACCGCTGGGGCGCGCAGGCACGCAGTTGTCGGCGACCAGCTCGACCGCGAGCGGGGTGATCGCCCCCACGGGATCTTCGGCCGGCTCGACGCAGGCGGTGACGACGAGGAGGAGAGCGAGGAGCGGGCGCATGGCGGCAGAAATGAAACGGGGGAACCGGCTTTCACCGGCTCCCCCTTGTGCCCAGGAGAGGACTCGAACCTCCACGCTGTTGCCAGCACTAGACCCTGAATCTAGCGCGTCTACCAATTCCGCCACCTGGGCGAAGGCGCGGCGCTTCTATGTGCCGAGGCCGCGGGTGTCAACGACGTATCCGCCGGAGCCCCCTGACGCCTCACGAGAACTTCTTCGGCGGCCACTTCCCCTCGGCCTCGAGGGCGCGGCGGGCGTCGGGGTTCTCGTCCATCCACGCCTTGAGCGACTCCTCGGTGATCCACACGTCGACGTCGGCCCCGGCGACCTTCGCCTGGCAGGCGAGCCGCGACGCGGGCTTCACGTCGTAGGCCAGATCGAGGCGATCCATCTCCATGTCGTCCTGCTCCGAGAGGGTCTCGAGGCCCTTGCGCACCCACACGTGGCAGGTGGAGCAGGCGCAGACGCCGCCGCAGGAGTGGCCGACGTGGGCGCCGACGGTCTCCGCCGCGTCGAGCACCGTCGTCCCCTCGGGGACCTCGACGACGAGCTCCTGGAGCGGGCTGCGGAAGGTGACGCGCGGCATCAGAAGTCCTCCACGCGGTGGCCGACGGCGGCCTTGCCGATGGCCCGGTCCATGATGCGCTCGACGAAGGGCCGGGCGAGCCCGTCGACCTCGCCGATGGCGGCCTTGAGCAGATCGTGATCCTGCTCGCTCTGGGTGAGCCCCTCGAGCCGGGCCAGGCCCAGCTCGAGCTGCGCGCGCTCGTCGGCAGTGAGCAGGTCGCCGTTCTCCTTGAGCTGCTTGGCCGCGTCGAGGAGGAGCCGCCGGGCCTCGACGCGCTGCTCCGCGAGCAGGCGCCGCTGCATGTCGTCCTCGGCGTGATCGATGGAGTCGAGGAGCATCTGCTCGATCTCCTCGTCGGACAGCCCGTGCGTGGGCTTGACGGTGATCTGCTGCTCGACGCCGGTGGTCTCCTCCTTCGCCGACACCGAGAGGATGCCGTCGGCGTCTACCCGGAAGGTGACCTGCACCCGGCCCATGCCCGCGGCCAGCGGCGGTATGCCCGAGAGCCGGAAGCGCGCCAGCGAGCGGTTGTCCTGCACCAGCTCGCGCTCGCCCTGCACCACGTGGATGTCCATGCCCGTCTGGCCATCCTGGAAGGTGGTGAACAGCTGCCCCTGGGCCATGGGAATGGGGGAGTTCCTGGGGATCAGCTTCTCGACCACGCCGCCCATGGTCTCCAGCCCCAGCGACAGGGGGATGACGTCGAGGAGCAGCACCTCGTCCTTGCGCTCGTCGTTGGTGAGGAGGTCGGCCTGCACGGCGGCGCCGAGGGCGACGACCTGGTCGGGGTCGATGTCCGAGAGCGGCTCCTGGCCGAAGAGCTCGGCGACGTGGCGGCGCACGGCCGGCACGCGGGTCGAGCCGCCGACGAGCACCACGCCCTTCACCTCGGCCGGGGTGACGCCGGCGTCCTTGAGGGCGCGGCGCACCGAGGCGCCCGTCTTCTGCAGGAGCGGCTGCACCCAGCTCTCGAACTGCGCCCGGGTGAGCTCGAAGGGCTGGCCCTCGAAGTCGAAGCGGGCCGCCTCGGCGGTGGTGAGGCCCTCCTTGGCGGCGCGCGCGAGCTGCAGCAGCGTGGCCACCTGCGTCGGCGAAGGCTGCGTGAGGCCACGCGCGTCGAGCACCCGCTGCACGATGGCGCGATCGAAGTCGTCGCCGCCGAGGGCCGAGTCGCCGCCGACGGACTTCACCTGGAACACGCCGTCTACCAGCTCGAGGATCGAGACGTCGAAGGTGCCGCCGCCGAGATCGAAGACGGCGTAGCAGCCCTGCACGCCCTTCTCGAGGCCGTAGGCGAGCGCGGCCGCGGTCGGCTCGTTGAGCAGGCGCAGCACCTCGAGCCCAGCCAGGCGCCCGGCATCGCGGGTGGCCTGCCGCTGGGCGTCGTCGAAGTAGGCGGGCACGGTGATGACGGCCTGCTCCACCTTGCCGGCGAAGTACGA
The DNA here is from genome assembly GCA_964449625.1 of uncultured Archangium sp. GTDB lineage: Bacteria > Myxococcota > Myxococcia > Myxococcales > Myxococcaceae > Archangium_A. The sequence goes on from CAYUZK010000149.1 coordinate 8,643, forward strand.
CTCCGCGCGGCGCTTGAGCTGCCGGAGGATCTCGCCCGACACCTCGATGGGCGTCACCGGCTGGCCGCCAGCCACCTGAAAGCGCACCACGCTCTTGCCCGGGGCGAACTGGTAGGCGCCGAGCTTCGTGGTCTCGACGTCGCCGGGCGACTTGCCCATGAAGCGCTTCACCGACTTGATGGTGTCGGTGGGGTGCGCGGCGAGCACCGCCTGCGCCCAGCGGCCCACCACCACGCTCCCGTTCTGCGCGTAGTGCACCACCGAGGGCAGGAGCAGGTCGCCCCCTTCATCGGCCGGCAGGCACTTCGGCGTGCCGCCGATCACCGAGGCGATGAGCGAGTTCGTGGTGCCCAGATCGATGCCCACGACGTGGCCCTTCGGCTTGAGCGGGTCGTGGATCTGCAGAAAGCCCTTCACGAGAGCAGCTCCTCTTCGAACGCGTCGACCTCTTCGAGGAAGCGCGAGTAGTAGCGAACGCGGCCCAGGGCCTGCGCGGCGGTGGGCACGTCGTCAGCGCGCAGGGCCCGCTGGGCCTCGTCGAGCGCGGCGGCGTGGTGTGACTGGATCTCGACGGCCAGGGCGCGGGCCCCATCGAGCTCGCGGCGGCCCTTGAGCGCCTCGAGGGCCTCGCGGCGCTCCATGATCTCCTCGAGGAACGGCAGCGGCATCTTGAGCTGCGCGGCGGCCTGCTCGGTGTCGAGCTTCACGCCCTTGAGCTCGAGCAGGTAGAAGGCGCGCCGGGCCGGGTCGCGCAGCACCTTCACGCCCTCGTTCAAGGCGGCGGTGCGCTCGGCGGCCAGCCGGCGGGCCCGCGCGTCGGCGTCGGCCGGCAGGCGGTCAGGGTGCGCCGAGAGCGAGAGCTCGCGGTGCTGCTGCTCGAGGGCCTTCACGTCGAGGTCCACCGAGGCGGGGAGGCCGAAGAGCTCGAAGTGCGTCACGGCGTCACACGGTGAAGGAGTCGCCGCAGCCGCAGGCGGCCTTCACGTTGGGGTTCTGGAGCTTGAAGCCCGAGGCGAGCAGGCCCTCCTCGAACACCAGCTCGGTGCCCATGAGGTAGAGGAAGCTCTTCGGGTCGATGAACACACGCACGCCCTCGCGCTCGAAGACCTTGTCGCGCTCGCGGGGCTTCTCGGCCCACTCCATGTGGTACGCGAGGCCGCTGCAGCCGCCGCCCTTCACGGCGATGCGCAGGCCCGCCTCGGGCGTGTTGCGCTCGGCGAGCAGCACCTTGAGCCGCACCACGGCCCCGTCGGTCAGGCCGATGCCCTTCGACGCCGGCTTCCCGGTGCTCAGCGGCGGGGTGGTAGACGCCTGGGGGACGGCCTCGGTCATGGCTCAGGCCTCCTTGGCGGCCGCGGGCTGCACCTCGGCGGGCGCCCCGGCGCGCTGGGCCCGCTTGGCGCGGAAGTCCTCGATGGCGGCCTTGATGGCGTCCTCGGCGAGCACCGAGCAGTGGATCTTCACCGGGGGGAGCGAGAGCTCCTGGGCGATCTCCTTGTTGGTGATCTTCACCGCCTCCTCCATCGTCTTGCCCTTCACCCACTCGGTGACGAGCGAGCTCGAGGCGATGGCCGAGCCGCAGCCGAAGGTCTTGAACCTGGCGTCCTGAATGACGCCCTCGTCGCTGATCTTGAGCTGCAGGCGCATCACGTCACCGCAGGCGGGCGCGCCCACCAGCCCGGTGCCGACGTTGGGGTCGTTCTTGTCGAGCGTGCCGACGTTCTTGCTGTGCTCGAAGTGTTCGATGACTTTGTCGCTGTAGGCCATGGCGGAGTACTCCTTGGAAAGGGTGGGTCAGTGGGCCTTCCACTCGATGGACTTGAGGTCGATGCCCTCTTTGGCCATCTCGTAGAGCGGGCTCATGTCGCGCAGCTTGGTGACCGCGCGGATGACGAGGTCGATCACGTAGTCCACCTCCTCCTCGGTGCTGAAGCGGCCGAGCCCGAAGCGAATGGAGCTGTGCGCGAGCTCTTCCTCGACGCCGAGCGCGCGCAGCACGTAGGAGGGCTCGAGCGAAGCGGAGGTGCAGGCGGAGCCGGAGGACACGGCGACGTCCTTGATGGCCATCATCAGGGCCTCGCCCTCGGCGAAGGCGAAGGACACGTTCAAGTTGCCCGGCAGCCGCGCGGTCATGTTGCCGTTGATGGTGAGGTAGTCGAGCTTCGCCGAGAGGCCCTTCCACAGCCGGTCGCGGAGCCCGGCCAGGCGCGCCGCCTCGGTGGCCAGCTCCTGCTGCGCGAGCTCGGCCGCCGCGCCGAAGCCGACGATGCCGGCGACGTTCAGGGTGCCCGAGCGCATGCCGCGCTCGTGGCCGCCGCCGTCCATCTGCTCGCGCAGGCGCACGCGCGGCTTGCGGCGCACGTAGAGCGCGCCCACGCCCTTGGGGCCGTACATCTTGTGCGCGGTGATCGACACCAGATCGGCCTTCGCCGCCTCGACGGTGAAGGGCACCTTGCCCATGCCCTGCACCGCGTCGGTGTGGAAGAGCACGCCCTTCTCGCGGCAGAGCGCGCCGATCTCCGCGACGGGCTGCACGACGCCGATCTCGTTGTTGGCGAGCATCACCGACACGAGGATGGTGCGATCGGTGATGGCCGCGCGGAGCTCCTCGAGATCCACCAGGCCGTCGGGCTTCGGCTTGAGGTAGGTGACGCGCGCGCCGACGCGGAGCTTGTCGACCCACCGCCGCAGCACGGGGTCCTGATCGAGGCCGTGCTTGATCTCCAGCGTCGCGAGGTCCTCGAGGTTGACGTCCTGGCCGGTCAGCTCCATGAGCCGCTGCACCTTGAGCTCGTCGAGGCGCTCCTGGCGCTGCCGCTCGAGGCGCTTGCAGGTGTCGAGCACCGCCTTGTGCTCGGTCTGCAGCGTGATGATGTGGTCGCCCTTGTCCTTGTAGAACTCGACCACGCCCTTGAGCGCCAGGTTGTTCGACTCGGTCGCGCCGGAGGTGAAGACGATCTCCTTGTCGGAGGCGCCGATGAGGCTGGCGATCTGCTTGCGCGCCTTCTCGACGGCCGCCTCGGCCTTCCAGCCGAAGGCGTGGTTGCGCGAGGCCGCGTTCCCGAAGTCCTCTACGAAGTACGGCTTCATGGCCTCGAGCACGCGCGGGTCCATCGGCGTGGTCGCGTGGTAGTCCATGTAGATGGGCAGCTTGAGCATGTCGGCAGGGCCCTTGTGGCAATGTGGACCGGAGAGGTCCGATATGTCTGGTCACTAACGAGTTCATCATGGACTCGTCAAGTCCACTTTCAGCAATTCCATGGGGTTGGCTGGCAAATTGAGAACGATTCTCAAGATGGCCAGCCTGGCGCGGCTCGAAATGGTGCGGCGCGGTCCAGGCTGGGGCGCTCCCCGTGGAAGATCAAGCACCTGAGGCGCGGCACGTCGCTCGCTTCGGCAGCGCGGCATGACCCGACCCGCGCAGCTCCCGCTCCCGTCGCCTGAAGCGCCTCGCTACGCCGAGGGCTGGCGCCGGGGGAAGCCGGAAGAAGACCCGGAGAAGACGAAGCGGTGGGGCTGGCTGGCGGCGAAGCCCAGCGAGTTCCTCATTCGCATGCGCGGCGGCAACGTGCTGTCGGCCGGGCAGGGCGCGACCGTCTTCAAGTGGCCGTGGGACTCAGTGTCGATCGTGCCCACCACGGTGCAGCGGCTGCACTTCGTCGCCGATCAGATCACCGCCGAGAAGGTGGGCGTGCGGGTGACGGGCATCGCCGTGTACCGCATCGCCGAGCCGCTGATCGCCTCGCGCATGCTGAACTTCAGCTTCCCCGAGCGGGCGCAGGAGAAGCTCGCCGAGATGATGGAGGAGATGTGCGTCGGCGCCTCGCGGCGGCTGATCGCCAACCTCACCATCGAGGAGTGCCTCACGCGGCGCAAGGAGGCCCTCTCGTCGGAGCTCGTGCGCGAGATCGCCCCGGTGGTGTCGGGCCACGGTCGGGTCGAAGACGCCACCGATCGCGGCTGGGGCGTGGTGGTGGACACCATCGAGATCCAGGACGTGCGCGTGCTCTCGGGGCAGGTCTTCGCCAACATGCAGGCGCGCTTCCGCCTCGACCAGGAGCGCATGGCCCGCGAGGCAGAGCTCTCGAAGGAGCGCGCGGTGCGCACCGACGAGATGTCCACCGAGCGGCAGCTCGAGCTGGCGAAGGTCGCCGCGGCCACCGAGCTGCGCCGGCAGAAGCAGGTCGCAGAAGAAGAGGCGCGGCTCGAGAAGCTCGCCTCCGACGCGCGGGTCGAGGCCTCGCGCCTGGGCCAGGAGCGGGAGAACAAGGCGGCGCAGCTCGCGGCCGAGCGCGAGTACCAGCTCCAGAAGATCACCGCCGAGCAGGAGGTGCGTCAGCGCCGACAGCTCGCCGAGGAGGCGGCGGTGCAGGAGAAGGCGCAGGCCGAGCAGCGGCAGGCGCTGCACAAGCTCAACGCCGAGGTGCAGCTCCAGCACGAGCGCCTCCGCGCCGAGATGGAGGCCGCCCAGCTCGAGGCTCAAGCGGAGCTGGCCCGGCACCAGGCCCGCGTGCAGGAGAAGCAGCAGGAGGCGGAGCTCCTCCGCGCCCAGGCCGAGGCCGCCGACGTGAAGCGCGCGCTCACGGAGCTCGAGGTGCGCACCGTGGCCCTCGAGGTGCAGAAGCAGGAGCTGCTCGGCACGCAGGAGCTCGACCGCGCCGCGCGCCTGCGGCAGATCGAGAACACGCTCTCGCCGGAGGTGATCCAGCTGGCCATCGCCAACAAGCTCCCGGAGCTCGCCGCCGCCTTCCAGCAGCAGATGGGCGAGGTGCACGTCACCGCCGTCGATGGCGCCAACCCCTTCGGCTACATCGCCGCCGCGGTGGAGGGCGTGCTGGGGCTCGCCCGGAGCGCGGGCCTCGACGTCAAGAAGCCCCAGTGATTCCAGAGGCTTCTCGGGAGGCTCCATTTTCCCGAGAAACAGGGGGGGCCTGCGACGCATAGTGAGCGCGACATGAAGCGCACGACGTTGCTGGGTCTCTCGGTGCTGGCCGCGGTGGGCCTGGTCTTCATCCCCAACCTCATCCCCACCGGGCCGACCTCGTCGCTCGACGCCTCGTCCTTCCTCGCGTCGGGGAGCCTGTGGGTCGCCGCGGGCGTCATCTTCGTCGGCGGCTTCCTCACCTCGCTGACGCCGTGCGTGTACCCGCTCATCCCCATCACGGTGGGCGTGTTCGGCGCGCGGCAGGCCGACTCGCGCGGGCGCGCGCTGGTGCTGACGTCGGCCTACGTGGTGGGCATGGGCGTGGTGTTCAGCGCCCTCGGAGTCTTCGCGGCGCTCTCGGGGCGGGCCTTCGGCTCGGTGCTGGGCAACACCTGGGTGGTGGTGGCCCTGGCGCTCTTCATGGTCGTCCTGGCCACCTCGATGTTCGGCGCCTTCGAGCTCGCCGTGCCCTCGGGCCTCGCCTCGAAGCTGGGCACCGTCGGCGGCGGCGGCCTGGCGGGCGCCTTCCTCATGGGGAGCGTGGCGGGCTTCCTCGCGGCGCCGTGCACCGGCCCGGTGCTGACGGGCGTGCTCACCTGGGTCTCCCAGACGCGCGACCCGGTGCTGGGCGGCCTGCTCCTCTTCACCTACGCGCTGGGCATCGGCGTGCCCTTCTTCCTCATCGGCGTCTTCACCGTGCAGCTCCCCAAGAGCGGCGTGTGGATGGAGTGGGTCAAGAGCTTCTTCGGCATCGCGCTCCTCGCGCTGGCCGTGGCCTACCTGCGCGACGGCTTCTCGTCCTTCGGGGGCCTCGTGCAGCAGGTGGCGGACAGCCTGGGGCGGGTGGGCGCGGTGGCGCTCGCCGCGGGCCTCGCCTTCGTGGGCGTGGTGCTGGGCGCCGTGCACCTCTCCTTCAAGGAGGGGCGGCAGTGGCTGCCCAAGGGCCTCGGCGTGGCGGCGCTGCTCGTCGCCTTCCTCGTGCGCATGGCGGCCCCCGTTGGCCCCGGCGGCGGTCAGCCCGGCGAGGGCCACGAGGGCGAGGTGCAGTGGGCGCTCACCTTCCGCGCCGACACGGCGAAGTCGGTCGACCCCTTCGAGGCGGTGCTGGCGCGCGCGAAGCACACCTGCAAGCCGGTGATGATCGACTTCTTCGCCGACTGGTGCGCGGCCTGCAAGGAGCTCGATCAGCACACCTACGTCGCGAAGGACGTGCTCGCCGAGGCGGAGCGCTTCGTCAGCGTGAAGGTGGACGGCACCGAGGACCACGCGGTGCTCGAGGCGCTCTACGAGCGCTTCGGCGTGCAGGGGCTGCCCACGGTGGCCTTCATCGACTCGCGCGGCGAGGTGCTCAAGGCGCCGCGGGTGACGGGCTTCCTGCCGCCCGAGAAGTTCCTCACCGAGATGCGCAAGGTGCCCGGCGACCCGTCGTGCACCGGCACGCCCTGACGACGCCGCACTCCTCGCTGGCGGGGGCCGCGGGCCCTCGGGCACGATGGGCCCCGTGAAGCTGCTCTCTGCCGCCGCGTGCCTCCTGCTCCTGGCCTGCGCCCCTCGGCCCCTGGTGATGACGCCCGACGGCGACGTCGCCCTGCCCGACGGCGGCGTGACGCCCGACGCCGGCCCCTCGTGCGGCTGCGAGCTGTGGGGCAACCCGCGCAACCTGGGCCTCATCGAGGCGCCGCTGGTCGAGCTCTCGGGGCTCGTGGCGAGCCGCGCTCAGCCCGGCGTCTTCTTCGCCCACAACGACTCGGGCGACACGGCCCGCTTCTTCGCGCTCTCGACGACGGGCGCGGTGCTCGAGACCTACGAGCTGCCGGGCGCCACGGCGCGCGACTGGGAGGACATGGCCCTGGGCCCCTGCGCCGCCGGCACCTGCCTCTACCTCGGCGACATCGGTGACAACCGCCGGGTGCGCACCGACTACGCGCTCTACGTCGTCGCTGAGCCCCTCGTGGGGCAGGGCGGCACGCGGAACGTCAGCTTCGAGCGGGTGCCCTTCCAGTACCCGGGCGGCGCGATGCACAACGCCGAGGCCCTGTTCGCCCACCCGGTGACCGGTCGGCTCTACCTCGTCACCAAGGTAGACGTGGGCCCCAGCCAGGTCTACCGCTTCCCGCTGCCGCTCCCGTCGGACGGCGCGGCGACCCTCGCGCCCGTGGCCACGCTGACGGTGCCCTCGGCGACCGACCGGCCCCTCACGGGCGCGGCCATCAACCCCTGCGGCACGGCGGTGCTCCTGCGCATGTACAACCGGCTGGT
>CAYUZK010000150.1:0-15781 GCA_964449625.1 uncultured Archangium sp.
CAGCACGCGCAAGAGCGTCACCTGCGCCGAGGGGCTCATCTCGCCCACCTCGTCGAGGAAGATGGTGCCGCCGTGGGCGCGCTCGAAGCGGCCCTCCTTGCGCGCGATGGCGCCGGTGAAGGCCCCCTTCTCGTGGCCGAAGAGCTCGCCCTCCAGCAGCGACTCGGGGAGCGCCGCGCAGTTCACCGCCACGAAGGGCGCCTTCGCGCGGGGGCTCGCCTCGTGAATGAAGCGCGCCGCGAGCTCCTTGCCGGTGCCCGACTCGCCCAGCAGCAGCACCGTGGCGGTGGTGGGCGCGGCCTGCTGCAGCAGGTCCATGAAGGCGCGGAAGGCTGGCGACTGGCCCACGAGCGAGCGCGGCCCGAGCGCGGCGAGCCGGGCCTTCAGGTCGCGGTTCTCGGCGACGAGCGCCTGCTTCTCCATGGCCTTCTGCACGGCCTTCACCAGCGAGTGCCGCTTGAGGGGCTTGGTGATGAAGTCGTAGGCGCCGTCGCGCATCGCCGAGACGGCCGTCTCGACGGTGGCGTAGGCCGTCATGAGCACCACCTCGACGTCGGGGCGCATGGCCCGCGAGGCGCGCAGGAGCGCCTGGCCGTCGACCCCGGGCATCATGAGGTCGGTCACCACGATGCCCACCTCGGGCTTGCGCAGGTGCTCGAGCGCCTCCTGCCCGTCGTGCGCGCTCAAGGTCGAGACGCCCTCCTTCTGGAAGATGCGGCAGACCGACTCGAGGTTGGCGCGGTCGTCGTCGACGACCAGGACGGTGGAGCTCACGTAAGGCCTCGTCAGTCGCAGGAGGGGAAGAAGACGCCGCTGCAGCTCCCCGAGCAGCAGTCGCTGTTGACGTTGCACGCGTTGCCCGAAGGGAGGCAGGTGCAGGTGCCGAAGGGATCACTGGAGGGCCCCCAGCACTTGTAGTTCTCGCTCGTGCGGCAGTTCGAGGTGGTGGTGCAGGCCTGGTAGCACAGGCCCCAGTTGTCGCCGTAGGAGGCGTCGAAGCGGCACAGGCCGCCGGTGGCGCAGTTGCGCGTGTCGCCGCGGCAGGGCCCGACGCAGTAGCCGCCGGGGGAGTTGGGGCCGGTGAGGCAGGAGTTCGTCTCGCAGTTGGCGTGGCTGGTACACGCGGCGCCGTACTTTCCGAGGCCCCGGTCCTTGACGCCGCACCGCTTGCTCCAGGGGTTGCAGCCGTACCCGGAGCCGCTCCCCGCACACTCCGAGTCGGCGCTGCAGCCGATGCTGCAGTAGTTGTTGCCGTTGCTGGTGTTGCTGTCGGGGTCGAGGCAGATGAAGCCGGCTCGGCAGGCGCCAGCGCCGCTGACCCCCGTGCCGGTGCAGCGCGGCCAGCAGTTGTTCATCGCAGAGCCGGTCAGGCAGATGCCGCCGTTGCAGCCGACGTTCGTGCCCACCGTGCAGGTCGCCGCGTTGGCGCACATGCCGTTGGGGACGCCGAAGGCCGCCTCGGTGAGGCACTTGCCGCCCGCGCAGTGCGAGTCGGACAGGCAGGGCTTGCCGTCGGCGAGGCCGGCGCACTGAGGCGAGGTCGAGCACTTCGGGTCGCCGCAGTCGATGGCCCGGTCGCAGGTGTTGTCGAGGCCGTCGTTGCACACCTCGGTGCCGACGCCCACGCAGTCGCTGTCGGCGCAGTCCACCTGTGTGTCGCCGTCGTTGTCAGCGCCGTCGGTGCAGGCGACCTCGGTCTTTCGGTTGAGCGCGCAGACACAGCCCATGCCGCAGGAGCGCCCCACGCAGTCGGGGTCGTCGCAGTCGGTGAGGTTGTCGCCGTCGTTGTCCAGGTTGTCGGCGCAGTTCGTCTCGGTGGCCGCGCCGCCGCCGCCGCCCGTGGTGCCACCGCCGCCGCCCGTGGTGCCGCCACCGCCGCCCGTGGTGCCGCCACCGCCGCCCGTGGTGCCGCCACCGCCGCCAGAGCCGGGCGTGGTGCGCTCACCCCCGAGGCAGAGGCACGCCGCGCCGCAGGGCTGTCCCTCGCAGAGCGGGTCGGCGCAGTCGACGAGCCCGTCGCCGTTGTCGTCGAGGGCGTTGTCACAGCGCTCGGGCTTCAGGGCGCAGCGCTCGTGCTGGAAGCACTGGGGATCGAGGCAGTCGATCTTCCCGTCGCCGTTGTCGTCGCGCTGGTTGGTGCAGTCTTCGGGGCCAAGGCCCGGTGCCGGGGTCGTGTTCCCGCAGGCCGAGACGAGCGCGCCCACCAGCACGAGATGACGCAGGGACAGCGAGACTGTGCGAGCGACGGACACTGGGCCGAAGGCTACCACGCAGCGGGCCCGAGGGCGGCAGCGGGTGACGTCAGTCTTCAGCCTCGGCCGGCGCGCCGCCCATCTTCGCCAGGTCTTCCTTCTTCACCTTGCCCGGGTCGATCTTCTTCGTGGCGTCGATCATCTGCTGCACGGTCTCGTCGAACTCGAACTCGCCGCTCTTCTTGAAGCGCAGGAAGTTCACCCGAGCCACCACGTAGTTCTTCAAGTACGGCGACTGGAGCCCCTTTTCCTTCAGCGCGTCCACCACGCGCACCACCTCGTCGTCCCAGGCGAGCAGCAGGTCGGCGCGGGCCTCGCGCGTTCGCAGCGCGTCTTCGAGCGGCTCCTCGAGGAAGGCCTCGAGGCGCTTGACCACGGGCGAGTACGCGCCGGCCGGGTAGCGCGGCCGCTTCTCGTAGGCGGCGCCGAAGGTGATGAAGTGCGGCTCCTCGAGGAAGGAGATGAAGTCGCTCTCGTTGCCGGCCTTCGCGCCCACGAGCCCGCGGACCATGCGGATGACCTCCAGCGAGCGCTCCTTGAGGTTGTGCGCCTTCTCGGTGTTGAGCGCGAGGATCTGAAAGGCCACGTCCTCCTCGGGCAGCACCAGCGCCACGATGGACTTGAGGCCCAGCAGCGTCGCCGCGCCGAGGCGGTGGTTGCCGTTGGGCGTCCAGTACGTGCCGTCCTTGCGCACGGCGATGATGGGGTCGAGGAAGCGGCCGACGCGCTCCATGGCGTCCGCCAGCTTCTTCACGTGCGCCTCGCTCCGGTCGCGCTGGTAGGGCGTCGGCTTCACCAGGTCGATGGGCAGGGCCGCCAACACCACGTGGTGGCCGCCCAGCGGCTCCTTGTAGTGGCCCACGACGGTGCCGCCGTCCTGCTCCACGAGCCTCGCCAGTTCGAGCCCGTCAAGCGACGTCGCCAGCTCCTTCGCGCCCAGGCCCCGCGAGCCCGCAGCGACCTTCTTGCGCCGCGCCTTCTTCGGCTTCTTCACCGTCCTCTTCGTCGCCATGGCGTCACTCCCCCGAGACGGTCAGCTCCCTGAAGCGAATGGTCGCGGCCCCGGTGGAGCCGTGGAAGGTGAGGTCGGAGCCGATCTCGTCGAGCTGCTCGAGCATGTCCACCAGGTTGCCGGCCACCGTCACCTCCTGCACCGGCCGCGTGAGCTCGCCGTTCTCGATCCACAGCCCGTTGGCGCCGCGCGAGTACTCACCGGTCACGGTGTTCGCGCCGCGGCCCAGCATGGTCGTCACGTAGAAGCCGGTGGGGAGGTCCTTGATCAGCTGCTCGGGCGTACGCTGGCCCGGCTCGAGCACGAGGTTGTTGAAGCCGATGCCCGGCAGGCTCTGGTAGCCGCGCGAGGCGTTGCCGGTGCTCCTGGTCTTCGCCTTCCGCGCGGTGAACGAGTCGTAGAGGAAGGCCTTCAGCACGCCGCCCTCGATGATCGGCGTGCGCCGCGTGGGCACGCCCTCGCCGTCGAAGGGCGAGGTCGCCAGCCCGCGGGGCCGCACGCCGTCATCGACGAGGGTGAGGTGCTGCTGGCCCACGCGCTGGCCCAGCTTCGGGGCGAGGAACGAGGACTTCTTGAAGACCGCGTCGCCGCTCGCCGCGCCCGCGATGCTCGCCACGAAGCCCGCCGCCATCGTGGGGTCGAACACCACCGGCACCCGCTGCGACTTGACCTTCCGGGCGCCCAGCAGCCGCACCGCGCGGGCCACGGCCGTCTTCGCCACCGACTCGGGCGAGGCGAGGTCCTCGAGGAAGCGCTGCGCGTCGTACCAGGAGCCTGTCTGGAGTTGCTGGCCGTCCGTCGCCACCGGCGAGGCGTAGAGGTACACGCTCGTGCCGTCGTAGCTGCCGTGCACGCCGGCGCTCGAGGCCAGGTACACCTCGCTCACCGACTCGCCGGCCGAGATCGACTCGATGGCCTTGATGCGCGGGTCGCACGCCTTGATGACGCGCTCCATCTCGAGCGCGGCCTTGATCTTCCAGTCCGGCGGCAGCTTCGCCACGCGCGGGTCGAAGAGCGGGCCCACCTTCGGGAAGCGCCCGAGCTCCGCCTTGCCGGGGAGCCCGTTGAGCGGGTTGGGCGCCGACATCTGCGCCAGCGCGAGGGCCCGGTCGATCAGGGTGTCGAGGGCCGCGAGAGTGAAGTCGCTCGTCCACACGAAGCCCTGGCGGTGCTTGACGAACACGCGCAGGCCCAGGCCCTTGCTGGTTGCCTGGGTGAGGTCCTCGATCTCTCCGTCGCGCACGCGCACGTCGGCGGTGCGGCCGACCTGGAGGAAGACCTCGGCCTCCTTCGCGCCGCGCTGCAGCGCGCGGTGGACGATCTTCTTCGCCAGCGCCTCGTAGCCGCTCATCGCTTACCTCCGACCTTCGTGCCGCCGACCGTCATGTTGTCGATGCGCAGCGTGGGGAGCCCCACGCCCACCGGCACGCTCTGCCCGTCCTTGCCGCAGGTGCCCATGCCCGGGTCGGGCCGGGGGTCGTTGCCCACGCGCGTCACGTTCTTGAGCGCCTCGGGCCCCACGCCGATGAGCGTCACGCCCTTGAGCGGCCGGCCCAGCTTGCCCTTCTTGATCTCGTAGGCCTCGCTCACCTCGAACACGAAGTTGCCGTTGGTGATGTCCACCTGGCCGCCGCCGAAGTTGGCGCAGTACACGCCCTTGCTCACCGATCTGACGATGTCCTCCGGGGTGTCCTCGCCCGGCGCCAGGTAGGTGTTCGTCATGCGCGGCAGCGGCAGGTGCTTGAACGACTCGCGGCGCCCGCTCCCGGTCGACTGCTGCCCCATGAGCTTCGCGTTGAGCGAGTCGTACATGTACCCCTTCAGCTCGCCGCGCTCGATCAGCACCTTGAACTGCGTGGGGTTGCCCTCGTCGTCGACGTTCAGCGAGCCGCGCGCGTTGGCCATGGTGCCGTCGTCGATGACGGTGACGAGCTCGCTGGCCACCGTCTGGCCCAGCTTGCCCGCGAAGAGCGAGGTGCCCTTGCGAATGAAGTCGGCCTCCAGCCCGTGGCCCACCGCCTCGTGGAGCAGGATGCCGCTCCAGCCCGGCGCGAGCACCACCGTCTGCTGGCCGGCCTCGGCCTCGACCGCGCCCAGGCCCGCGATGGCCTGCCGCGCCGCCTCGCGCCCCACGTGCTCAGGGCTGAAGGAGTCGAAGTGCGCGAAGGGCACCCGGCCGCCGCCGCCGAAGAAGCCGCTGCGCCGCTCCTGCCTGGCGCCCTCGGCCACCACCATCGTCGAGAGGCGGCACAGGTCCTGCGTGTCCTCCGCGAGGCGGCCCTGGGTGTTGGCCACCAGCACGCGCTTGGTGGAGTCGGCCCAGGTGCACATCACCTGCTTGACCCGCTTGTCGTAGGCGTGGGCGGCCTTGTTCGCGCGCACCACGAGGTCGCGCTTCTTCGCCACGTCGACGTCGGCGAGGTGCTGCTCGAGCCGGTAGAAGGTGGGCAGCGGCGTGCGGCGCACGTCGTAGGCCTGCTTGCTGCCCCCGCCGTGCGCGATGAAGGCGGCCGTGCGCGCGGCCCGCAGGAGCGCCGCGTCGTCGAGATCATCGGAGTAGGCGTAGCCCACCTTCGCCCCCGCGATGACCCGCACCCCGACACCCTGCGAGAGGCCGTTCTGCGCGCTCTTGACCTGGCCCTCCTCGAGGGTGACGGCGGTGAATTCGTTGCGCTCGACGTAGACCTCCGCGAACTCGGCGCCGCGCGCCATGCCGGCGGCCAGCAGCCGCTCGACCAGGGGGAGGGGAAGGAGGGGATGGTGGGACATGGTGCGAACACTAACAACGGGGCCCCGGGCGACCTGCTAGAGTTTTCCGCTCTTCATGGCACCGCCTCGCAAGACCGTTTCGCGTGGAACCGGGGCGCTCGAGAGCGACCCCGAGCGCGAGAATCGCACCCAGGCCCGCGCGGCCAACCCCGTCGTCGTCGACGACCCGGAGCGGGAGAACCGCACCCAGGCCCGCGCCAAGGCGCCGGCCGAGGACCCCGAGCGCGAGAACCGCACCCAGGCCCGGGCCCCGCGCCCCCGCGCCAAGGTGAAGGACGACAAGGAGTACCGCACCGAGTCGGAGTACGGCGACGAGGCCAGCGGCGCCTACCGCACCGGCGCCAACTACCAGGCCATGGACGAGGACGAGGGCCTCGCCGGCGACCTGAGCCTCGAGGGCGACGGGCTCGACGCCCTCGACCCGGAGCTGGGCTCGAGCACCAAGGCCTTGCCGGCGCTCGTGCCGGGCGACGAGGCCGCGGCGGGCGACGACGACGACGAGGGCGCCGACGACGCCAACGCCACCCGCGCCGGCCCGCCGATCAAGCTGGAGATCGTCGCTGGCCCCGACGCCGGCAAGAAGAAGCGCCTCAAGGGCGTGCGGATGGTCATCGGCCGCACCCCGGGGGTCGACTTCCTCCTGTCCGATCAGTCGGTCAGCCGCCGCCACGTGGAGCTGATCCACGGTGACGACGGCGTGCTCCTGCGCGACCTGGGCTCGGGCAACGGCACCAAGGTGAACGGCAGCAAGGTCGCCGAGAAGAAGCTCGAGCACGGCGACGAGATCTCCATCGGCAAGACGAAGCTCCGCTTCGTGGACGAGGTGGCGGCCTTCAAGAAGCTGCGCGACGACACCGAGAAGAAGGACGCTGAGAAGAAGGCCGCGGCCGAGAAGCCAGCCGAGCCGGGCCCCGGCGCGACGACCGCGGAGGAAGGCGACGCCGAGCCCGACGCGGCCGAGGGCGACGCGCCGGAAGGCGAGGCGCCCAGGCGCGCCACCCGCGCGCGGCCCGTGCGCACCGCCCGCCAGACCGGCGGCGACGGGGGCTTCGCCGCGAAGTTCAAGGCGCTGCCCAGGCCGGTGCGCCTCGGGCTCGTCGGCGGCCTCGCGGTGGTGGTCCTCATCTTCCTGGTGGGCATCGCGCTGCGGCCGCCACCGCCCGCGCCGGTGGACCCCGGCAAGGCCATCGCCGAGACGAAGATGCAGGAGGCGCGCAACGCCGCCCGCGAGGGAGACTTCGCCCGCGTCGTGGCCCTGGTCGCCGAGGCCGAGCGGCTCCAGCCGGGCATCGACAGGACCAAGCTGTCGGCTCAGGCGCAGGGCGAGCTGGCCATCGAGGAGCAGCTCGAGGCGGCGCGGGCGGCCATGGAGGCTCGCCGCTTCGAGGACGCGAAGAAGGCCCTCGAGCGCGCCGGCAAGGGCAGCATCAAGACCGACGAGAAGAAGGCGAAGCTGCGCCAGGAGCTCGAGACCCTGGAGCTCGCCTACAAGCTCGAGAAGATCGACGAGTTCCTCGCCGCGGGCGAAGTCGACGCGGCCAAGGGGCTCCTCATCGAGCTGCCCGTGGAGGCGCAGAGCGCGCCGGCGCAGAAGATCGCCGAGTTCGAGCGCGAGCTCGAGGAGCAGCGGGCGCTCGAGGCGAAGGACGGCGCGCGCGCGGCGGTCGCCTCGGCGGCGCGCAAGAAGGCCCAGCGGGAGCAGGAGATTCAGGAGGCCTTCGTGGTGGTCGAGCGCAAGTTCGCCGGCGGCGAGTGGGACCGCGCGGCCAGCGAGTGCGCCCGGGTGATGGACGCCTTCCGCGCCGACAAGGACATCTACGCGCGGGCGAAGAAGCTTCAGGGCCTCATCCCCTCGTTTGGCCGCAACTTCGACGAGGGCGTGAAGAAGTTCCGCCAGGGGCAGCTCGCCCAGGCCGCCAAGCCGCTGCGCCAGGCCCACCAGGCCTACGGGCAGATCGGCCTCAAGGCGAACAAGCACGGCCTGGAGCTCGAGGAGAAGCTGGCGAAGTCGGCCGTCGCCGCGGGGCGCGAGGCGGTGCTGCGCAACGATCTCGTCACTGCCTTCCTGATGTTCAAGGACGCGGTGCGCTTCGACCCCGACGACTCCAAGGCGCGCACGGGGCTCGACGACGTGGCGGCGAAGGCCGAGGACCTCTTCCAGGAGGCCTACGTGGTGCGTGACCGCGACCCCCGCGAGGCCATCCGCAAGTTCACCGTCGTGGTCAGGGCCACGGACCCCGGCACCAGCGTGCACGAGCGCGCGCGGAACCAGCTCGCGGCCATGGCACCCTGACGCAGCCTCCACCGAAGAGAGACGAGGACGAGAGAGCATGAGCCAGTCGTTGCGCGAGCTGGGGATGGACTTCGTGGCTGACGGGGCCTGGGAGCGGGCGCTGGGCGTCTTCGCCGAGGCGGTGCGGCGGCAGCCGGCCGACCACCGGGCGCGCATGCTGGCGGCCCGCTGCTACTCGAAGCTGGGTGAGAACGAGCGCGCGGTGGCCGTGCTCCAGGCGTGCGCCGAGGGCCTGCTCAGGCGCGACTACCTGCTCTCGGGCATCGTGGCCTGCCGGCAGGCGCTGCCGCTGGCCCCCCGCGAGAAGCGCATCCGCGAGACGCTGGCGCGCATCCACGCCCGCGCGGCCCGCGTGGTGGGCGGCAGGGCGGCGGTGCCCCCCCCGCTGCCACCCGAGAGCATCTACGACGGCAAGACCGACACCGACTTGATGACGCTGCAGGGCTCCGACCTGTCCGACCAGGCCATCCTCGTGCTGGGGGCGGTGGACGACTCGGCCCAGGCCGACCCCTCGGCCCGGCCGCCCTTGCCGCTCTTCGCCGATCTCGAGCGCGACGCCTTCGTCGACCTGGTGGAGCTGCTCGAGTACCGCGAGCTCAAGGAGGGCGAGACCATCTGCGTCGAGGGCGAGAGCAGCGACTGCATTCGCGTGCTGGTGGCGGGCAAGGCCGAGGTGACGCGCCTGGTGGAGGGCCAGCCCAAGACGCTCGCCTTCCTCGGCGGCGGGTCGATCTTCGGAGAGATCTCCATGCTCACCGGCGCGCCGCCCACCTCCACCGTCACCGCCGCCACCGACTGCGACGTGCTGGAGATCGAGCGCGAGGACCTGAACCAGCTCGCCCGCGCCTACCCCTCGGTGCCCGCGGTGCTGGCCGCCTTCGCCCAGCAGCGCATGGCCAAGAACCTCATCTCGACCTCGCCGCTCTTCGCCCACGTGCCCGAGGGCGAGCGGGTGGAGCTGCTCACCCGCTTCGACTTCAAGGCCCTGGTGCCCGGCGAGCGGATCATCACCGAGGGCGAGCCGGTGCAGGCGCTGGTGCTGGTGCTGGCCGGCGAGCTCGTGGTGCAGAAAGAAGACCCGGGCGGCGGCATGGTGAGCCTGTCGATCCTCCGAGAGGGCGACATCGCCGGGGAGATCGCCCTGCTCAAGGGCCTGCGCGCCACGGCCACCGTCGCGGCCAGCCGCAAGACGGCCGTCGCCACGCTCTCGCGGCAGGCCTTCGAGACGTTGCTCAAGCAGCACCCGAAGCTCCGCGACTACCTCGACGGGCTGTCCGATCGGCGGCTCAAGATGATCGGCGAGGCCATGCGGCCGGTGGAGATCCTCGACGCCGACGAGCTGGTGATGGAGCCCGAGTGAACCGGCGGGCGCTCCTGGGCGCCGCCCTGGCCGCGCTCGTGGGCGTGGGCGTCTACCGCCTGTGGCCCCGCGCGGAGCCCACGCCGGAGGACGAGATCCGCGCGCTGGTGGCCCGGGCCGTGGCCGCCGCCGAGCGCCGCGACCCCGCAGGCGTCACCGAGGAGGTGGCGGAGGCCTTCCGCGGCCCCTCGGGGAGCTCGAAGGCCGAGGTGAAGCAGGTGCTCCTGGGGCAGTTCTTCCGCGCCCAGTCCATCGTGGTGCTCAACCCGCGGCTCCAGGTGACGGTGGCCTCGCCCACGCGCGGCGCCTTCGAGGGCACCTTCCTCCTCGGCCGCGACGGCCTGGCGCCCGAGGCGACCTCCTACGAGATCGAGGCCGAGCTCGAGAAGACCGCCGACGGCTGGCAGGTCGTCTCGGCGCGCTGGAACCGCTGAGCCAGCGCTACTGGATGAGGGGCTTGGCCTCTTCCATCCACAGCTTGGCGACGTCCTTCTGCTTGGCGTCCTTGAGCTTCTTCTCGACGTCGGTCAGCAGGGCGTTGAGCTTCTCGCGGGGCTCCTGCTTCGCGCGCATGCGGGTGAGCGCGAAGGCGAAGTTCTGGCAGCCCGGGCCCCACTCCTTCTTGTGGAAGAGGATGTCGCCCATGGCCATGTAGGCCTCCGGGAGCTGGCCCGTGCCGTCCGGCGGGGTGATGTCGGTGAGCAGCTCGGCGGCCTTGTCGTATTCCTTCTGCTCGAGGAGCAGCGCGCTCTTGGCGTAGTAGGCGCGGGTCAGGTTGAGGCTCTGGGCCGCGATGGCCTTGTCGAAGGCGGTCATGGCCTCGGCCTGGTTGCCGGCGGCCTTGAGGATCTCGCCGCGGGCCAGCCAGTAGCGATCGTCGCGGTCGAGGTAGATCTCCTCCTTGCCCTCGATGGTGACGTTCTTCACGTTCTTGAAGACGGCCTCGTACTTCGCCAGGAGCGCGGTGGCGGCCTCGCCCATGCCCGCGCGGTGCAGGTTCATCGCGCCCTCGAAGTAGTAGAGCGGGGCGGCCGGGGAGCGGGCGACGACGGCGTCGTAGGCGGCGGCGGCGCCCGGGTCCTTCTTGAGCGCGAGCGCGTTGGCCTTGGCGAAGAGGGCCCAGGCGTCGTCGGGGTTGGCCGCCAGCGCCTGCTCCGCGGTGGTGATGGCCGCGTCGTACTGCTGCTGCACGTTGAGCAGGCCGGCGGTGATGGCCAGCGCGCGCGCCTTCTGCGGCGCCGAGATCTCGCCCTCGCGCGACAGCACGTCCTTGGCGATGCTCTCGGCGTCGCCGAGGCGGTCGCGCCGCTGCAGGCGGGCGAGCGCGAGGCCCAGCCGCGCGCGAATGTGCTCCGGGTTCTGGCCGCTGGCCTTGGAGAAGGCGTCGGCGGCGCCCGGGGCGCCCTCGTCGAGCAGCGCCTCACCGTAGGCCGAGGCGTAGTTGAGGTCCTTCCAGGCCTTGTCCATCGCCGCGCGGAAGCTGGTGCCCGAGAGCTTCAGGTTGCCCTGGGCCTTCATGGCCATCGCCTGCGCGTAGAAGATGCGCGCGCCCGAGCCGCCCTTCTTCCGCAGCTCCTCCACGAACTCCTCGGCGCCCCTGGGGTTACCCGCGGCCACGAGGTGCAGCGCCTCGACGCCGAAGCGATCCTCCGACTGCGAGTCGGCCTTCTTCGCCTTCTCGAAGTAGTCCTTGGCCTTCGCCTCCGCGCCGGGCTCGCGGTGATAGAGCCACAGGTCAGTGTACATCGCGGCCACGAAGGCGTTCGGGTCGGGGGAGCCCGGGTCGCGGGCCAGCGCCTCCTCGGCGATGCTGATGGCCTTCTTCGTGTCGACGAGGTTGCCCTTGAGCGCGGTGGCGCGCGCGTCCTTCATCAGCTCCGCGATCTCCTTCTTGTCCGTGCCGCGCTTGTAGATGAAGTACACGGCGCCGCTGAGGATCCCCGCGACCACCACGATCTGAATCAGCGCCGAGCCAAAGCTCTCGCGCTTCTTCCAGCCGGTGTTCTCGGTGTTGTCGTTAGCCATGATGGGGCGCCTCTGTGGGTGCGGACGGATTGAGCGAAGCGCGGCCATATATCGGTCGCGTTTCCGGGGTGTCAATCAGTGTTCGCGGGCAGTTGGCGTTAGCCGCGCTCAGATGCCGGAGGTGATCTTCCACTCCTGGTCGCCGACGCGCTTGAGCATCATCTGCTTGAGGTCGTTCTCGGTCTGCGTCTTGCCGCTGTAGTCGGGCAGCTTGAAGGACATCGTGTAGCTGAAGGTGACGCGCGCGCGCTTGGCGTCGTCGTCGAACTCGATGCGGCGCACCACCACGTCGAGGCGCAGCTCGCTCACCTTGGCGAAGCGGCTGGTGAGCTGCTCCTTGAGGGTGGCGTAGTCGAGATCGTCCTCGGGCTGGCTGCTCCCCCCGTCGTCGCGGAAGGACTCGTCGGCGAGCTGCTGCAGGGCGCCCGGGTTCCGCTGCTCCACCGCCGAGCGATACTTCTTCATCAGGTCGAGCACCGCGCGCGTGTCACCCGTGTCGTCGAGGTCCGTGCCGGGGATCTTCCGGGGGGCGCAACCGGCGAGCAGCACGAGCAGGGCGAGGGGGACGAGCAGCGTTCGCATCAGGGGCTCCATGAGACGGAAATGCAGGGCGAGGCGCGGGGGCCTGCCAAATTGTCATTCGCCTGGCTCCGCAACTGCGCGGAGTGCAGGCCGACGGGGGCGGCGCTTTGCAGGGGCCGTGCCGTCATCGCGGAGGGTGGGCGAAGGCACAGCGCGCGGCCCAGTCGCGGGCCCTGGCGGCGAAGGCGGGGCCGAAGCCGGCGCCGCGGGAGAGGGCGTCGACGCGGTCGCAGCGGCCGAGGGTGAAGGCGACCTCGAGCACCAGGCGGCTGGTCTCTCTCTCGACGCTCTCCGGCGGCTGCGCAGCAAGCACCGCGTCGAGGTGGGCGAGGGCCGGGCCGACGTGGCCGAGCTGGGCGAGGCGCCGGCCGAGGAGGTAGCGCAGGACCCACGCGTCGGGCGCGACGGTGAGCGCCTCGGCGAGGCGGTACAGCGTGAGCTCGTCGGGGCTCCCGGCGAAGTACGCGGCCACCGCCTCGCGGGCCGGCGGCGGCAGCGCCAGCGAGCCGAGGCGCACGCGGGCGGTCCGGTCCATCGCCGGGGAGGGGGCGCGCTCGAGCACGCGCGCCCACAGCGCGCGGGCGCCGGCCTCGTCGTCGAGGGCCAGCGCGAGATCGGCGCGGGCCATGGCGGCGTCCACCCACGGGCTGGGGGCGCCCTCGAGGCGGGTCAGCTCGGCGTCGAGGCGGGCGCGCGCCTCGTCGAGGCGGCCCAGGCGCCGCAGGGCCTGCACCTCGGCCAGCGCGTGGGCGGGCTCCTGCGGCTGGAGCGCGCGGCACCGCCCCAGCAGCGCGAGGGCCTCGTCGGGCCCGGCGCGCGCGGCGTCACCGGCCAGGCGCGCCACCTCGCGGGCGCAGGGCCGCTCGAAGACGCTGCCCCGGTTGAAGCGCGCGAAGGCCTGGTTCTCGGCGCTCGGCTCGAGGGTGACGCCCTCGAGGAAGGCCTCGTAGGCCGTCGCGAGCGCGTCGAGCGGCTGCCCCGTCGCGCGCGCGAAGTCGCCGTCGCGGGAGAGCGCCCGCAGCGCGGCCTGCCCGTGCTGCTCCCGGACGAAGCGCAGGAAGCTGCCGGCCGTGGTGTAGGCCCGGCTGGGTGGCGCCGCGTAGAAGCCCAGGGGCGACATGAGGCGGCGCACGTCGGGCAGCAGGCCCCGCCGCTTCATGGCCGCGGCCCACTCGTGCAGCGTCAGCTCGTCGACGGGATCGTCGGCGGCCACGGCGAGCCCCTCGATGACGCCCACGTGTGGCGCGAGGCCACCCAGCGTCGCCGCCACGCCGAAGGGAGGCGCGCCCCAGGGCGCGGCCAGGGCGTGCACCAGCTCGTGCTTGAGGACGGGGTGGGGGAACGAAAGGCCGTTGACGTGGATCTCGCGGCGCCAGGGCTTGGCGAACTGCGTGTGGGCCGCGCCCACCAGGCGCTGCTTCTCGGCGGCCGACGCGTACCACCACACCCGCACCTTGCCCTCGGGGCTGGCGCCGAAGAAGTCGACGAGCTGCCGGTGCCGGAAGCGCAGGTCGCTCAGCAGGCGCGACACCTCCTCGTCGCTGAGCGCGGCGGGGTGATGGAGCACCAGCTCGTCCACCTCCACGCGCCCACCCAGCGCCCGGGCGAGGGCCTCGTCCGTCATGCGGAAGCCCAGGGCCGTGCCGTTGAGCTCCAGGGCGAGCGCGAGCGCGAGGGCCACCGCGGCCAGCGCGCGGCGCCTCGCCCGCCACGCGAGCAGCCCCAGGGCGAGCAGCACCGTCGCCAGGCGGAACCACAGGAGCGCCGGCGTGACGGCGAGCGCCTCGTCGTAGAGCGGCCCGGGGAGGAAGCCGCCCAGGTGGTTGAAGGCGAACACCTGCGGCCCCGCGACGAGGGGCCAGGCCGTGGGCACCGCGCTCAGCAGGAGCACCGCGAGCCATGCCAGCGACGCCCGCCAGGCGCGCCGCAGGGGAGCCAGCAGCCCGCCCAGGGCCGCGCCGAGGAGCGCAGTGGGGGCGACGATCACCGGGAGGAACACGGCGCTGGCCAGCGGGTCACACGGGGTCCGCAGGGCGGTGAGCGCCGCCGCGCCGAGCATCGCGGGCCCCGTGGCCGAGAAGAGGACCAGGGCCGCGGCGAGCCCGTCGGCCACGGTGCGCTCTCCGCGACGCCCGAGCGCGACGGCCAGCCCGCCGCCCGGGAGCGCCAGCACCAGCGCGAGGCCCGTGGCCAGCTCGTAGCCAGGCACGCTCACCAGCGGTGCGGCGAGCAGGGCGAGGCCCAGGCTCGCCACGAGGAGCCACCACCAGCGCACGGCGCGGCCCCCGACGAGCCGCGTCACGCGAAACAGGACTTCGCGCATCGCGGCTCGGTATACTGCGCGGCCCATGGGTGCTGATCAGAAACCGGGTCCCGAGGCGCGCGAACACTACCGGGCGCCCATCGAGCTCAAGGTCGACTACAAGAAGCTCAACTCGTTCTTCGCCGACTACACGAAGAACATCAGCAAGGGCGGCACCTTCATCAAGACGAAGAAGCCGCTGCCCATCGGCACGCGCTTCCTCTTCAAGCTGTCGGTGCCGCAGCGGTCGTCGCCCTTCGAGCTCACCGGCGAGGTGGTGTGGTCCACGCCCGAGGGCGAGGAGCCGGGCATGGGCATCCGCTTCGTCTACACCACCGACACGCAGCGCTCGGACTTCGAGGGCGTCGTGGAGGCGCTGATGACCGACAGCCTGGGCGCCGACGTGACGGGCCGGCTCCTCAACAAGCCGACGTCGTGACGCGCGGCGCGTCGTTGGTGCTCGCGGTGGGCCTCGCGCTCGCCGCGTGCCAGTCGCAGGGCGGGCCCCCCGCGAAGGCCCCGCCGCCGCCCGCGCCCGCGCCGCCCGCGCCGAAGCCCGTCGTCACCGACATCACCGCGCAGGACTACGCGATGCCGCCGCTCCCGGTGGCGCGCGTCACGCTGCTCGACGCCTTCGGGGGGCGGCACGCGGTGAAGGTCGAGGTGGCCGCCACGCGCGACGCGCGCACCCGCGGGCTGATGTGGCGCACGGCGCTCGCGGAAGGAGAGGGCATGCTCTTCCTCTTCCCCCACGATGATCTGCTCACGTTCTGGATGAAGAACACCCTCATTCCCCTCGACATGATCTTCATCGACAGCGCCTGGCGCATCGTGGGCATCGTCGCGCAGGCCGAGCCCCGCTCGCTCGAGTCGCGGGGCCCCGGGCTCCCGGCGCGCTACGTGCTCGAGGTGCCCGGCGGCTGGAGCGCGAAGGTGGGGCTCAAGCCCGGCCTCGCGGTGCAGGCCGACGGCCTGACGGGGCTCCTCCCGGGGCCGTGAAGGCCCTCCCGCTGGTCGAGGCCCACGCCAGCGCGCGCGCACTCGAGGCCTCGGCCGAGCGCCCCGCCTGCGTGCCTCAGCGCACCTTGTCGTTGGCTTCGGGCCCCGGGGCCGAGGCCTCCGGCGCCACGTCGGCGATCGGCGCGACCGGCTCGAGGAGCGCGGGCATGGGGAGCAGGGCCTCGCC
>CAYUZK010000151.1:0-8091 GCA_964449625.1 uncultured Archangium sp.
GAGCGAGCTCTTCGGCCACGTGCGCGGCGCCTTCACCGGGGCCGATCGCGATCGCGACGGCGTCTTCGCCGCGGCGGCCGGGGGCACGCTCTTCCTCGACGAGGTGGGCGACGCGCCGCCGGCGGTGCAGGTCAAGCTCCTGCGCGTGCTGCAGGAGCGCCGCTTCACGCCCGTGGGCTCGACCCGCGAGCTCGACGCCGACGTGCGCGTCATCGCCGCGACGAACCGCGACCTGCGGCAGGCCGTGGCCGAGGGCGCCTTCCGCGAGGATCTCTTCTACCGGCTGCACGTGGTGCCCATCACGCTGCCGCCGCTGCGCGAGCGCCCCGACGATCTGCCGCTGCTGGCGAAGCTGTTTCTCGCCCGCTGCTCGGCGCGCCACGGCTTCGACCCGCCGGCCCTCTCGCCCGAGGCGGTGCGGCTGCTCACGGCGCACCCCTGGCCTGGCAACGTGCGCGAGCTGGCGAACGTGATGGAGGGGGCGGCGCTGTTGACCCGCACCGGGAGCCTCCAGGTGGACGACCTGCGCTCGGTGATGTCGACGCCCGGCGGCAGCGCGTCGGCCCCGGAGGCCCCGAAGCTGGCCGCGTGGCTGCCGGCGCCCGGCGCTCCGCTGCCGCCCCTCAAGGAGGCCCGGGAGGCCTTCGAGCGGGCCTACCTCGAGGAGGTGCTGCGGCGCAGCGACGGCAACGTGTCGGCGGCCGCGCGCCTGGCGGGCCGCAACCGCACCGACCTGCACGATCTCCTCCGCAAGCACGGGCTCTCGTCGGCCGACTTCCGCGAGGGGTGAGCGGCGCCACCGCAGAAGCACGACCGCCCCTCCTCGGGAGAAGAGGGGCGGCCACGCGCGCCTCAGGGCCTCACCTCCGGGAGAGAGGGCAGGCCCGAAGCGCGACGGCGTCGCTGGCTACTGCGCCAGGCGCTGGCGCAGCTCCGTCATGCGCTTCTTGAGATCACCGACGACCTCGTCGGAGACGATGGCGGCGCTGCTCAGCGCGCGCTCGACCTGTGGCTCGAGGCGCTCCCACTCCGTCTTGAGATCCATCCCCGCGAGGTGCGCTTTGAGCTTCAGCTCGTCGCGCAGGGACTGCAGCAGCTTGATGTCCTTGAAGGCTTCGGCTGTCATGACCGTGCTCCTTTCTTCAACGTCGCGCGACCTTCGCGCGCCCCGCTCGGGCCTTGGGGGTCTGGCTCTTCGCCCGGGCAGCTCTCATGATCTGCGTGTCGTTGCGCCCACCGTTGGCCGACTTGCGCGACGACTTGCGCGACGGGCGACCCGACATCGAGTCTTCGAGCGCCATGCCCACCTGCTTGTCGCCCCACTTCGTCACGTTTCGGGTGTCGGTGTGCTTGGGGTCGATGACGCGCTGGGCCTTCTTCACCGCCGGCGCCTTCTGGTGCGTGCGCTGCATCTCCGACCTGAACTGCTGGGCTTTCGTGGCCATGGTCTCCTCCCGTAGGGGGCTGCAAGTGCAACTCCTACAACCTCCATGCCGAGCGCTGATTCCTCGTTTCAGTGCATTGCGCCGGGCCCTCTCCGCAACCGGTGCGTGGGCGTGTCGGGGGCGCAGCGTGTGCGCCCCAGGGGGCTACAGCGGGAGCCGCCGGCAGCCCTGCGTGTGCAGCGTGCCCCGCCGCGCGCCGGGCTCGACGCCGCCGGGGAGCACGCCGCGCCAGCTCCCGGTGAGCGGGCTGTAGGCGCCGGCCTCGAGGGCCACGCCGTCGACGACGACGTCGAGGAGCGCCTCGAGCTGCTCGCCGCGCAGGGTGACCTCGCCGCCGGCCCCGGTGGGCCACTCGACGCTCGTGACGCGGGGCGTGGGGGCGTCGGCGTCGCAGACGAAGAAGGGCCACGCGCGCCACGACTGGCCGCCGCGGCTGTCGCGGTGCACGGTGTGCAGGGTGCCGGTGCGCCGCTCCGGGAGCGGGTGCTTCGGGTCGAGGCCGGGCGCGGTGAAGAGGTTCTTCACCGGCTCGCCCAGGGCGGTGGTCTCGGTGAAGAAGGACCCGCTCGTCGAGTACCAGGCGATCTGCACCCGCTCGACGCGCGCCTCCGGGCCGCTGGGCGTCTGGCGGGTGTAGGGCTCGAAGGTCGACTCGGGCGCGGCGAGGTCGACCGTCACCGGCTCCCCGGGCAGCAGCATGAGCCTGGCGCCCGCGGGCCAGCGCTCGCCGGCCACCACCAGCGCGTCGATGACGGGGTTGGCGTTGGGCTCGGGGGCCTCGGCGACCGTCACGCGGAAGAGGGCGATGATCGACTTGACCTCCTTGCGCTGCACGCGCTCGAAGAGGGCGCGGAGCTCGGCCTCGCTCGCGGCGGGGCTCAGCGTCTCGGCGACGGCGAAGGCGACGATCTGCCCCACGGTGCCGGTGCCGCGTCGTGGATCTTCGGGTGGCAGCACGTCGAAGAGGCCCGCGGGCACGGCGTAGCTGGCGTTGTCGTTGAAGCCGATGACGGAGACGCCCGGAGGCAGCGCGCCGGTGCCGCCGGTGAGGGCGCCGGGGTCGCCGAGCACGTCGGGGTTGGCGCAGGGGCTGCGGTTCAGGTTGTAGGGGTCGGGGGTGCAGCCGATCCACAGCACGGTGGGCGGCTGGGCGCGCGTGGGGTCGAGCACGAGGGCCGACAGCCGCGTCGCCTCGCCGGGCCGGAGCACCGCGGGCTCGGCCTGCATGCCGATCAGGCGCAGGTCTTCGATGAGCGTCTCGAGGCGGAAGCCGGTCTCGCAGCCGGCGAGGCCCAGGAGCGCGACGAGGAGGGCGAGGCGGCGCATCAGAACTCCCCCCGCAGGCCCAGCACCGGGAGGATGGGCAGGCCCGTCAAGAACGCCTGCTGCGAGTAGTCGTAGCTGTTGAGCACCGCCTCGACGTTCCTCGCGTAGGTGGCGTTCTGCACGTCGAGGTAGACGGCGAACATCCAGTCGCGGAAGACGAAGCGCTTGTCCACCCGCACGTCGAGCTGGAAGAAGTCCGGCAGGCGCCGCGACCACTGCGTGTCCTGGAGCGGGAAGAAGTAGTTGGCGTTGGCATCGTAGATGGCGCCGACCACGGGTCGGTTGAGGGGCCCGGAGGTGTAGCGGAGCTTCACGCCCACGATGAAGTCGAGCGGCAGCTTGTAGCTGGCGACGACGACGAGGTTGTGGGGCTGATCGAGCGACGAGAGCCCGTAGACGGTGCCGCCGCGGAAGTCGCGCTCCGTGCGCGAGAGGGAGTAGGCGATCCACCCGAAGAAGTTCTTCGTCAGCGCGTGCCGCAGCAGCAGCTCCGCGCCGTAGGCCCGGCCTCGGCCGATGCTCGTGTAGCGCAGGTCTACCGCGTCGAGGTCGAGGCCCCCCGAGGTGTCGCCCAGCGTGGCGCGGGCCTGCTGGAAGAGGTCCTTGTAATAGAACTGCAGGTCGAGGCTGATGGCGTCGGTGAAGCGCACCTCGGTGCCCAGCATCGCCTGGCGCGAGCCCTCGGGGAGCAGGTCGGGGTTGCCGAAGGCGCGGCTGAGCTGGCCCAGCCGGTAGTCGGGCGTCTGGTGGTAGATGCCGACGCCGCCCTTGAGCGTCACCTTCTCGTGGAGCTGCCAGAGGGCCGAGAGCCGCGGGTCGACCCAGGCCTTGTTCATCTGCGAGTTGTAGTCGCCGCGCACGCCGGCCACGACGCGCAGGCCGTCGACGGGCTTCCACAGCACCTGCGCGAAGACGCCGGGCTCGGCCTGCACGTAGTCCTCGCGGCTGGAGACGAGCTGCTTGCTGGCGAAGGGGTCGGGCACCTGGTTCAGCTTGAACAGCGGCGGCGACTGGATCTCCACGCGGTAGGGCATCACGCCCAGGTCCACGCCGGTGATGAGCTCGGCCTTGAGCTCCGGCACGTCGATGGTGAAGGTGTTGCGCGAGCGGATCGGCACCTGCGTGCCCTTGGCGAAGATGTCGTCGCCCAGCGAGAAGCCCGCCTCGTCGAAGCCCACCGAGGTGCGGCTGCGCAGGCTCACGCGCTCCGAGAGCTTCGCGTCGACGCCCACCAGCAGCCGGTTGTAGAGGATGGAGGTGCCGAAGCCGCCGCGGCCCTCGGGATCGATGGAGGGGTTGGGCAGCACGCCGGCGAGCGCGTCGGAGGAGCCGAACACCGAGACGAAGAAGCGCAGCTTGTGGTGCGCCGGCCGGTACTCCACGCGGGCCTGGTAGTCCCAGTAGCGGGGCGCGAGGGTGAAGCTGACGGCGTCCTCCGCCCCGGGGATGAGGCCCAGCACCGCCGGGAGCACCGCGTCGATGTAGCTGCGCCGGGCGCTCAGCGCGAAGCTCCAGTCCTGGTTGAGGGGGCCTTCGATCAGCGCGGAGGCGTCGACCACGTTCACGTCGACGTAGCCGTGGAAGCCCTTCTTGGACGGCGTGCGGCCCTCGGCGGTGATGAGGCCGGCGATGGCGCGGCCGTAGTCGGCGTTGAAGGTGCCCGCCTGGAAGGTGATGTTCTCGAGGAGGTTCGCGTTGTAGGTCGAGAAGAGCCCGCCGAAGTGGAAGAGCTGCGGCACCGGCGACTCGTCGACGTAGGTCTTGGTGTCCCAGGGCTTGCCGCCGCGCACCACCACGAGGCCGATGCCGAAGGGCGCCCGCGCCACGCCGGGCAGGTTCTGCACCACGCGGAAGGCGTCGCCCGCGGTGCCGGGGATGAGGCGGATCTCCTCCTGCGAGAGCGTGACCTGGGCGACCTCCTTGCGCTCCTTCGGGGCGCGCACCACGGTCTCCATGCTGCCGTAGACCTTCTTGCGCACGTAGTAGGTCACCTCGGTGCGCGCGCCGGCGGTGAAGGTCTCGGTCACCTCGTAGCGGTTGTAGTCGGCGGCCACGACCACCACGGGGAAGGTGCCCTCGGGCACGGCCTCGAAGGCGAAGCGGCCGTCGTCGCCGGTGACGGTGTCCTGCCCCTCCACCACCACCTGCGCGCCGGCCACCGGGTCGCGGGTGCCGCGCTCCACCACGCGGCCTACGAAGTTCACGCCGGCGCCGGCGTCGGGCGCGAGCGGCACCTCCACCACCTCGGCGCGGTAGACGAAGTCGAGCGAGTAGGCGATGCGCACCGCCGCGGGCTGGCCGTCGACCTCCGCGGGCGAGAAGACGAACTGCCGCACGGCGGTGAGGGCGGCCTCGTCGAAGGCCTCGCCGGCGCTCTGCACCACGCGCGCCTCCATCACCGCGCCGTCGGGCCCCAGGTCCACCTCCATCGTCACCACGCCGCTCACGCCGGCGTCGGCGAGCTGCGGGGGGAAGACGGCCTCGACCTGCTTGAGCAGCACCGGCGCCTTCGTCAGCACGCCGGTGGGCGCACCCGCGTCGTCTTCGGCGAAGCCGATGGCGCTGACGGCGAGGCTGAGCACCAGCGCGAGGCGGACCACGGGGCGGGGACATAACGCAGCGCGTGCAAGGCGTCAGCGAGGCCTTGAGGCCGGGCCCGGC
The DNA here is from genome assembly GCA_964449625.1 of uncultured Archangium sp. Lineage (GTDB taxonomy): Bacteria > Myxococcota > Myxococcia > Myxococcales > Myxococcaceae > Archangium_A. The sequence continues at coordinate 5,433 of CAYUZK010000151.1, forward strand.
GCGTGGTGTGAGCGGCCTGCGACGGGGGGCAGGGGTGGAACCAGGGTTTGGCTGGGGAAGCAGTGCCCGCTCGTCGACGGAGAGCGCCCATGAAGAAGATCGTCGTCCTCACCTCCGGCGGTGACTCGCCGGGCATGAACGCCGCGCTGCGCGCCATCGCCAAGCTGGGCGCCGCCCAGGGCCTGCAGGTCTTCGGCAGCCTCGAGGGCTACGACGGGCTCATCGACGGCCGCTTCCGCGAGCTGACGAAGAGCCTGGCCGACGGCACGGTGACCGTCGACATCGAGGTCGACGCGGCGGGCGGGCAGGGCGGCACGCTCATCGGCTCGGCGCGCAGCGCGCGCTTCCGCGAGGCGGCTGGCCGGCAGAAGGCGAAGGCGGAGCTCGAGAAGCTGGGCGCCGACGGGCTCATCGTCTGCGGCGGCAACGGCAGCCTCACCGGCGCGCACCTCTTCGGCCGGGAGCAGGGCGTCAAGGTCATGGGCATCCCCGGGTCCATCGACAACGACATCGGGTGCACCGCGACCTCGCTCGGGGTGGACACCGCGCTCAACACCATCGTCGAGGCGTGCGATCGCATCAGCGACACCGCCCGCGCGCACCGGCGGGCCTTCGTGGTCGAGGTGATGGGCCGCGACTGCGGCTACCTCGCCATGGCCAGCGCCATCGCCATGGCCGCCGACGCCGTGCTCATTCGCGAGCAGGGCAAGAGCGAGGCCCAGCTCGTCGAGGACATCCGGCAGGTGATCAGGTTCGGCTTCGGGCGCGGGAAGCGGCGCATCCTCGTGATCAAGTCCGAGGGCGTGCAGGTGCCGTGCACCCGGCTGGTGCGCCTCACCGAGGAGCGCATGCGCGAGGAACTCCCCACGCTGGAGATCCGCGCCACGGTGCTCGGGCACGTCGTGCGCGGCGGCAGCCCCAGCTACCAGGACCGCGCCGTGGCCGGGCGCCTGGGCTTCGGGGCGCTGCAGTCGCTCCTCGCCGGGCACTCCGACGAGATGGTGGGCTGGCTGCCCCCGGTGGCCGGCGGGCTCCCCACGCATGACAGCTCCGTGCAGCGCTTCCCGCTCGAGCGGGTGCTGGAGGAGACGAAGGCGCTCATCGACGGCTCGAGCCCCGTGTCGCAGCGGCGCCTCGCGCTCATGCAGGCGGCGTCGGGCGTGCTCTCGCTCTGATGGGGGCCGGGAGGGCGCGCGCCGTCGCGGGCGCGTATGCTGCCTGACGCCGTGTTGCTCCGAGTCGCCCAGACCATTCCCGACACCGAGGCCGAGGGGCCCGGCCGGCGCTTCGCCGTCTGGGTGCAGGGCTGCTCGCTGCGCTGCCCGGGGTGCTGCAACCCCGAGATGTTCAACGCTGAGCGCGGTGGGGCCCTGGTGGAGGCCGCCCTGCTCGCGCAGCGCGTGCTCGACACGCCCGGCGTCGAGGGGCTCTCGGTGCTGGGCGGCGAGCCCTTCGAGCAGGCCGCAGGCGTCGCCGAGCTCTGCCGCGTCGTGCGGCGGGGAGGCCGCTCGGTGATGGTGTACTCAGGCTACACGCTGGAGGAGCTCCACGAGCGGGAGGACGCCGCGGCCCTGCTGGCGGAGCTCGACCTGCTCGTCGACGGCCGCTTCGAGCAGGGCAACCCCGAGCCCTCGCGCCGGTGGATCGGCTCGCGCAACCAGCGGCTGCACTTTCTCTCCGGCCGCTACTCGCCCGACGATCCGCGCTTCGCCGCGAGCAACACCATCGAGCTGCGCTTCGAGAAGGGGCAGCTCACCATCAACGGCTGGCCCGCGCCCGCCGACGCCTTCCGCCGCCGATGACCGTCTCCGTGACCCGCGCCGAGGCGAACCTCCTCACGCTCGCGCGCGTGGCGGTGGGGCTCGTGCCCGCGAACGACGCGCTGCGGCTGCTCGTCACCTCGCTCTCGCCGCCGGCGAAGCTGGGGCCCACGGCCCGCGCGGCGCTCTCCGACACCCTCGGGCGCGGCGTCACCCTCGCCCTCGCGCGGCAGGGCGGCTGGCTGGGCCTCGACGCGAGCCGGCTGTGGGAGCGCACGACCGCCCCGCCGCTGCGCTTCACCGGCAACACGGTGCGCCTGCTGGCGTGGCTGTGCCAGGCGCCGCTCGCCGAGGTCGAGGTGCCGCCGCTGGTGCTCTCCGGGGCGCTGTCTCCCGCCGAGCAGGTGCTGGTGACGCTGCTGCTCGACCGCCTGCGCGGCACGGGGTGCGAGGCCTCGGTGGCGAGGCAGGTGGCGCTGCGTGACGCGCCGCTGGTGGCGCTCGCCCACGCCGCCGCGCTGGCCCGGGTGCTGCCGCTCGAGGCCCCGGGGCCCTTCGACGTGGCCACCTGGGGGCCCTTCGTCGAGGGCCTGCGCACGCTGCTGGCGCGGAGCTGGGCGGCGGCCGAGCGCGCGAAGGGCGAGGTGTCGCGACCCGACGAGCTGCTGCGCACGGGGCGCGCCCAGGCCAGCGTGCTCGAGGCCTTCCTGCGCGACGTCGCCGCGGCCGGGCGCCCAGACCTGGCCACCTTCCTCGTCGACGCGGCGGTGCACGTGGTGCCGGCGCTCGGCAGCGCCGACTCCCTGACGCGGGCGATGACGCTCGACGCGCCGCTCCGGGAGCGGACCGACGCCCGCCGGGCCGCCGGGGCCTTCCTGCGCGCGCTCGCGACGCTGCGC
>CAYUZK010000151.1:8191-15458 GCA_964449625.1 uncultured Archangium sp.
GACGACGGTGTCTGCTCCAACATCGAGCTCCTCCCCATCCTCGCGAAGGAGCGCATGCGGGAGCTCCTCGCCGCCGAGCTGTCCCAGCGCGGCTTCACCCGCGAGGGCACCACCGCCACGCGCAAGGAGGGCGCCGACGTGCGGGTCGAGGTCGACCTCGAGACCGGCGAGGTGACCGTCACCGCCGAGGGCCACGCCCACCTCGAGCTGAGCACCGAGCGCGCCGCGGTGGTGGACGCCGACGTGCCCAACGATCGCGAGCGGCAGCTCCGGGCGGTGGCGAAGGAGTCGCTCGAGCGCGAGGCGAAGGCCGAAGAGGAGGCGCTGCGCCGCCAGGTGACCGAGCGCCTCGAGGGCACGCTGCGCGATCTCAAGGAGGAGCTCGACGGCGTCGTCAACCGCGTCACCGGCACGGCCCTCAAGCAGCGCGCCGCCGAGCTGGGCCAGGTCGAAGAGGTGCACGAGGAGGCGAACGGCAGCCTCACCATCAAGGTGCGCGTCTAGTGGCCCTCGAGATCCCCGAGGCGCAGCTCCCCACGGAGCTCACCCCCTTCGCTTCCGTCGAGGCCGCCTACCCGGCGGAGCTGGCCCGCATCACCGAGGCGCTGCGGCGCGGCCTGCCGGTGCTGGTGGAGGCCGAGAAGGAGCTGACCCCCTACCTCTACAAGGCCGTGCGCGATCGCCTGAAGAAGGAGCAGCCGCCGCGGACCTTCCTCTACCTCGACGGCCGCCCCCTCGCCGACATGGCGCCGCCGCAGGCCGGCATGGGGCTCGTGGCCACCATCCTCTTCTACCTGCGCGAGGCGGTGCGCGGCGCGGTAGGCGAGCGGGTACTCGTGCTGCCGCACCTTGACTTGCTCACCACCTCGATCGGTGGCCTCACCAGCGAGGCCCGCGAGGTCATCCCGCTGCTCTACGAGAACCCGGAGCTGTGCTTCCTCGGCTTCAAGGACCCCTCGTTCCCGCTCCCGAAGGTCATCGAGAACCTCTTCCCGCGGCGCGAGGCCATCCTCGGCGTGCCGCGGGAGCGCCTGGGGCAGCTCGTCACCCAGCGCGAGAGCCGCAAGCTGTCGTCGGGGCGGGCGCTCTTGCCGTACCAGCTCTACAAGAGCGTCTCGGGGGTCAACGCCGTGCGCCTGCGCCGGCTCCTCTCGACGCTCACCGGCGAGGACTACCCGGTCAACAGCAAGCCCGCCTACCAGCAGCTCCGGCAGGCGACGCTGGTGGGGCAGCTCCAGCTCCCCGACGTGGATCTGCAGAAGGACATCGGCGGCTACGCGCGCGTGAAGGACCGGCTCAACAAGGAGATCCTCGACGTGCTGGCCATCAAGGACGCCAGCGCCGACGAGGCCACCATGAAGCGGGTCGAGGGCCTCGTGCCGCGCGGCATGATCTTCTGGGGCCCGCCGGGCACCGGCAAGACGCTCTTCGCCAAGGCCATGGCCACCTCGCTGGGCGCGGCCGTCACCATCGTCTCGGGCCCGGAGCTCAAGTCGAAGTGGGTCGGCGAGAGCGAAGAGAACCTCCGCCAGGTCTTCGCGCGCGCGCGGCAGGCGGCGCCGGCCATCATCGTCTTCGACGAGCTCGACTCCTTCGCCACCGCCCGAGGCACCTACCAGGGCAGCGGCGTCGAGCACTCCATGGTCAACCAGCTGCTCACCGAGATGGACGGCTTCCGCAAGGACGAGCTCGTCTTCGTGGTGGGCACGACCAACTTCGTCGAGTCGCTCGACCCGGCGCTGCTGCGGCCCGGGCGCTTCGAGTTCCACCTCCACGTGCCGTACCCCAACGCGGAGGACCGCCGCGCCATCCTCGGCATCTACGATCAGAAGCTCGCCCTCGAGCTCTCGCCGCGCGCCCTCGACTACGCGGTCAAGCGCACGGCCGACGTGGTGGAAGGGCAGGGCACGCGGTACTCCGGCGACCACCTCCAGGCGCTCTGCCGGGCGCTCGCGCGCATGCGGCTCCGCGAGGGGCGCCAGGGCCCGCTGGAGATCGAGGACGTGGAGAAGGCCCTCTCGAGCTGGGCCGAGCGGCCGACCCTGACGCCTCGCGAGGAGCGGGTGGTGGCGACCCACGAGGCGGGCCACGCCGTGGCGGCGCTCTTCTGCCCGCACTCGCCGCCCATCGAGCGCATCAGCATCCGCGGCGACCTCGCTGGCGCGCTGGGCTTCGTCAGCTACTCCGACCCGGCGCACCGCTACGTCGTCACCCGGGGGCAGCTGCTCGATCAGCTCTGCACGCTCTACGGCGGGCGCGAGGCGGAGCTCCTCCTCTTCGAGGACCTGTCCATCGGCAGCGGCGCCGACATCGAGCGCGCGACGGCCATCGCCCGGGCGCTCGTCGAGCAGTTCGGCATGGGGCCCGACCACCTCGGGGTGCGGCACCTCGACACCACGGCCAATGATCCGGCCTCCAACGCGATGCTCGAGGCGACGGAGCGCGCGGTGCACGCCATCCTCGAAGAGCAGCGGCAGCGGGCGAAGGGGCTGCTCGAGTCGAACCGGGTGCTGGTGGAGACGCTGCGCGACCTGCTCCTCGAGAAGAAGGTGCTCGACAAGGAGGCCCTCGCCGCCGTGCTGCCGAAGACGGACAAGAAGGACCTCGTGGCCTCGGAGACCTGACCCATGGCGACGCTCATCCTCCGGCTGGAGATCGACCCCACGACCAAGAAGAAGAACGTGTGGGTCAAGTACGACAGCGACTCCGACGCGCTCCCCATGGAGCACGAGGAGCAGCACAAGAAGCTCGTGGAGGCGCTGCTGGCCGGCGGCGCCGTCAAGCCCGAGGAGCTGGGCACCATCACCATCGAGCGCGAAGGGCAGGGTGCCGCGCCGGCTTCCGGTTCCACCGACGCCCCCGCGCAGCGCGAGCCCGTGGGGAACGAGGGGTGAGCCTCACCCGCCGCGCGGCCGCCGCCGAGCTGACCGAGCTGCTGCGCATGCCCACCGGCGACAAGCTGTCGCTGCGCGCCTGGTACGACGCGGCGCAGTCGCTCGTGCGCCGCGCCAGGGAGAGCCAGCTTTCGCTGCCGCCGTTGGTGCACGAGTGGCTCGCCGGCGCCGAGGCCCGCGCGAAGGACCCGCTGCTCGCCGCCACGCAGAACGCCGAGCTGGCGAAGGTGCTGCACGAGCTGCTGAAGGCGTGAAGGCCAGCGCCTCCCCGAGGGGGTGTCACCCTGGCGTGACACCCGGCGCTGATCTTGCTGGCGTTCGACGACCGCAGGCCCCACGGTCCTCTCCATGGGCCTCGCCGCGCTGGCGCTGACGTTGATCACCTCCTCGACGCCGGGGGTGTACTTCCACCTCGAGGGGGCGACGCTCTGGCGGGCCGAGGTCGTGCCGGGCGCGGCGGCCGGGCAGAGCGGGCTGGTGCCCGCCACGGTGCGCGCGCACCACGCGGTGCGCCTGCCCGGGCTGGTGATGGCCTTCGAGGTCGACGGCTCGCGGGCCGTGGCGGTGGTGTGCCGGCGCTCGCTCGCGCGCACCGACGTGGCGCAGGCCTGCCCGCTCTTCCTCGTGCGCGCCGATGGCTCGGCGCAGGCGCTCGGCGTGGACGGCCTGTGGGGCGCGCTGACGCCCGGCGCACGGGTGCTCTTCCTGGGCGACGATCTCGTGCTGCGCCGGCGCGCTCTCGAGGGTGGGGCCGTCGAGGTGCTGGCGAGGCACGTGCTGGAGCCGCGGCTGTCGGTCGATGGCACTCACGTCGGCCTCGCGCACTCGCCGGGCCTCGAGGCCCTCGCACCCGGCTTCGACGCATGCCCGGCGGTGCTGTCGCTGGCGACGGGCGAGCTGGCCCGCGAGCCCGGGCCCTGCGCGGCGCAGGCGCCCTTCCTCGGCCCCCGCGGCGCGCGGCTCAACGTGTCGACGACGTCGGGCCTGGCGGCGCTCTACTCGGGTACGCGGCAGCTCTCGGCGAGGTCGGAGGCCGACTTCGTGCCCGTGCCCGATCGCGAGCTGGCCTGGCTCGACGCGACCAGCGCGCTCTACGCCGCCCGCTACGAGCGCGATGAGCTGGTGCTCTTCGACCTCGAGCGAGGGGTGGCCCGCACGCTGGGGCGAGGGCACGGGCCGGCCTGGGTGCAAGACGGCGCGGGCGCCCGCGGGCTCTTCGCCTTCGACGGGCGCGCGGTGGTGGAGCTGGGCCTCGAGGAGGCCGCGCGATGAGCCGCCTCGCTCGTTTGCTCACGGCGTGCGGTGCGCTCCTGGCGCTCGGCGTCGAGGCCGCGCCCACCGGGCAGCTCTTCTGGCCGGTGCCCAACCCCAGCGTCCGCGTCTGCGCCTACAAGGACCACGCCGGCAAGGACTGGCGCTGCGGCACCAACCGCTACACCGGGCACCGCGGCACGGACATCTCGGTAGTGGTGAACACCAACGTGCTGGCGGCGCTCGGCGGCAAGGTCGTCTCGCGCAACGACGGCTGCCCCTACGGCTCGCTGGGCTCGACCTGCGGCGGCGGCGCGGGCAACTACGTCGTGCTCTCGCACGGCGGCGACAACACCTTCTACATGCACCTGACGGCCGGCTCCGGCGTCGCGGCGCTCAACGCGCAGGTGTCCTGCGGTGATCGGCTGGGCGGCTCCGGCAGCTCGGGCAACAGCTCTGGGCCGCACCTGCACTTCGAGGTGCGCCTGGGCTCCGGCACGAGCGCCTGGGGTGGCACGGCGGAGGAGCCCTTCCAGGGCGCGTGCGGCAACTCGGTGTCCTTCTGGGCCGAGCAGGGGCAGGGCTACGCGACCTGCAGCGTCGCCGCCACGCCGCCGAAGTCGGCCAGCACCTGCGGCTGCCCGGCGGGCACCTTCAACCTCTTCAACTGCAACGACAGCCGAACGGCGCGCATCCGCTGCGTCAATGGGCAGGTCGAGACGCAGGCCTGCGAGTACGGCTGCGAGGTGCAGGCGCTGGGCGTGAACGACACCTGCAAGGGGCCGCCGCCGTGCCCTGATGGCCTCGACGCCCAGTGGCGCTGCACGGCAGACGGCACCTCGCGGCAGCGCTGCGAGCTGGGCAAGGTGACGACCGACGTGTGCAGCCACGGCTGCGAGGGCGGCGCCGGACAGCCGGGCGTCTGCCGCGTGCCGCCGGTGTGCCCGGTCACCGTCGGCGCGGCGTGGCAGTGCAGCCCCGACGGGAAGGCGCGCGAGCGCTGCGACGCGGGCGAGTTCGACCGTGAGGTCTGCGAGGTGGGGTGCGAAGCCGGTGAAGGGCCTGACGCGAGCTGCCTGCGCGCCGTGGAGGTGCAGCCCGAGGGCTGCGCCGAGGGCACCTTCCCCGAGTGGACCTGCAGCCTCGAGGGCCAGCGCCTCGAGCGGTGCATCGCGGGCGTGCTCGAGCGGCGGCTGTGTGAGGCGGGCTGCTTCACGGCGCCTGCCGGCGGCGAGGACAGCTGCGAGCCGCCTCCTGCGCCTCCTCCGGCGGCGCCGCTCGAGACCGTCGTGGGTGGCTGCGCGGCGGCAGGCCCGGGGCTCTCGGTGCTGGCGCTCCTCGTAGTCGTCCTGCGGCGCGGTCGCCGCCGTCGCTGAGCCTCGAGTTCAGTTGGCGATGAGCCGCGCGAAGGCGGCGGCGCCGAACGTGCAGCTTCGACGGCGGTGAGGCGCGCGAAGGCGTCGCAGCTGAACGCCCAGCTCCGCCTGCCGTGAGGGCGCGAAGGCGTCATCGCCGCCCCCGGCGCGCCGCCCTGTCCGACTCCGTCGGGCTGGAACCGCGCGGGGCCGCGTGCTGGAGTTCCACGGCTGCTCACTTCGGGGAAACCAATCCATGACCGTCACACGAATCCGGGCAGCCATCGCGCAGGCCTCGAGCGACAAGCGCATCAGCGAGAACGACGCCAGGTCCATCGGCAGCGCGGCCTTCCTGGACGCCAACGGCCGCTTCGACGGCCTCAGCGCCAGCGAAGCGAAGGCGCTGGCCGCCTTCTACGAGCAGGCCACCGCGTCGGGTTCGACCGTGACGCTGGGAGCGCCAGCCAAGAGCTACTTCCACAGCCTGTTCATCAGCAACAACGTGCCGGTCGGCATGGCTCGAGACGTCACCATCTCGCAGCTCCAGCAGGCGCTCCCTTTCGAGCCGGGGCCGAAGCTCTCACGCGCTCCGTCGGTGCAGAACCTCTTCCAGCTGCCCCTGGGGAAGGACCCCGAGCTGCCCGGCGGCCCGAACCGCACGGCGTACTTCGACCCGGAGAAGAAGCGCTTCTTCCTCAAGCTGACGCAGGGCAGCCGCTCGAGCTGGGCCGGCCCCCTCCCCATGTTCCGCCCCGACGCGCTCGGCCGGGCGACGCCGCAGTCGTTCCAGGTCTCGGTGACCGGCGGCGTGAAGGTGACCTCGCTCTCGACCGCGGCGTCGTTCCAGCTGTCGGGAGGGATCCCCGCGGGCGGCTCGCTCTCGCTCGACCTGGGGAACGGCACGAAGGTGAAGGTCACCGGGCCCATCACCGGCTCCTACGGCGTCTTCCGCGCGCTCGAGAAGGCGCTCCCCAGCGGCACCTTCGCCAGGACGAGCGGGCGGTTCTTCAAGGAGGAGATCAACGAACGCCCCTCGACGGACTCCCGCGTCATCTCCGTGTGGAAGGGGGACAAGCCGGGCGAGCTGCAGCCGAGCGACCTCGCCACCGCGCGCACCCTCAAGCGCTTGCTCGCCTCGCATTCAACCGGCACGGCGACGCCCGCGGTGGAGCGCCCTGCGTGGAGCAGCCGGGCTGGCCTGTTCGCCTCGAAGAGGGGCAGCGGCCAGGCGCTCGTCGAGGTGAAGCTCGACGGCGGGCGCCTCGCGCTGGTCGACCCGCGTCAGAACCAGGTGTTCTTCGCCAGGGCGGGCGCCGGCCGCGCGCTGCGCGACGTCACCGGGCCCGTGGCGCTCTCGGGCGCCGCGTTCCTCCCAGCGAACCGCTTCTTCACCTGGAAAGAGCTCGCCGCGCTGTCGGACCGGGCGCAACACGGCTGAAGGAGAAGCCGAAGGTGCGCTGGAGCGCTGTCGCCCAGTCGAGGCGCGGGCGCGTCGGCGGCTGGCCGGGAGCCGCGCCTGGCGCTGGGCTGGTGGTCGGCGCCGCGGGTGGAGGCCGCTTCACGGTGGCGCGCAGGCTGGCGTTGGGCGTGAAGACGCCGTGGAAGCAGGTGAGGTGCAGGCCGCGCGGAGGCACCAGGGCCTCGGCCGTCAGCGTCAGCGCAAGGCCACCCCGACCTTGCCTATCAAACTCCGGAGCCATTCTGGCCTTCCGCTGTCAGTGACACTTAGTCAAGTCCGCGTCATTAGCAGTTAGAGATGTCCGCTCT
>CAYUZK010000152.1:0-15294 GCA_964449625.1 uncultured Archangium sp.
CGCGCGGCGTGGCGGTGCGCCTCGAGGTGCTCGGCCCGCCCGCTGGCTCGCCCGTGGCGCGGCGCTGCGTGGCCCGGGCGCTCGAGGTGGCCGCGGGCTTCGACGCCTTCATCGCGGGGCAGGACGACGAGGGCTGGCTCCTGGGCTTCCCGGCGAAGGACGGGCAGTCGGCGGCGCGGGCGGTGCGCGCGCCGCACGTGGTGCGCGACGCGGTGGCAGACGAGGGCTCCCGGCAGCGCAGCCCCGCGGGCGTTCGGGCCCTCGTGGTGGCCGCGCGCTTCCCCGTGGCGGCCGAGGTCGCGGCGAAGGCGCGGCAGCGGCTGGTGGCCGCGCGGGCGGGCGAGCTGTGGTGCGACGAGGGCCTCGCGGGGGGCGTCGCCGACGTGGCCGAGGTGAGCGGCGCGAGCGGGCCGGCCACCATGAGCTGCGCGACGCCGCGGCGGCGGGTGCTGGCCGCCCCGGAGCTGGCGGGCCGCAAGCCGGTGCTGGAGGTCTTCGAGCGCCGGCTGACGAGCCTGCAGCAGGGCGTGGCGGTGCCGCTGGTGGTGCGCGGCCCGACCGGCAGCGGGCGCACGACGCTGGCCCTCGCGCTGGCGAGCGCGGCGCGCAAGCGGAGCGCGTTGGTGGTCTCGGTGCACGGGGGCCTTGCGCCGACGCAGCCGGGCGAGGCGCTGGTGGAGCTCGTCTGCGCGGCCCTGAACGTGGAGTTCGACGAGCGCCACGCGCGGCTGCCCCGGGCGCTGGAGGGGCTGTCGCTGACGGACCCCGTGCGGGAGGCGGTGCTGACGCTCTGCGGGGTACGGCCGCTGGGGGCGCGCTACACGCCGGGGCAGGCGGCGCACGCGGCGCGGGTGGTGCTGCGCGCGGTGGCGGCCGAGCGCCCCACCGTGGTGATCTTCGACGGCCTCGAGCAGCTCGACGACGACAGCTTCGAGGCCTTCCGGCTCATGGCGAGCCGCCCGGCGTCGCGGGAGCTCGTGGTGGGCTTCTGCGCGCCCTCGCCGCGCGACGAGCAGCTCGAGGCCTTCCAGTCGACGGCGCTCGCGCCGCTCACCTCCGCGGAGCTGTGGCGCGTGGCGGGCACCGTCACCCAGGCGCTGGTGGGCGCGCGGCTCCAGGCGTGGCTGGCGGAGGCGGCCGATGGCCTGCCGGGGCCGGTGGTCGAAGGGCTGGCGCTGCTCGACGATCGCGGCGCCCTCCGCCAGGCCGACGGCGCCGCCGAGCTCGCGGAGGCCTCACCGCACCCCGCTGCGGACCAGCGGTGGCGCGCCCGCCTCGAGGTGCTCCCCCACGAGGTGCGCGCGGCCCTCATCGCCGCGGCGTGCCTGGGGCCGCGCTTCGACCCGACGCAGCTGGTGCAGCTCGCGCCGCGGGTGACGGCGGGGGTGCTCGCGCGGCTGCAGGGGAGCGGCTTCGTGCAGGTGCTGGGCAGCCGGCAGTGGCGCTTCCGCGAGGTCGACGCCTACGCGGCGGTGCGGGCGCTGGGAGACCCCGACGTGCCCGCGCTCCACGCGCGCCGCGCGGCCCTCCTCGTCGAGCGCGCGAAGGTGGACCCGGCGGGCGGCGCCCCCGTGGAGGTGGCCAGACAGCTCGCGGCCTCCGGCGCGGGCGGTCCGGCGGCGCAGGCGTGGAAGGCGGCGCTCGAGCGAGCGGTGGTGCGCCGCGAGGTGCGAAACGTAGGCCTGGCGTGGAAGGGCCTCGCCGACGCCCTGGGGCTCCTGCCGGCGTCGGACGCCCAGCTCCGGGGCCGCGTCGACGCCCTCTCGCGGGCGGCGGCCTGCGCGCTGGCCGTGGAGGAGCTCGCCCAGGCGCGGACCCTGCTGGACGAGGCGCTGGCCCTGGGGCCAGAGCTCTCGCCGCCGCCACCTGAGCGGAGCCTGGTGCTGGCGCGGGTGCTGCGCGCTGAGGGGCGCCGGGTGAAGGCCGCGGAGGTGCTGGCCGCGGCCGAGGGCCTCGCGCGCGGCACGGCGGTCCTGGCCCTGGTGCTGGTGGAGCGCGGCGAGGCGCGGGAGCAGGAGGGCGACCTGGGCGGCGCCGTGGCGGCCCTGGAAGCCGCGCGGGAGGGGGCGGAGGCGGCGGCGGAGCTGGCGCGCTGGCACGGCGAGGTGTGCCTGCCGGCGCGGCTCGAGGCGCGGCTGGCGACGGTGGTGTTCGGCCAGCGCGACGCCGCGAAGGCGCAGCAGCTCCTCGAGGCGTCGCTGGCGCGGTGGCGGCAGGCGAGCTGGCCCTCCGCCGAGGCGCGGGTGCTGGCAACGCTGGGCACCGTGCACGCGTACCTCCAGCGCTTCGAGCCCGCGGCGCAGAGCTACGAGGCGGCGTCGGTGGCGGCGGCGCGCTGCGGCGACCTGCTCTTCCAGGCCAAGGCGCTCCTGCAGCAGGCCCGCGCGCTGCGGAAGGTGCAAGGCGACTCGCCGGTGATGAAGGCGGTGGCGAACGAGGCGCGCAAGCTGTCACTGGCTCTGGGCTGGGAGCAGGGCCGGGTGGACGCGGAGGCCCTCGCGAAGGGCGCGCCCGCCGTGCCGCCCGCGGCCTCGCCGCCGGGCCCGCGGCGCTGACGGCGCCTCGCGCCCTGAAGTGTTTCCGCGCTTGGAGGGGGCGCCGCACGTTGCGCATACTGCGCGCATGCAGGCCGGCGGCATCGGGTGGCTCCTCGTGGCGTCGCTGGTCGCGAGCGCGCCCCGTGGCACCGACGCGCCGTCACGAGACTGCGCCCTGGGCGTGCTCGCCTGGTGCCTGGTGGACAGCGAAGCGGAGCCGCGGCTGCCGACGACGCGGCTGCGGCTCGAGCTCTTCGGCGGGTACAAGCCGACCATCGGCTACTACGAGGTGGAGCGGCAGGCCTGCGAGGCGGCGGGCTGCGCGCTGCGCCTCGACGGCGTCGTCACGGTGGTGGACGTCTTCTATCGGCTGTGGGGCAACCCGCGCTCCGACGACTACTTCGACCTGGGGCTCTCGTCGGTGTCGCTGCCGGTGGTGACGGCGATGGAGCGGAACACGGGCGGCTTTCTGGGCGAGCTGGGGCCAGTGGCGGCCGGTGCGGGCGAGCTCAGCTATTCCGCGCTGCGCCTCACGCTGCGGCGGCCCAGCCTCTTCTCCCTGCTCAAGAGCAAGTACCTCATCAGCTCCTTCGGCGTGGGCGTGGCCTTCCCGGTGGCGCGCGGGGCGGGCGCGAGCTTCACCGGGGCCGACGGCCCGAAGCTGAGCCTCGGTGGGCGCCTGGGGGTGCAGGTGCCGCTCACGGCCTCGCTCTCGCTGGGCGTGGCGACCTCGTACAACGTCGTCTGGTACGGGCCGCGCTTCGAGCACGTGGCCTACGTCGGCGGCTACGGCGTCAACCTGCAGTGGCTGGTGGGCGGGTAGCGTCGTCACACGCAGGGGAAGTCACGCCCGGGTGCCGCGGGCCCTGGCGCGGCCGAAGCGCCAGCCGTCGCGAAGCAGCCAGGCGGCCGCCAGCAGGCTGGCGCTCCACAGCAGCCAGCGGGGGAGCTGGAAGTCGCCGTCGAGCCAGCCCGCGCCGAGGACCAGGGCCAGGACGACCACGGGCATGAGCGGCGAGTTGGGCCTGATGGCCTCGGCCGGCTCGAAGCCCCGCTCCAGCGCTGCCTGCTCGGCCGCGGCGTGTCGCGCCGTCGCCAGGGCGAGCTGTCCTTCGAGCTCAGCGGCCGTCCGGGTCAGCTGGAGCGTCTGGGTGCGCATCGAGTCGAGGGACTGCTGGAGCTTTGGGCTCGGAGGCTGCGGGCCCCGGGGCGCCCGCTCCAGCTCGCGGGCCAGGGCCTTCTCCGAGGCGTGGGCCTGCTCCAGCCGCTCCCTGAGACCCCGACTCATACCAGGACCCTGCCACGTACGCGGCCAGCCAGGCGAGGGCCATCACCCCCAGCGCCGTGAGTCGGCCCAGCGAGCCCCCGTGCGCTGGAGCGGTCACGGCGAAGACGAAGCCCGTGAAGAGCAGCGCGACCAGCCGCTCCGGGAGATTGAGGGTCCACACCGAGGGGGCGGCGCCCGCTTCGAGCCGTCGGGCTTCGCGCTCGGTGGTGCGCAGCCTGGCCCGCAGCCCTTGCACCCGGGCGGAGGCGGCCTCGTGCTCGCGCGTCGCCCCGGCGACGAGGCGCTGCTCCCGCTCCGCGTTGCCGTTGCGCGCGGAGGTCAGCGCGGCCTCGAGGCGCGCGATGTTCTGCTCGGCCAGCTCGACGGCGCGGGTGAGTTCGAGTTCGTCGTCGCTGACCATTCGCGAGCCGGAAGGCTACTCGCCTCGCCGGGTGCTCCGCGAGCGCGGCGCTACAGCATCGCGCCGGGGTCCACGTCGATGACGACCTTCACGCTCGTCGGCACCTCGGCGATGGCCCGCTCGAGCGCGTCGAGGGTGGGCGCCATGGCCGCGTGCGAGGGGGCCTTGAGCACGAACTGCCAGCGCGTCTGGCCCTTGATGCGGGCGATGGGGGCGGGGGCGGGCCCGAGGAGGCGGACGCCGTGCGCCGGCGGCGGCAGGTGGCGCGCGGCGACCCGCGCCAGCTCTCTCGCGGCGCGGCTGGTGGCGTCGGGGGAACTGCCCTCGATGCGCAGGGCCACCATGCGGGTGAAGGGCGGCCACGCGAGCAGCTGTCGCCGGCGCAGCTCCTCGGTGGAGAAGCGCTCGAAGTCGTGCTCGAGCATGCGGGCGATGGGCGCGGCCTCGGGGTTGTAGCTCTGCACCAGCACGCGACCGGGGTCCACCCCGCGGCCCGCGCGGCCGGCCACCTGGGTGAGGAGGTGGAAGGTGCGCTCCGCGGCGCGGAAGTCGGGCAGCGCGAGGGCGCCGTCGGCGAGCACCACGGCCACCAGCGTCACGCCGGGGAAGTCGTGGCCCTTGGCCACCATCTGCGTGCCGACGAGCACGTCGATCTCTCGCCGCGCGAAGGCCGCGAGGAGCTCGGTGAGCTTCTCGGCCGACGAGGCCGCGTCGCGATCGAGCCGCGCCACGCGGGCGTGGGGGAAGGCGTCGGCCACCTCGGCCTCGATGCGCTCGGTGCCCAGGCCCAGCTCCAGCATCGCGCCGTCGCACGACGGGCAGGCGCGGGGGCGGGGGCCGGCCTTGCCGCAGTAGTGGCACATCACCTGCCGCGCCGAGAGGTGGTGCGTCAGGGCCACGTCGCAGTCGTCGCAGCGCAGCGACTGGCCGCACACCTCGCACACGAGGAAGGTGGAGTGCCCGCGGCGGTTCAAGAAGAGGATGACCTGCTGCTGCTTCTCGAGCGTCTGGGCGATGGCGGCGCGCAGGGGCGGCGAGAGGGCGGGCGGCTCGGTGCCGCGCGTCTCGGGCGTGCGCGGGCGCTCGAGGCGCAGGTCGACGAGGCCCAGCGTGGGCATCGGCCGGTCGTCGACCCGGTGGGCCATGGTGACGAGGCGGTAGCGGCCCTTGCGCGCGTTCTCCCAGCTCTCGAGCGAGGGCGTGGCGCTGCCCAGCACGACGACGGCGCCGGCCTGCCGCGCGCGCACCACGGCGAGGTCGCGGGCCTGGTAGCGCAGCTTCTCCTCCTGCTTGAAAGACGGGTCGTGCTCCTCGTCGACGACCACCACGCCGAGGTTGGGCACGGGCGCCCAGATGGCGCTGCGCACGCCGACGGCCACCTGCACCTCGCCGCGGCGGAGCTCCTGCCAGTGGCGCAGGCGCTCGCGGTCCTTGAGGGCGGAGTGGAGCAAGGCCACGCGCTCGCCGAAGCGGCTGCGGAAGCGGCCGACGAGCTGCGGGGTGAGGGCGATCTCCGGCACGAGGATGAGGCTGCCCTTGCCCAGCTCCAGCGCGCGCTCCACCAGGCGCAGGTACACCTCGGTCTTGCCGCTGCCGGTGACGCCGTGGAGCAGGAAGGGCGCGTAGCCGCCGGCCTCGAGGGCGCCCGTGAGGGTGTCCACCGCGACGGCCTGCTCCGGGGTCAAGGCGTCGGGGCGCCCCTGGGCGAGGCCCTCGCGCACGCCCTTCACCACGCGCTCCTCCTCGAGCACCACGAGCCCGCGCTCGGCGAGGGTCTTCAAGTGCCCCTTCGCGCCGGGGATGGCGTGGGCCACCTCCTCGACGCGGGCGCGGCCGCCGACGGCGAGCAGGTAGCTCAGCGCGGCCTGCTGGGCGGGGGCGCGCGAGAGAGTGGTGGGGTCGGCGCCCTCCACGGCGCGGGCGTAGCGGGTGACGTCGGCCTTCGCCTGGCGCTCGTCGTCGGCCTTCGTCAGGCCGGGCGGGAGCGCGGCGCGCAGGGCCTCGCCGAGGGCGTAGCGGTAGTGCGCGGCGGCGAAGCGCACGAGCTCCACCACGTCGGGCGGGAAGGCGGGGTGCTCGTCGAGGAGCCGCTCGATGGGGCGCAGCTTCGCGGCGACCTCCGGCGGCGGGGCCGGGGCGGGCGCGAGGTAGAAGCCCAGGGCCACGGCGCGGCCGAAGGGCACGCGCACGCGGTGGCCGGGCTGCAGGCGCCCGCGGAGGGCCTCGGGCACGGCGTAGGTGAACTCGCCGCGCACGGGGCGGCCGACGGCGACGTAGGCGAAGGCGCTATCGGCGGGGACCACGCTCAGAACTTCACGGCGGACAGGTCGGCCTTCGGGTCGGCGGTGAGCACCATCACGCGCAGCTGCGGCTCGTTGCCCTTGTAGACCTCGAGCACGCGGGGCCACCAGTCGCCGGTGGCCTGCGAGGTGTAGTCGGAGAAGCGCACGTCCCACGCAAGGCCGGCGGCGTCGGTGAAGCGCACGCGGGCGGGGAGGAAGCGGTCCTTGTAGATCCAGAGCTGGGCGTTGCCTTCTTCGCGGTTGCCGATGGCGTAGGCGACGGTGCCGTTGAAGCGCGCGAGCGAGACGAGCTTGGTCTCGACGTTGAGCGTGCCCAGGTGCTTGAGCACCTGCTCTCGCGTGGCGCCCTCGCCGCTCGACTTGAGGGCCAGCACCGCGCAGGCCTGCTCGAGGGCCACGAGGGCGGCGGGGAGCGCCGGGCCCTCGGCGCGCGCCTTGCCGCCGGCGGTGGAGGCGACGATGGTCTTCGTGGACTCGGGCGAGGACAGCTCGAGGCGGCAGCGCCCGGGGAAGCGCACGGCGAGGGAGACGCCCAGGTTGAGCTCGCCGCTGTTCCAGGTGGTGCCCAGCTTCGCGGCGACGTCGCGGGCCAGCGCAGGGGCGACGACGGCGACGCCTTCGGCGCGGAGCGAGCTGACGCCGAGGTCGTCGCGCTGCGCGGCGAAGCGCTTGAGCACGCCCCAGGTGGGCATGATGTAGGCGGTGACCAGGGCGGCGAGGAGGGCCTTCATGAGGCGCGGCACATTACTCAGACGGGGCCCGCAGCCGTAGTAGAGCTTCACCTCCGTGAGAGCCTTCGTCTTCGTCAGCGCGCTGGTGGCAGGCTCAGCCCTCGCTCAGCAGGCTGGCCCCACCAGCCCGGATCAGCGCGACTTCCAGCACTCGCGCAACGTGGGCATGGGCGGCGCCTACGAGGCCATGGGCTACGGGGTCGAGGCGGTGGGCGGCAACCCGGCGGCGCTGTCGCTCTACAAGCGGTACCAGATCGAGGCCACCGGCTCGTGGGACGCGCCGCAGGGCTTCGGCTTCTTTTCGCTGGGCCTCGCCGACTCGACGAACCCGCTGGCCATGGGGCTCACGTACCACTTCGCCACCTACGGCGCCGACGAGCGCCGCTGGGCGCACGTGACGACGCTGGCGAGCAGCTACGCCATCGCCGACCTCTTCCACATCGGCGTGGCCGTGCGGCACCAGGTGCTGGTGGGCGCGACCAACACCAACTCCATGACGGTGAACGCCGGGCTCATCGTGCGGCCGGTGCAGTTCCTCACCCTGGGCTTCTCAGGGCACAACCTCATCTCGGTCTACAACCCGGACATCACGCGCTACTTCGTCGCGTCCATCAGCGCGCAGATCCTCGGGCAGCTGACGCCCAGCTTCGACCTGCGCATGGACTTCAACCAGCCCCAGGCGCGGCTGGCGTACCACGGCGGCGTGGAGTGGCTCATCGCGCAGACCTTCCCCGTGCGCGTCGGGTACCAGTTCGACGGCATCGCCAACCACCAGTACCTCTCGGGTGGCATCGGCTGGTTCGTCGAGGGCAGCGGCATCGACTTCGCCTACCGCCACGAGCTGGGCGGCCAGGAAGGGCGCATGCTCTCCCTCACGCTCAAGCTGCAGATGTAGAGCCCTCTCGAGCTCACGGGCAGGACAGCGGCGTCGCGCAGATGGCGCCGGTGCACGCCTCGCCGGCCGTTCGGCAGCCGCCGTCGGTCTCGCACGAGTCCTTGCAGGTGTACTCGCAGGTCTTGTTGGCGTTGCAGTCCCACCGGCCGGCGCAGCGCACGGGCGCGGTGAGCGTCTGGTCGCAGTCGCAGGTCGTCTGGCACGGGCCGGCGGTGGTCGACGGCGTGCAGCCGCAGCCCCCGCCCGGGAAGACGTCGAGGAGGAGCAGCGCCGCGCCGAGCAGGAGGACCTTGGACATGGGCGCGGACTCTACACGCGCCGGCGCGCCTACGGCAGCAGCAGCACCTTCGCGTCCTTGAGCACCGCGTCGACCGTGCCGGGCTCGCTGAAGCGGTAGACGCCGCGCACGCGCAGCTGCCGGTCGACCAGGGCGAAGTAGCTCCCGTGCACGACGGTGTTCAGGTCCTGCCCGTCGCCCATGTCCATGGGCTGGAGCATGCCCTCCTTGATGACGCGCTCGAGCTCGGGGCGCTCGCCGCGCAGGAAGCTCCAGCGCGTGAAGTCGGCGCCGTGCTTCTGCCCGTAGGCCAGGAGCACCTCCGGCGTGTCGTGCTCCGGGTCGACCGTGAAGCTGACCAGCTTGAGCGCGGGCAGCTCGGTGGCGCTCTTGTCCTGGAGCGAGCCCATCTTCGCGGTGAACCTGGGGCAGATGTTGGGGCAGCGGGTGAAGATGAAGTTCGCCACCCACAGCTCGCCCTCGAGCTGCTGGCTGCCGCGCGCCGCGCCCGACTGGTCGACGAACTCGAAGGCCGGCACCGTGGCCAGCACCGGGAGCTCGACGCGGCTCGACGCGCGCGGCGTGGCGATGCGCCAGGTCACCAGGCCCACCACGCCCAGGGCGAGGAGCGCGAGCCAGAGGGCCGGGTGCTGGAGGCGCGGACGACGCAGCGGCGACAGCCCGGGCACCGAGTGCCGGGTCTCGAGGCTCACTTCTCGCTGCCGCGCTTCATCTCGGAGCCCAGGAGCCTGTCCATCCACATGTGGCTGATGCCGAAGTTCTTGTCGGGGTCGCCGAAGTGGTGGGCCATGTGGTGCGCGCGCAGCTGCCGGCCCCAGCTCGTGAGCGGCTCCCGGTAGTGCGTCGACCAGTGCATGAAGTCGTACCAGAGGTAGCCGGCCACGATGCCCAGCCACAGGGGAATGGTGAAGTCGTGGCGCCCGACGAGCGCGAGGCCGCCAGCGATGAGGCTCGCCAGCCCGATGCTCACGGGCAGCGGCATGACGAGGCGGTTCGGATCGTCGGGGTACTTGTGGTGGAAGCCGTGGCCCGTCCACCCCGGCCAGGTGTGGAACACGTGCTTGTGGATGAAGTACTCCATCAGCTCCCACGCGAGGAAGCCCGCGGGCACCATGACGGCCACCTGCGGCAGCGTGGTCAGCTCGTGGCTGACCGCGTAGGTCGCGACGCCCAGGGCCATCGGCACCCAGAAGAGGAAGGGCATCACGGGGTGCACCTTCGAGAAGAACTCGAAGAAGTCGCTCTCGTACATGCGGCCGCGGGTGTTCCTGACGTAGTCCCTCATGGGCGGGCTCCTCTAGTCGAGGGGCAAAGACGAAGGCAACCCGCCCGGACGCCTGAGGCTGGCGCAACGGCTGCGCGGGTGCTCTGAAGCCCACCTCCAACACCGTCCAGGGGGCCCCATGACTCGCCTCACCGTCGCCGTCGCCACGCTGCTTTCCACCGCCGCGCACGCCTTCTGCGGCTTCTACGTCTCGAGCGCCGGGGCGGACCTCTTCAACGACGCCACCATGGTGGTGCTGCTGCGCGACGGCACCCGCACGGTGCTCTCGATGCAGAACAACTACCGCGGCCCGCCGCAAGACTTCGCCCTCGTCATCCCCGTGCCGGTGGTGCTGCAGAAGGAGAACGTGAAGACGCTGCCCAGGACCGTCTTCGCGCGGGTGGACACGCTCGCCTCGCCGCGCCTGGTCGAGTACTTCGAGCCGGGGCCGTGCCCGCCGCCGCCGCCGGTCTCCCGCTCGAGCGGGATGGGTGAGAAAATGGGGAGCCGACCGATGCCGCGGGACCTCGGCGTCAAGGTCGAGGCGAAGTTCGAGGTGGGTGAGTACGAGGTCGTCATCCTCTCGGCGAAGGACGCGCTGGGCCTCGACATCTGGCTCAAGGAGAACAAGTACAAGATCCCCGCGAACGCCGAGCCGCTGCTCGCGCCCTACGTGCAGAACAACTGGAAGTTCTTCGTGGCGCGCGTGAACAGCAAGAAGGTCACCTTCGCCAACGGGCAGGCGGTGCTCTCGCCGCTGCGCTTCTTCTACGACGCCGAGAAGTTCGAGCTCCCGGTGCGCCTGGGCCTCGTCAACAGCTCCGGCGAGCAGGACCTCATCGTGCACGTCATCTCGAAGACGCGCTTCGAGCTCGCCAACCGGCCCAACGTCTTCGTGCCCACCAACCTCGAGCTGACCCCCGAGGCCCAGGGCGTCTTCGGCGGCTTCTACGCGGAGCTGCTCGCGCGCACCTTCAAGGCGAAGCCGGGCGCCGCCATCACCGAGTTCGCGTGGAAGGGCGCGCTCCCGCCGCCGAAGGTGATGATGGGCGGCGGCCAGTACGGCGTGACCTGCGACCCGTGCCCGCCCCCGAGCGAGGTGGACGACCCGCTGGCGAAGTACCTGGGCGCCGACGCCATTCCGGGCCTCAAGACCGACGAGGACATCGCGAAGTTCGCCAGCGAGGCGACGCTCACGCGCCTGCACCTGCGCTACACGAAGGAGAGCCTCACCGACGACCTCGTCTTCAAGGCCGTGGGCCCCATCGCGGGCGGCTTGCCCGACGTGGCGAAGCCGGGCCCGGCGCCGGCCAACCGCTTCCAGGGGCGCTACATCGTGCGCAAGCCCTTCGACCCCTCGAGCTGCTGGCGCGGGGGCGGCATGGGGCGCGGCTTCGCCCCGGTCGCCACGTCGCTCGCGGGCGCCGACGGCGTGCAGGCGACGGGCACGAAGCTCTCGGCCGCCTTCGAGAGCTACCTGCGGGCCGACGTGCCGGAGCTCAAGGTGAAGGCCGCGGGCAAGCCCTTCAAGCCCACCCCGGCGCCGTAGCCCCGTCAGCCCGCCGCGGGCACCGGGTCCACCGGCAGCCGCCGGAAGGTCCGCACCGCCGCGAGGAGGCCGCCGACGATGAGCGCCGCGCCGAAGAAGAGCGAGATGCCCGGCACCCGCACCGGCGCCCGGGCGCTGATGAAGTAGCCGAAGAGGTTGGTGGCCATGAGCGGCCCCAGGATGGAGGTCAGGCTCTGCAGGCTCGCCAGGCCGCCCTGGAGCATGCCCTGCTCGCTGGGCGGCACCGCCTTCGACATGAGGCCCTGGGCCGACGGGCCGCTCAGGGCGCCGAAGGCTCCGAAGCAGAGGAACACGTAGAGCAGCCAGCCCACCGGCGCCGCGCCGTAGAGCACGAAGGCCGTCGCCGAGATGCCCAGGGCCACCACCAGCGTGCGCCGCTCGCCGAAGCGGGGGATGACGCGGCGGCTGAGCCCGCCCTGCACGAGGGCGGTGGTGAGGCCCACCACCGCGAGCGAGATGCCGGTGTCGCGCACGGTCCAGTGGAAGCGGTGCTCGGTGAAGAGCACCCAGGTGCTCTCGAGGCTGCGCTGCCCCAGGCCCACGAGGAAGATGGTCACCGCGAGGCCCTTCACCATCGGGTAGCGCGCCAGCGCCGCCAGCGTGCCGAAGGGGTTGGCGCGGGCGAGGCTGAAGGGCCGCCGGTGCTCCCGGGCCAACGACTCGGGCACCACGAAGACGCCCCACAGCGCGTTGACGAAGGTGAGGCCCGCCGCGACCACGAAGGGCAGGCGCAGGCCGGGGAGCGTCTCCATGCCCACCAGCGCGCTGACGGGGCCGGGCAGCGGCAGGTCGATGGTGCCCAGGAAGGCCGACATGAGCGGCCCCGCGATGAAGCCCAGCCCGAAGGCCATGCCCATGAGGCCGAAGTTCTGCGCGCGCTTCGCCGGGGGGCTGACGTCGGCGATGTAGGCCGCGGCGGTGCCGATGCTGGCCCCGCACACGCCGGCCACGATGCGCCCGAGGAAGAACCAGCCCAGGCTCGGCGAGAAGGCGAGCAGCAGGTAGTCGAAGCCCGCGCCGAAGAGCGAGGTGAGGAGCACCGGCCGCCGGCCGAAGCGATCCGACAGGCTGCCCAGGATGGGCGAGCAGACGAACTGCATGAAGGCGTAGCTGGCCGTCAGCGCGCCCACGTAGAAGGCGCCCTCCGAGGGGCTGCCGCCGACGAACTGCTCCACCAGCCGCGGGAGCACCGGCGCCACGAGGCCCAGCCCGAGGATGTCGAGGAACAGCGTGACGAGGATGAAGCCTAAAGCCGCCTTGCGGGACGCCATGCAGCGGCGGCCTCTAGCAGGCTCCACCGCCGCGCGCCGTCACTGAGTCGTCACGCGGTGCTCGGGCGCCAGGGCCTCGCGTCTCCAGGGGGCGCTACGGGAGCTTCCAGGTGAACGTCTCGGTGACGCTCGTGGTGCCCGCCTCGGCGCGCAGGGTCTGGGTGCGGTGCAGCGGCAGGCCCGTCGCGTCGGCGATGCACAGCGAGGCCTCGCCCTGCGCCACGCCGTCGAGCTCCACGGTGAACTCCACCCGGTGGCACGTCTCGCCGCCGATGGCGTCGATCACCCCGTCGCGCACCGCCGTGGCCTTGACCCGGTCGCGCGCGCCCCCCATCACGTGGTCCACCGGCTCGTCGGCGGTGAGCCTTGCCAGGGCGGGGAGCAGGCCCCGGCGCACGAGCCCCAGGCCCATGGCCTCACCCATGGCGGAGGCCGGCGGGTCGCGGTGCCCGGAGGCAGAAGGGCCCTTCGTCACCGTGCGCGACGGCCCCTCGGGGTCGCGGGCGTCGAGCTCGAGGAACACCAGCTCGCTGCCCAGGGTGCCCTCGGCGTTCAGCTTCACCGCGTTGCCGCCGTGCAGCTCGAGCGTGCCGGTGGAGTGCGAGGGCGTCGCCCCGGTGGCGTCGATGAGGAACGTGGCGGTGGCCTTCTTCGCGCCCAGCACCGCGGCCTCGCAGTGGGCGAGGCGCTGCTCGGCCGTCACGCCGGCGGGCACGGGCCGCGGGCCGCTGGCGCAGGCCGAGGCGAAGACGAAGACGGCGAGGATCGAGCGGGTCACGGCGCCTCCGCGGGCTTGAGGGTCTTGAGCAGCCGCTCGGCCTCTCCAGCCGAGGGCCCCTTGGGGTCGAGCGCGGCGACGCGGGTGAGGGCGGCCCGCGCGGCCGGGTGGTCGCCCTTGAGCTTGAGCGCGATGCCGAGGTTGAGGTGCACCGCCGGGTTCTCGTGGTCCATGTCCTCCGCCTTCTTGAAGGCCGCGAGCGCCTCGTCGAGGTCGCCGGAGAGCAGCGCCTCCTTGCCGCGGGCGAGCATCTTCTCGGAGTCGTTGACCAGCTCCACGTCGATGAGCGTGCGGCCGGCCAGGGTGAAGACGAGGGCCCGCAGCACGCCCGCCCAGTAGAAGCTGGCGCCCTCCACGGCCACCACGGCGGCGAGCGGCAGGTCAGGCAGCAGCTGCTTGCCGCGGAACTTGAAGCGCACCTTGGTGTAGCGCCCCTTCTTGGCGAGCGTGACGACCTGGTCGCGCAGCTTGAGGAGCGAGGCCTCGACCTTCTTCGGGTCGATCTCGAAGGGCAGGGTGGGCCCCTCGGGGAGCGCCTCCAGCGCGGGCCTGGGCGCCGGGCGCTTCGCCTTCGTCACCTGAGATTTCTTCTTCTTCGGAGCGCCAGCCTTCTTCGTGGCCATGAAAGGTACGGTAGCATCGCCGCCGCCATGACGATGTACACAGAGTCGCTCCGGGCCTTCCTCAAGCCCGTGTTGGCCTACCTCGACGACGACGCCGTCACCGAGATCATGATCAATGGTCCGACGGACGTGTGGATCGAGCGCAAGGGCCTGCTCACCAGGACCGACGCGACCTTCAGCGAGGAGGGCCTGCTCGGCGCCGCGCGGAACATGGCGCAGTTCGTCGGCCGCATGCTCAACGACGAGCGCCCCCGCCTCGACGCCCGCCTGCCCGACGGCAGCCGCATTCACATCGTCATCGCGCCCATCGCCCGCAAGGGCACCACCATCGCGATCCGCAAGTTCTTCAAGGACAAGCTGACGCCGCAGAGCCTCGTCAACTTCGGCTCCATCACCCTGCCCATGGTGCGCCTCATCGAGGCGGCGGTGCGCGTGAAGCTGAACATGCTGGTGTCGGGTGGCACCGGCTCCGGCAAGACGACGCTCCTCAACATCCTCTCGTCGCTCATCCCCGACGAGGAGCGCATCCTCACCATCGAGGACTCGGCCGAGCTCCAGCTCCAGCAGTCGCACCTGGTGCCCTTCGAGTCGCGCCCGCCCGACAAGTTCGGCAAGGGCGAGGTGACCATGGGCCACCTGCTCATGTCGGCCCTGCGCCTGCGCCCCGACCGCATCGTCGTCGGCGAGGTGCGCGGCGGCGAGGCCTTCGACCTGATGCAGGCGATGAACACCGGCCACGGCGGCTCCATGGCCACGGTGCACGCCAACACGCCCACCGACTCGCTGCGGCGCCTCGAGTCGCTGTGCCTCATGTCGGGCGTCGAGCTGCCCATGGTGGCCGTGCGCGCGCAGGTGGCCTCGGCCATCAACTTCATCGTCTGCTGCGAGCGCCTCCAGGACGGCAGCCGAAAGACCATCGCCGTCTCCGAGGTGCTGCCGCTCAACGAGAAGGGCGACTACCGCACGCAGGACCTCTTCCTCTACATCCCCGTCAGCAAGGACGAGAACGGCAAGGTCCTCGGCTACCACGCGCCGACGGGCATCCTCCCCACCTTCATGGCCAAGGCGAAGGCCTACGGCTTCGGAGACCTCGACGCCTCGTTCTTCGACCCGCGCACCTACGGGGTGCCGCCGCCGCCGTTGATCCACGGCCTGGGCGAGAACGTGACGACGCACTGGGCGCCCTCGCTCAAGCACCGCGAGAAGGGCTTCCCAGACCCCGAGGAGTACCACGACGAGTGGAGGGACTTCGAGGAGCGGCTCAAGGAGGAGGCGCGCCAGAAGAACGCCGAGAAGAACAAGGTGCAGGCCCAGGTGCCCGCCGGCCCCACGCCTC
>CAYUZK010000153.1:0-870 GCA_964449625.1 uncultured Archangium sp.
TACGGCCGCGCGCGGGTGTCGATGCCCGGCGGCTGCGCCATCGGCGCCCGGCCCATCGACCAGCACCTCAAGGGGCTCCAGGCGCTCGGCGCCGAGATCGACCTCACTGAGGGCTACGTCGAGGCCCGCGCGAAGCGCCTCAAGGGCAACACCGTCACCTTCGACGTCATCACCGTCACCGGCACCGAGAACGTGCTCATGGCCGCGGTGCTGGCGAAGGGGCGCACGCTCATCGAGAACGCGGCCCGCGAGCCCGAGATCGAGGAGCTGGCGCGGGTGCTCAACAAGATGGGCGCGCGCATCTCGGGCGCCGGCAGCGACATCATCACCGTGGACGGGGTGGACGAGCTCACGCCCGTCGATCACGCCATCATCCCCGACCGCATCGAGGCGGGCACGCTGCTGGTGGCCGCGGCCATCACCGGCGGCGACGTGCTGGTCGAGCGCACGTCACCGGAGCACCTCGAGCCGGTGATCCACAAGCTGCGCGAGGCGGGCTGTACCGTGAGCGTCGAGGGAGAGGGGGTGCGCTGCGTGGCGAAGGAGCGCCTGCGCGGGGTGGACCTCAAGACGCGCGAGCACCCGGGCTTCCCCACCGACATGCAGGCGCAGCTCATGGCGCTGCTGTGCACCGCGAAGGGCACCTCGGTCATCACCGAGAACATCTTCGAGAACCGCTTCATGCACGTCGCCGAGCTGCGGCGCATGGGCGCGGACATCACCGTCGACGGCCACACGGCGGTGGTGCGCGGCGTCGCCAGGCTGTCGGGGGCGCCGGTGATGGCCACTGACTTGCGGGCGTCAGCGTCGCTGGTCCTGGCGGCCCTGTCGGCCGAGGGCAAGACGACGGTCGGCCGCGTCTACCACCTC
>CAYUZK010000153.1:880-15287 GCA_964449625.1 uncultured Archangium sp.
GCGGCTACGAGCGGCTCGAGAAGAAGCTCAAGGGGCTCGGCGCCGACATCAAGCGCGTCAAGGAGCGTTGACAGCGCGCACGTTTTGCCGAACAAGAGAACTCGCACGTGTTCGCTTCTCGCGCCTTGCCTTCGGTGATCACGCCTCGCTACGCTTCACCCATTCCCTCTCACAGGAGCTGACCAGCAACATGGAGTGCCCGAGCTGCGGTGTCGACATGGTCGATCTCGAAGGTGACGATCAGACGATCCGCAAGTGCAGCGAGTGCGGCGGGGTTTGGGTCGACGTCTCCGACCTCAACCGCATGCTGCTTCACCACAACCTCCCCGGCCTCGAGAGCATCGGCGGGAAGGTGGACGCAGAGTCGCTCAACGGTCAGTGCCCGAACTGTCAGGTGGACTTCGTCCGCGTGAGCGGCGGCGAGAAGAGCGACCCGCTCAGCTACGAGACCTGCGAGTCCTGCGGGGGCATCTTCCTGGAGTCGGACTTCGGCGACGTCGCCGACAACGCCGCCGCCCAGAAGGCCATCGTCTCCTACTTCTCCAGCTTCGCGCGGGTGAAGAAGAAGAGCGCCGCGCACGGCTGAGCCGGGCCCGTCAGGGCACGCTGCGCCAGTCAGCCTTCAAGTCCGCCGGGAGCTCCCCGTCGAGGGTCAGCTTCTGGCCCTTCTTCGCGGGGTCCTTCCCGTACTTGACCGCGTGCTTCTTGCCGGCGATCTCGAAAACCAGCCGCGACGCCGAGACGTCGTACTTGCCCTCGAGCACCTTCTCCTGGTTCCGCTTCGTGTCGAAGGGCTCGTAGCTGTAGCGGAAGGTGCCGTCGAAGTGCAGCGAGAGGAAGCGGTCGGGCGTGCGCTCGAAGCCCGCGTACCAGGTGCCCATCACCCCCGCGGTCGCCTTGTCGTACTTGAGCCGGGTGGTGAGCCAGTTGCCGTTGAGCGGCTTGCCGTCGGCGACGAAGACCAGGTCGGTCATGCACACCACCGCGTCGGGGTCCTCCGCGGGGTATTGGTCGAGGATCTCCAGGCTGAAGCGGCTCCCCAGAATCGGGGGATTCAAGGTGATGGCCTGCAGGCCGCGGAGATCCTCCACCGTGAAGGTCTGGCTCTGCTTGCCGCTGCGAATGAGGAGCTTGCGCGCACGGCCGTGCTCGTTCCAGGTGCCCTCGTCGAAGTTGTTGCCCGTCGAGACGCGGAGCTCCTCGAGGCGAACGGGCCCACTGAAGCCGAAGGTGAGCAGCTCGTTGAGCGGGTCGGCGGTGGGGCTGCACCAGGCCGTAGCGTCGCGGGCGTCGAGCAGGTTGAGCGGCTGGTAGAGCGTGGGCCGCGTGTCCTTCTTGAAGTAGCCCGTGGCCTGCGCGTAGCCGATGTCCGCCGCCGCCACCGGCGCCGCGAGGGCCACCGCCACCACGCACTGCGCGAGTCTCGAGATGCCCATGGGGCCCACTATGCCACGGAACATTTCCGCCCTTGCGGCGTTCGTGCTGCGTGGCAAGAGGCCCCCCATGACGCGACGACTCGTGGCCAGCCTCCTGCTCCTCTCCCTGCCGGCCTGCGAGGGCTGCGGCGGCGCCGGGGTCGTCGACGCGGGCCCCGTCGACGCGGGGCCCCTGGTGCTGACCGAGCGGGAGCCCAACGACTCGGCGGCCACCGCGCTGGTGATCGATCGCTCCGCCACGGTGGAGGCCAACCTCGGCGCCGACCCCGAGAAGCCCGACGTCGACTGGTACGCCCTCAAGGCGACGCTGCCGAAGACGGCCGACGTGGTGGTGACGCCGCCGCCCGGCGCCGACGTCGCGCTGGAGGTGGTGGACGAGACGGGCACGGCGCTGGCGCAGGTCAACGCCGCCGGCGTGGGCGGGGCGGAGCGGCTCCCCAACCTCAACGTCTCGGGCACCGCGTGGCTGCGCGTCGTCACCGTGAAGAAGGGCGCGGGCGGGGCCTACGTGCTCCAGGTGAAGCTGGGCGAGCGGCTGCCCGGCTACGAGCTCGAGCCCAACGAGCGCAAGGTAGACGCCACGCCCGTCGCCCTCGGGCAGGCCATCTCGGGCACGGTCGCGCACCCCGGCGACGTCGACTGGTACCAGTTCGAGCTCCCGCAGGACCCGCTCGCGACGCCCGAGCCCGTGGCCGAGGTGGACGCGGGCGCTGACGACGCCGGCGAGGCCGACGCGGGCGAGGCTGACGCTGGGGCGCCGGACGCGGGCGCGCTGCCGGAGAAGCGGCTGGCCCTGCGCTTCGACCTGAGCGCCGTCGAGGGCGTGGTGCACGAGCTGCAGGTGCTGACCGAGGCCGAGGCGGTGCTCTACTCGGCGAAGTCGAAGGAGAACGGCGCCCTCTCGCTGCGCAACGTCGCGGTGCGGGCCACCGATCAGCGCGTCTTCGTCACCGTGCGCAGCGCCCTGATGGGCACGGGCAAGGACGCGCGGCGCGGGGCCAACCCCGACGTCTCGTACACGCTGACGGTGGCGCCCGAGGACTCCGGCGGCAACGCGGAGTTCGAGCCCAACGACGAGCTGGCGCGCGCGTCGGAGCTGCAGCCCAACAGCTACCGCGACGGCTTCCTGAGCCCCAAGGGCGACGTGGACTACTTCCGCCTGGTCACCGACGGGCCGTCGATCGCCAGGCTCCAGCTCTCGGGGGTGGACAAGGTGGACCTCGTGCTCTCGGTGGTGCGCCCCGTCGAGGGCAAGCCCGAGGAGGTGCTGCTCAAGGTGAACGAGGGCACCACCCGCGAGCCCGAGCAGCTCAACAACGTGCTGTGCCCCGGCGAGTGCTTCATCCGCGTGGAGGCCGCCTCGAAGAAGGTCGACGGCAAGTGGGTGCGCGAGGACGAGAACGGCGACCAGCCCTACCGGCTCACGGCCGTGGTGGTGCCCGACGACGGCTCCGAGGAGCGCGAGCCCAACAACACCGCCGCCACCGCCACGACCATCGCCCTGGGCCGCCCCGTGCGAGGCACCGTCTACCCGAAGAAGGACGTGGACTACTTCCAGCTCGACCTGCGCGAGCGGCCGGTGAAGACGGCGATCAAGGCCACGGTGCTCGGCGTGCTGAAGGTCGACGTCGGCCTCTACCTCCACCGGGTGGAAGACGACGGCAAGCTGACGCTGGTGCAGACGTCGGACTCGGCGAAGGGCGACCGGCCCGAGACGGTGCGCTACGCGGCGGAGCCGGGGCTCTACGTGCTCGAGGTGCGCGACGCGAAGCACCGTGAGGCCAACTTCCAGGACAGCTACCAGCTCACCGTGGACGAAGGCGACGAGTGAAATCTCCGCCCGGGGGCGCTACACGTCAGGGCATGGTGTTCGAAGACGAGATCAAGCGGCTCAAGCAGGAGTTCAACGCCGTCATCCTGGCGCACTACTACCAGGAGGACGAGATCCAGGACGTGGCGGACTTCGTGGGCGACTCGCTCGCGCTGGCGCAGCAGGCCGAGAAGACGACCGCCGACGTCATCGTCTTCTGCGGCGTGCACTTCATGGCCGAGACGGCGAAGATCCTGAACCCGGGCAAGCTGGTGCTGCTGCCCGATCTCGCCGCCGGCTGCTCGCTGTCCGATCGCTGCCCGCCTGATCGCTTCGCGGCCTTCAAGGCGAAGCACCCCGATCACTTCGTCGTCACCTACGTGAACTCGTCGGCGGCGGTGAAGGCCATGAGCGACCTCATCTGCACCAGCTCCAACGCGGTGAAGCTGGTCGAGAAGATCCCCAAGGACCGGAAGATCCTCTTCGCGCCCGACCAGCACCTCGGCCGCTGGGTGATGCAGAAGACCGGCCGCGACATGGTGCTCTGGCCGGGCAGCTGCATGGTGCACGAGATCTTCAGCGAGAAGCTGATCACCCAGCTCAAGGTGCAGCACCCCGACGCGCTCGTCATCGCGCACCCGGAGTGCGAGGCGGCGGTGCTCAAGCTCGCCGACTTCATCGGCTCGACCAAGCAGCTCCTCGACTACACCGCGACGAGCGAGGCGCAGAAGTTCATCGTGGTGACCGAGGCGGGCATCCTCCACCAGATGCAGCTGCGCTCGCCGCAGAAGACCTTCGTGCCCGCGCCGCCCGACAACGGCTGCGCCTGCAACGAGTGCCCGCACATGAAGCTCAACACGCTCGAGAAGCTGTACCGCTGCATGCGCGACAAGGCCCCCCGGCTCGAGCTGCCCCCGGACCTCTCCCAGGCGGCGCTCAAGCCCTTGAAGCTCATGCTCGAGTGGAGCTGACCGCCATGTACCGCTTCTCCGCCGTGCCCCTGTGGGCGCTCCTCGACCCGAAGCGGGCGCTCGACGAGGTGCTCCGCCCTGCCCTCGCCGATGACGGCCTGTTGCCGGCGGTGCTGGCCCACGTCGAGTTCCGCGGCGAGCAGGCCGAGGCGCGCGCCCTGCGGCTGTTGAGCGAGGCGAAGACGCCGGCCGTCTACGCCCAGTCGCCCAACGATCTCCCCGCCCTGCTCCGCACCGCCGACCAGCTGCTCACCCTCGCGCGCATCGAGGCCGGGGAGCGCGCGCAGCAGCGGCGCTGCACGTGCGGGGCGCCCTACGCGGTGCCGGTGGCGCCCGTGCGACCGCTCACCCTGCGCTGCACCCGCTGCGGCAGCACGGTGGACCTGGACCCGACTCCGGCCGGGCAGGTGCGCGCCGCGCCCGGCCCAGCCACCAGCGTCAACGACGCGCGCCTGGCGCTGTCGGCCTTCTTCCGCGAGGCCATGGCCCGGAGCTGGCCGGTGCTGGTCTCGAAGGCCTAGCCGATGCGCCGCCGCACCCTCGACCTCCTCCGGTGCCCGCGCTGCGGGGCCGGGAGCCTCGTGCCCGACGCGCCCGTGGCCGAGCCGGCGCTCTTCTTCGGGCCGGCGCGCTGCATCGGCTGCAACGCCCGCTTCCCCGTGCACGACGGCCTCATCGACTTCGTCGGCGAGCGCGCGCGCCCCGGCCGGCTCCAGCGGGCCATGGAGCTGCCCTGGGTCGCCCGCTCGTGGGACCGGGCCGTGCGCCCGGTGACCGAGGCGATCCTCACGCGCGGCCGCCTCGATCACGAGAGCCAGTACACGGTGCTCCACGGGCTGCTCGGCGCCCCGCCCGGCCCGGTGGTGGACCTCGGCTGCGGCGCAGGCCAGCTCCTGCGCAAGCTGGCCCGCGAGTTCCCCGACCAGGGCGTCATCGGCGTAGACCTCTCGCGCCCGATGCTCGAGGAGGCCATGGCCCAGGCGCGCGAGCACGGCGAGGCGGCCGACTTCGTGCGGGCCCAGGTGCCGCCCCTGCCCTTCACTGACGCCAGCGTGGGCGCCGTCGTCGCCGTGGGGTTCCTCCCCTTCGTCGACGATCTCGCCACGCTGCTGCGCGAGATCGCCCGCGCGCTCAAGCCCCGCGGGCGCCTCGTCGGCAGCGCCTGGCTCACCGGATCGTTGGCGAAGCCGCTCTACGCAGGGGCCGGGCTCCACTCGCGCTCCGAGGACGAGCTGCGGGAGCTCGCGAGCGCCGCGGGCCTGGTGCACTTCGAGCGCGTGAAGGTCGCGCCCTCGCTCCTCTTCAAGCTCGAGCGGCCCTGACGACGACGGCCCCTCCCGCCAGGGGCAGGAGAGGCCGCGGGGCGGGCCGGGCTCGGCGCCGGTCGATCAGATGAAGACGCCGCCGCGCGCGTCGAGGCGGGCGGTGTCGGGCAGGCGCGTCTTCTCCGTCGCGCCCTTGAGCGCCTCGAAGACCTTCGCCTTCGCTCCGTTGCCGCAGTTCCTGCAGCGACACTGGCCCCTGGCGCAGGTGCAGTCGCCCTTGCCCTTGCAGGAGCAGGTGGCCGGGGCCGGCGCGCCGAAGGCGGCCTTCTCGACGGTGGCCGCGCCCACGGTAGACGCGAGGAACAGCGCAGAGACAGCGACGGTGCGAGCAAGCTGCATGGTGTAGTCCTCTCTCCGACAGCTGACGCCGCGCAGTACCCCTTTCGACAGCGCTTGCCAAGGGTTCGAGGCCGCTTCATGGTCCGCGCCCTTCGTGCGCCGCCTCACCCTCGAGCACCTGGCCTGGATCGCCGCGTTGCTGTGCGGGGTTGCGCCGCTGTGGGCGACGCAGGCGCTGCCCCTGGTGGACCTGCCGCAGCACCTCCACCTCATCTCGGTGCTGCACCGGCTCGACGACGCCTCGACGCTCTACCCCGAGGTGTTCGCCCGGCGCCCGGAGCTGACGCCGTACCTCGGCTACTACTACGCGGTGAGCCTGCTCAACTGGCTCCTGCCGCTGGAGCTGGCGAACCGGGTCTTCCTCGCGGCCTACGTGGCGGGGTTGCCCCTGTCGCTCGCCTTCCTGCTCCGGAGCCTCAAGCGCCCGACGTGGCCGGGGCTCCTCGCGCTGCCCTTTGCCTACGGCGACAGCTTCGCCTGGGGCTTCATCAACTACTGCACCTCGCTGCCGCTCGCGGTGCTGACGTGCGCCTTCTTCGTGCGCGCCATCGAAGACGCGCCCCGGCGACGAGCGTGGGCGGGGGCGCTCGCGGCGAGCCTCGTGGCGGTGCTGCTCTTCCACGTGCAGGCCTTCGCGTGGCTCGGGGTGGCGCTCCCCTTCCTCCTCTTCACCACGCCGGCGCCCGAGGGCCGTACGTGGCGCGCGCGGGTGCCAGCGCTCCTGGGCGTCACCCCGGGCGTGCTGCTCTTCGTGCTCTGGGTGGGCCTGCGCGTCGGCCAGCCGCAGGAGATCGCCCCGGGCCAGCCCTGGCGCTCCTGGGGCCCGATGCTCTCGAAGGAGAACCTCGGCTGGAAGTCGCCGGAGCAGAACCTCGCCGAGCTCGTCTCGGTACCGCGCCGCCCCGACGGCGGGCTGGAGCTGGGCGAGGTGCGCTTCCCCGTGCTGGCGGGCATGACGGCCGACGGGGCGGATCACCGGGCCGTGCGCCTGGTCTTCACCATCGCGCTGGCCTCGCTGCTGCTCGCCCTCGGCACTGCCCTGCAGCAGGCCCGGCGCGACGCCACGGGCCTGGTGCCGACGCTGGTGGCCGCGGCCCGGCAGCTCTTCGTGGTGGGCGGAGCCCCGGTGGCGCGCTGGCGCATGCTGGGGCTCGCCGGCCTCGCCCTCGCGCTCTACTTCGCCCTGCCCTTCGATATCCGCGGGTACATGTACTACCTCAACACGCGCTACGCGCACCTCGCGGCGGCGCTGCTGGTGGCCGCGGTGCCGGCGCTCACAGGGCCCTGGCCGCGGCGAGCGCTCTTCGTGACGGCCGCGGCGTCGGTGGTGCTGATGGCGCCCCTGTGGACGGCCTTCTCGGCCTTCGACGTCGAGTCGCGCGCGCTGGCGGAGCTGGCGAAGGCGGCCGGCGACAAGCCGCGCGTCATGGGCCTCATCTACGCGACGCAGAGCCGGGCGGTGACGCACCCGGTGTACCTGCACTCGGCCTGCGTGGTGGCGCGCGAGCGCGGCGGGCTCACCAACTTCTCCTTCGCGCTGACGCCGCACAGCCCGCTCATGTACCGGGGGCCGCCGCCGCCGACGTTCCCCAGCGAGTGGCGGCCCGACCAGCTGCGCTGGGAGGAGCACGGCCGGCACTACGATCACTTCGTGGTGCGCGGCGCGCGGCCCGAGCAGGTGCTGGGCGCGCGGCTGCAGTCGGAGCTCGCGGTGGTGGCCCAGGCGGGCGACTTCTTCCTCGTGCGCCGGCGCTGACGCTGCGGCATGGTGCGCCGCATGACGGACCACCTGTCGATGACCGCGAACGACGTCGAGGCGCTCCCCGAGCCGCAGGCCCGCGAGGTGCTCGACGCCTGGGTGAAGGCGAAGCGGCCCGAGCTGGCCACCGCGCTCGCCGGCTCCGCGTCGAAGCCCCACGCCAAGCTGGCGAAGAAGGCGCTCTACCAGCTCCAGTCCGTCGGCGTGGCCGTGGAGCCCAGCCGGCCGGCTCCGGCCGAGAGCGACGAGGCGCCGCGGGCGCCGAAGAACGAGTTCTCGGGCGTGCTCTCGGAGCAGCTCGGCACCGGCGAGCGCGCGGTGTTCTTCGCGGTGCCCATGCGCGGCGGCGGCCTCGAGCTCTTCCAGGGGCTCGTCAGCGACGAGTTCGGCATCGTCCAGTTCGCCAGCACCGTCAGCAACCGCGGGGTGTACCGCAGGCGCCTCGAGGAGCTGCGCCGCGACCCGGAGTCGCGCGTGATGCTGGTGCCCTTCGAGCGGCTGCGCCTCGAGCTCGGCCGGGCGATGACGCTCAACGAGCGCACGAAGACGGCCTACGGCGAGGAGATCGAGCAGGCGCTCACGCGCATCGGAGTCACGCCGCTCGACCCCGACTTCCCCGTGCCCGCGCCAGGGGCGGACGACGCCAGCGCCGACGAGGCAGCGAAGGCCCTGCACGCGCTGCCGGAGATCGCGCAGTGGCTGCCGTCCGAGGCGCACCTCCAGGCGCTGGCGCAGCGGGTCGACGCGGTGCGCTCGAGCGCCCTGGCCTTGAGCCCCGAGCAGCAGGAGGTGAAGGCGCTGGAGGAGGCCCGGGCGCTCGCCGCCGAGGCCTTCACCCCGGCGCTGCGGCAGCTCTACGGGCGGCGCCTCTGGTACGCGGGGGAGCTCTTCGAGGCGAACGCACGGCCCGAGCACGCCGCCCTGGCGCGCGCGGAAGGCAGCCGGCTCTTCCATGGGGCCGGGCCCAGCCGCTTCGCCGAGCTGCTCTTCGAGAAGGTGCTCGCGACGCTGCCGCGCCCGGCGGCGGCCCCCGCGGGCGCCATGCCGCTGCCGCGCTGAGGCGCTACTCGGCGTTCCAGTCCGACGCGGGGAGCACCTTCCACCCGGTGTCGATCTTCTTCGAGGTGAAGCGCACCACCCGCAGGGGCCAGGTGCGCGGCGTCTTGGCGGGGCCCTCGACGGTCTCCACCGTCCACCGGTGCACCTCGATGGTGTACTTGCCCTGCGTGCCGGCCTTCGTCAGCACCGCGCGCATGGGGTTCTTCGGGTGCCAGTAGACCTCCTTGCCCACGCGCATGAGGTAGGCCAGCACGCCGTGGTGCTTGCTGAAGGTCGCCGCGCGCTCGCGGGTCGGCCCGAGGAGCTTGGTGGCCTCGGCCTGGCTGACCTCGGTCATCTTGAGATCGTCGCCCACGGCCTCGACGCCCATGAGCTTGGTGAGCGCGCTGCGACCGGCCTTGTCGAGATCGTTCATCGACTGCACGGCGTGGGCGAGGTCGGCCTCTTCCTTCCGCACCGGGTCCTTGTCCTTGAGCTTCCAGTTCTCGAGGCTGAAGAGCTGGGCGTTCATGGTCACGCCGCCAAGCAGCAGGTCCTTGCCGGCCTCGTCGCCGCTGCCGGTGAGGGCGTTCAAGTACGTCTCGGCGACCTTCCTGGCGGCGGCGTCGTCTTGCGCGAAGGCCGAGACCCCGACGAGCAACACCGCGGCGGACAGCAGGCGTGACATGGCAGCTCCTGTGGCGAAAAAGGGTGCGGCGCCCGACGCCGCCCGGCGCCGGAGATTCACCCAAAGCCCGCCGCGCTGCCACCACTTCGAGCGGGCTGGCCCTTCGGCCCGCGGGTGCGCTACAGGCCCAGGCCATGCGCCTCGCCCTCATCACCGCCGTCACCGCCGTGCTCTTCGCCCTGTCCGCCGCCTCCTGCGGCGCGGCGAAGACGTGCACCCCCCAGAGCTGCGCGAGCGGCTGCTGCTCCGACTCCGGTGAGTGCCTGAGCGGCGGCGAGAACTCCGCCTGCGGCACCAACGGCAACACCTGCGTCAACTGCGCGGCGACGGCGCAGCTGTGCGGCGACAAGGCGTGCATCGCCACGGGCACCGGCGGCGGCACCGGGGGCGGCACGGGTGGAGGCGCAGGCGGCGGCGACGGCGGCGCCGAGTTCTGCACGCGCACCCCGGTGGAGTGCAGCGACCAGGCCATCCAGGGGCTCGACCTCAAGAGCTCGCTGGCCACGGGCGGCATCACCAACACGGCCGACGGCACGGGCTGGCGCTCGACCATCGACTCGCGCGGCGGCGGCTTCCCTCCCTCGCAGAGCTACGTCTACGCGCGCTTCACCGACACCGGCCTGTCGGTCGTGCCCCTCGATGACCTGACGGCGCTGGACTCCATGGACTGGGACGTCGCGTTTCGCCGCTTCGTGGTGCGCATCAACAGCGGCGACTCGGGCCCGGCCTGCGTGAGCGCGGCGATGCTGCCGACGAGCACGGTGTACGACGCCGTCACCACGCTGCCCGCGGGCCTCACCTTCGAGGGCGACGACTTCCTCGATCGGCCGCCCGGGTGCGTCTTCATCGACGACGGCTCGGGGCTCACCAGCTCGCCGCGCACGTACCTGTCGACCTACTACCAGTACACGAACTGCGTCGCGATGACGAAGCAGGTCTTCGTCATTCGT
Organism: uncultured Archangium sp.; assembly: GCA_964449625.1. GTDB lineage: Bacteria > Myxococcota > Myxococcia > Myxococcales > Myxococcaceae > Archangium_A. The sequence continues at coordinate 11,197 of CAYUZK010000153.1, forward strand.
GCTGGCAACACGCGGCACGTGAAGTTCACCGTCGACACCTACTACGCGACGCAGGCCGGGCAGGACCTGTGCGACAGCACCGGCTCGAGCGGCGGCGTGGCCGGCGGCACCATGCGGGTGCGCTGGGCCTGGCTCGACTGACGCCCATGCGCCCGACCCTCGCGCTCGCCCTCGTCTCCCTCACGGCCTGCGGCGTCGCCGAGCCGCCGCGCGCCCCGCTGCTGGCGACCAGCCAGGCCGAGCTCCGGCCGACGGACACCGCCAGCGCGCTCATGTGGAAGTTCCTGTCGACCGACGTGGTGGAGTCGCACGGCGTGGACGGCGGCAGCTTCAAGGTGCACTACACGCGCGCGGGCCCCAACGCGGTGCCTCTGGCTGACCTGGACGACAGCGGCGTGCCGGACTTCGTGGAGCGCGTCGACGAGACCTACGAGGCCGTCGGGGCTACGTACCACGGCGCGCTGGGCTTCCGACTGCCGCTCTCGGACGCCACGGTGTCGCCCAACGGAGGCGACGCGCGCTTCGACATTTACCTCCTCGACTTCGCCCGCTCGGCCGACGGCGCCTTCCGCGTCGATCGCTGCCTCAACACGGCGCCTGATCGCTGCATCGGCTACGTGGTGCAGGAGAACGACTTCGTCGGCTACGGCTACCCGGACACCACCACGGCCACCCGCATCCTCGGGAGCCACGAGTACTTCCACGCCGTGCAGGCCGCCTACGACGCCAACCAGAACGTGGTGGTGAGCGAGGGCACCGCCGTGTGGGCGACGGAGCGCTTCGACCCTTCGACCAACGACTTCGAGAACTTCGTGCACGGCTACCTCGAGCGGCCCGATCGCTCCCTCGACGCCGCGCCGCCGGGGCCCGTGCCCAGCTTCGCCTACGGCTCGGCCATCTTCTTCCGCTACCTCTCCGAGCAGCACGGCGACGACGTGGTGCGCAAGCTGTGGGAGCGCCTCGAGAACGGCCAGGGCGACCCGGCAGAGCCCGCCGACGTGGCCGCCCCGACCTTCCTCGTGCAGCTCGACGCGCTGCTCCAGCGCGACTACGCCACGAGCTTCGCCGACGCCTTCGCCGAGTTCGCGACCTGGAACCTGTACCTGGGCGCCGCGGCCGACCCGGCGAAGGCCTACGCGGAGGGCGCGAAGTACCCGCCGGTGGCCGTCACCACCGTCGCGGCGCCCTACCGCCTCGACGGCGCCCGCATCTTCTACGCCTCGACGCAGTACTTCGAGGCGCCGGCCGCCGGCCGCACCCGCATGACGGCGACGCTCGCCGACAGCGCCCTGACGAGCACCGACGATCTCCCCGGCCTGGTGCTGGTGATCGCCGCGCGCAAGGCCGGCCGCATCACCGAGCTCACGCGCGTCACCGGCTCCGAGTCGGTGGACGTGAGCGGCGGCAGCCTCGTGGTGGCCGTCATCAACACCAACCGCGGCGCCATCGGCGCGGCGCTCAGCCAGCGACCGGGCCTCTGCCTGGGCACCGCCGAAGAGGTGGCGAGCTGCCGGGCGACGTTCACCGGGGGCGTCGCCGACGCCGGGTCGCCCGACGCGGGGCCGCTCGAGCCCGCCGACGCCGGCACCGGCACCGACGCCGGGGTCGACGCGCCGCCCCCGCCCGAGGGTTGTGGCTGTGGAATGGTGGACCCCGGCGCCGTGTTCCTCGCGCTCGCGGGCCTCTGGCTGGCCCGCCGCCCTCCTCGCAGGTGACGTGATGACCTCTCTGCTCGTGGTAGCCCTCTCGCTCGTCTCGGGCGATCTCGCGTCGCGGCGCAGCCCCGTGGTCCAGGTGGTGGACCGGGTCTCGCCCGCGGTGGTCTACGTCGGCACGGTGCAGGTCGTCGAGACGCGCTTCCGCCGCGGGTCCTTCGACGACTTCTTCTTCGGCCCCCAGGAGGAGCGGCGCGCCGTCGAGGGCCTGGGCTCGGGGGTGATCATCGACCCGGCGGGCATCATCGTCACCAACGAGCACGTCATCCGCGGGGCGTCGGAGATCCACGTGGTGCTGGCCGACGGCCGGCAACTCGACGCGGAGGTGATCGGCAGCGACACCGACACGGACCTCGCGGTGCTCAAGGTGAGCGCCCGGGGCGCGCTGCCCTCGGCGAAGCTGGGCACCTCCGCCGACCTGATGATCGGCGAGTCGGTGGTGGCCATCGGCAGCCCGCTGGGGCTCAAGAAGACGGTGACGGTGGGCGTGGTGAGCGCGCTCGGGCGCACCATTCGCCACGAAGATCGCGTCTTCAACGACTTCATCCAGACCGACGCGTCGATCAACCCCGGCAACTCCGGCGGGCCGCTGCTCAACATCGACGGCGAGGTCATCGGCATCAACTCCGCGATCATGGCCTCGGCGCAGAACATCGGCTTCGCCATCCCCGTGGACAAGGTCAAGCGCATCGTCGGCGAGCTCACTCAGTTCGGGAAGGTGCGGCCGGCGTGGGTCGGCCTCGACGCCCAGCCGCTCTCGCTCGACCTCTCGCGGCGCCTGGGGTGGGACCGCACCTTCGGCGCGCTGGTGGCGAACGTGGACGACGGGAGCCCTGCGCAGCAGGCCGGCTTCCAGCGCGGTGACATCGTGATGCAGGTCGGCTCGACGCAGGTCGAGAACGCCGACGATCTCCGCAGCCGGCTGCGGAGCCTCACCGCGAAGAGCCTGGTGCCCATGAAGGTCTTCCGCGGCGGGCAGGAGCTCACCCTCGAGCTCTCGCCCCTCGAGTTCCCCCCGGGGCTGGTGGACGCCACGGTCTGGGAGCGCCTCGGCCTGCGAGTGAAGCCGGCGGCAGGGGGCATGCTGCTCACTGCGGTGCGGCCGGGCTCGGCGGCGAGCCGCGTGGGCCTGGGGCCAGGCGACCAGGTGCTCCGCGTCAACCGCGCGCCGGTGGCCTCCCTCGAGGCCTTCCGCGAGGCGATCATCCAGGCCCGCGGCAAGCCGAGCGTGCTGCTCCTGGTGAAGCGCGGGGCCCGCGGGTACTACCTCACGCTCCCGTTCTGATGTCGCTGAACGCTGGAAAGAGAGTTGACGCGTGCGGCGAGGCCCGTAGCCTGCCCACATGAGCGTGATCCGGTACCAGGTGCTGGGCCCCCTGCAGGCTGGAGAGGGGTCTCGCGCGGTCCTGGGCCTGGCGATCTCACCCGACAGCAAGGCGCAGCCCGTCGTCATCGTGTGGGTGCCGCAGTCGTCCGAGAAGGACCCCTCGCTGCTGGCGAAGATCCGCCGCGAGACTGAGCACGCGGCGCTGCTCGATCACCCCAACATCGTCACCGTCATCGGCTTCGCCGCGCTCGACGAGGGCCACGCGCGGGTCGTGGAGTTCGCCGACGGCGAGTCGCTGAGGAAGATCCTCGAGGTGGCGAAGAAGCTCCCGCGGCGCCTCGCGCTCCGCGTGGTGCTCGACATCTGCACCGGCGTTCACTACGCGCACGTCGCCGGCAACGACGACGGCTCGGCCCTGGTTCACGGCGACGTGCGGCCCGAGACGGTGCTCATCAGCTTCGGCGGCGTCACCAAGGTCACCGGCTACGGCGCGCTCGCCTTCGCCCCGCGCGAGGTGCCCGGCCAGAAGGTGAAGGGCCGCCGGGTGCACTCGGCGCCGGAGCAGGTCATCGGCGGGCGGCAGGCCATCACCGTGCCCACCGACGTGTACCTGCTGGGCCTCATCTTCTACGAGTGCCTCACCGGCGTGGTGCCCTGGGCCGACCAGGGCGAGTTCTTCGATCACGCCGTCCTCACGCTGCCGCTCCCGCCGCCGACGCCGGGCGACGTGCCGCCGGAGCTGGAGGCGATCATTCAGAAGGCCTGCGCCAAGAAGGCGGCCGATCGCTACCCCACCCCGCTGGCGATGCGGGAGGCCATCGAGGCCGCCGCGGGGAGCGACGTGGCGAGCGTCGAGGAGCTCTCGCAGTACCTCGACTCCCTCTTTCCCCAGAGCCACGAGCTGCGGGCCGTGCGCCGGCAGACCATCGACGCCGGTATCGCCGACTTCGTGCGCCGGCAGTGGGCCGAGCAGGACAAGCGCGAGACGGTGCAGATGCGCGCCGTGCAGCCGCCGCCGGGCGCGCCCGTGCCGACGGCGACCGTGCAGC
>CAYUZK010000154.1:0-1145 GCA_964449625.1 uncultured Archangium sp.
GCCTTCGTCTTCGCGCTGGTGGCCACGGTGCTCGTCGTCGTGGCCGCCTTCGTGAGCCTGGCGCGGCAGCACGGCCCCGGCAGCGCGGTCACCGAGGTCGTCACCATCTGGGGGAGCGGCTTCTGGGAGCTGCTCCCCTTCACGCTCCAGATGGCGCTCGTCATCATCACCGGCTCGGTGGTCGCCACCACGGGGCCCGTCTACCGCGTCATCTCGGCGCTGGCCGGCGTCGCCACCACGCCACGCGGCGCCGTGGCCTGGGTCGCCTTCCTCGCGATGGTGTCGAGCTGGTTCAACTGGGGCTTCTCGCTCATCTTCAGCGCGATGCTGGCCCGCGAGGTCGCCCGCCGCGTGCCGCAGGTGGACTACCGCGCCGTGTGCGCCAGCGCCTTCCTCGGCCTGGGCAGCATCTGGGCCCAGGGCCTCTCGGGGAGCGCCGCCCTGCAGATGGCGACGCCCTCGGCGCTGCAGCCCGCCATCCGCGCCATCGTCGAGGGGCCGGAAGGCCGGGTGCCCGGCGGCCTCATCCCCCTCTCCGACACCATCTTCCTCTGGCAGTCGCTGGTGTCGGTGCTGGTGGAGATCGTCGTCGTGACCTCGCTCATGTACTTCGCGGCGCCCACGGGCTCGCGCGCGAAGACGGCCGAGCGCCTGGGCGTGTCGCTCGGCGCCTCGCCGCTCGAGCTCGAGGCGCCGAAGAGCCGCGGCACCCCGGGCGAGTGGCTCGAGCACCACCCGCTGCTCTCGATGTGCTTCGTGGCGCTCGCCGGCGGCTCGCTCGTCACCACCTTCGCCACCGCGAAGGAGCCCCTCAACGCGCTCAACCTCAACACCTTGAACCTGGGCTTCCTCACCCTGGGCGTGCTGCTCCACGGCACGCCGGCGCGCCTCATGCGCGCGGTGAAGGACGCGACGCCGGGCGTGTGGGGCGTGCTGCTGCAGTTTCCGCTCTACGCGGGCATCGCGGCGCTCATCGTCAAGACGCACCTCAACGAGGCCATCGCGGGCTTCTTCGTGTCGCTCTCGACGAAGGAGACCTACCCCGCGGTCATCGCGATCTACTCGGCGGTGCTCGGCGTCTTCGTGCCCAGCGGCGGGAGCAAGTGGGTCATCGAGGCGCCCTACGTCATGGCCGCGGCCCACGA
>CAYUZK010000154.1:1245-6187 GCA_964449625.1 uncultured Archangium sp.
CTCGGGTGGGTGGTGCTTCCGGCGTTGGTGCTCCTCGGCTGCTCGGGCGCCCCGGGGAGCGGCGCGCTGCGCGTCACCGTCGAGCTCGAGCCTGGCCTCACGAGCCGCTGCGCGAAGGTGGTGGCCCGCGGCACCCTGGAGCGCGAGTCAGGCCCGGTGTCGCTCGCCGGGCGCACGCGCTTCGTGGTGGGCGTCACCCAGGCCGGGGAGCAGGCCGAGGCGTCGCTGCAGGCCCTGGGCTTCTCCGACGAGGCGTGCACCGTGCCCACGGCGCCGGCCGAGCGCTCGGCGCTCGTCAGCGCGGCCTTCGCCCCCGGCGTGGTGGAGGTGACGCTCCGGCTCGCCCCCGCGTCGGCCTCCGACGGCGGCGTCGATGGCGGCGCGGGTGACGGGGGCCTCGACGGCGGCGTGGACCGCGACGGCGACGGCTTCCCCGCGGGCGTCGACTGCGACGACGACGACCCGAACATCAACCCCGGCGCCGCCGAGCTCTGCTTCGACAGCGTCGACAACGACTGCAACGCGCTCGTCGACTGCGAAGACACCGCGCCCTGCGCGGGCATGACCTGCAGCCCCACTGGCCGTTGCGAGGGGGCCGTGTGCCGCGCGCCGTCCGAGGTGGGGCTGTGCGCCGACGGCGTGGACAACGACGGCGACTTTCTCGTCGACTGCGCCGACCTCGCCGACTGCCCCCAGGGCTCGCCGTGCTCCGACGCGAACGCCTGCACCCTGGGTGACACCTGCGGCGCGCCGGGCGAGGGCTGCGTCAAGGCGAGCGACCGCGTCTGCGACGCGCCGCCGGCCACGCAGTGCTTCGCGCAGCTCGGCGCGTGCCTGCCCGACGCGGGCGGGGCCTGCACCTACGCGGTGACCAGCGGGAGCTGCAGCGACGGGCTCGCCTGTACGGTGAGCGACGCCTGCCTGGGCGACGGCGGGTGCGTGGGCACCCCGACGAGCTGCGTCACGCCTCCCGCGGGAGGGTGCTTTCAGGCCGCGGGCCAGTGCCAGGAGAGCCTCGACGGCGGCTGCCTCTACCCGCCGGTGGCGGCGGGCACCGGCACCTGCACCGACGGCGACCCCTGCACCACGAACGACCGCTGCGACGGCGACGGCGGCTGCCGCGGCACGGCCGTCACCTGCACGCCGCCCGACGAGTGCCGCCAGTGGGCGCAGACCTGTCAGGCCAACGGCGCCTGCGACTTCACCGTGCGCACGGGGCAGTCGTGCGGAGACGGTGGCTGGCGCTGCGACCCGGCCGGCGCCTGCGTGGCGCCCACGCCGGCCTTCCCCTACACGCCGAGCAACTTCACCACGGGCCAGCTCCCGGCCGAGAGCCCGGCGCTCACGCTCAACTGCAACGTCAACCTCAACACGGCCCCGGAAGATGGCGGCGTCGGGTGGACCACCTGCGGCGGCGGCCCCCCGCCGCCCAACTTCTCCGTCATCTCCGTGGGCGGCAACCCGGCGGTGCTCTTCTTCGTCGAGAGCCTGACCATCAACAGCGGCGCCACGCTGCGCGCGACGGGGGCCAGGCCCGCCATCTTCGCCGTGCGCAACGGCGTCACCGTGAATGGCACCCTCGACCTGGGCTCGACCCCCACCTTCCGGGCGGCCGGCGGCCAGCTCTCGTGCGGCAGCGGCACTGGCCAGAACGGCGGCGCGGGGGGCACGCCGTCGAGCGGCGGCGGTGCGGGCGGCGGGGGCTTCGGGGAAGACGGCGCCGACGGCTCCGACGCGGAAGGGGGGGGCGCGAAGGGCGCGAAGGGCACCGCGAACGGCGCCTCGTCGCTGACGCCCCTGCGCGGCGGCTGCCGCGGTGGGCACGGCGGGAGGTTCGACAGCGCCAACGCCGACAGCTCCGGGCGCGGCGGCTGGGGCGGCGGTGCGCTGCAGATCTCCTCAGGGGCGACGCTGACCATCAACACCGGCGGCGTCATCACCGCGCGCGGCGCCGGGGGCGGCGGCGGGGTCGCCGGTGAGCGCGTCGGTGGTGGTGGTGGCGGCAGCGGGGGCGCCATCTTGCTCGAGGGCGTCGAGGTGCGGGTGAACGCCGGCGCGTCTGTCACGGCGAACGGCGGCGCAGGCGGCGAGGGGAGTGGCGTCAGCGCCGCGGGCGCCACCGGCGCCAACGGGTCTGACACCACGACCGCGCGCGCCACCACCGCCGGCGTCGATTGCGGGGCCAACGGCGGGCAGGGGGGCGCGCGCGCGGGCCAGCCCACGACGGGCGGAGGGATCGAGACCGGCGGCTGCAACTCGGTCTCCAACAAGCCGGGTGGTGGTGGCGGGGGCGGCGTCGGCCACGTGCGCTTCCGCGCGACGAGCGGCTGCACGGTGAGCGGCTCGGCGGTGGTGAGCCCCGCGCAGACGGGCAGCGGCACCGGCTGCCAGTGAGGCCCGCAGGCGTGGGCCGCGGGGCGCTCCTGCGCTCACCGCGGCGCCGTCAGCTGGCGCCGCCGAGCCCCCGTCGTGGAGTGCTGGCGCTGCGAACGAATCGCGGCCTGGGCTCCGGGGCACCCGCGGCCGCGGTTCAGCGCAGGTAGCCCTTCTCGTCGAGCAACGCCTGCACCGCCCGCAGGATGGCGGAGGTCTTCTGCTGGTTCACGCGCGCGGCCTCGAGGCGCTGGAGCTCCTCCGCGCTGAAGCCGTCAGGCTTCTCGGCGCCGTCCTCGTCGAAGAACTCGTCGAGCATGGTGTTGGCCGACGGGGGCCGCGCCAGCCACTCCCGGCTGGCCGTGCGCGGCGCGGCGCCCGGCTCCGGCGGGGCCGAGGTGTCGAGCTCGAGCTCGTCTTCGCCCACCACCGACGGGGCCGGTGCGGGCCGCAGCGCCGAGGGGGAGGCGCTGGGCAGCTCCGCGGTGAAGGCCCTGCGCGCGCGGTTGGGCTCCGCGGCGACGGCCTGGTGCCGGTAGTGGCGGCTGATGGCGTTGCGGATCTCCGACTCGCCCGCGATGACGACCTGCACGCGGGCGTTCAGCTTCGCGGCGCACAGGTCGATGGTGTCCACCTCCGTCGGGTCGGCCATCGCCACGGTCGCCGTGCGGCCCTGCAGGCTCACGGGGAAGAGGGCGTTGGCCTCGCAGAACTCGGCGTCGAACTTCGAGAGCGCGGGCGGGTCGTGGTGCACCATGCCCAGGTGCATCGTCGGCAGGCGCAGCGCCTGACCCAGGACCGTGGTGAGCTCCGCCTCGTCGCAGAAGCCCATGTCCACCAGCACGGCGGGCAGCCGGCCCCCCCACTGCTCGAGGTGCGCGAGGGCCGAGCGCATCTGGAGCTCGTCCACCACCTTCGCCTTGAGGAGCAGCTGCGCGAGCTTCGCGACGTTGGGCCTGAGCGCCATGGGGGCGGACTCTACCGCCGCGCGTGGGCGAGCGCCGCTTCCCAGCGATCGGTCGCCCTGAGCACCAGCTCCACCAGCTCCCGGGCGGCGCCCCGGCCCCCGGGCGCGGCGGCGACGAAGTGCACCGCCGCGCGCACCTCGGGCACCGCGTCGGCGGGGCAGGCCGAGAGCCCGGCCCGGGTGAGGGCGGGCAGGTCGTTGACGTCGTCGCCCATGTAGGCGCACTCGCCGGGCGCCACGCCGAGCTCCGCGCAGAGCTCCTCGAAGGCGGGGCCCTTCTCCCGGCGGCCCTGGAAGACGCGGGTGAGCTGCAGCTCCTTCGCGCGCAGCTCCACGATGGGCGAGGTCCGCGCCGTGAGGAGCGCGACGGGCAGCGAGGTGAGGCGGGCCAGCACCAGGGCGTGGCCGTCCTTCACGTCGAAGCGCTTGAGGGCCTCGCCGGTGGGCCCGTACCAGAGGCCGCCGTCGGTGAGGACGCCGTCGACGTCGAAGACGAGGGCCTTGATGCCCCGCGCGCGCTCCGCCGGCGTCACGCCTGGTGCCCCAGGGCCCGGCGAATGGCCAGCACGTCGCGCAGCGTCTGGTCGAAGAGCTCGAAGGTGAGCGAGCAGGGCCCGTCGCAGGGCGCCTGGTCGGGGTCCTCGTGCACCTCCGTGAAGAGGGCGTCGATGCCCGCGGCGGCGGCGCTGCGGGCGAGCAGGCCGACGAACTGCCGCTCTCCGGCGGTGTGGCCGTCGCCGGCCGACGGGAGCTGCACCGAGTGCGTGGCGTCGAAGCAGGTGACGAGGCCGGCCTCGCGCATCTGGGCGAAGCCGCGCATGTCCACCACGAGGTTGTTGTAGCCGAAGGTGGCGCCGCGCTCGGTGACGAGCACGTTGGGGTTGCCCGAGTCGAAGGCCTTCTTCGCCTGGTGGTGCACGTCCTTCGGGGCGATGAACTGGCCCTTCTTCAGGTTGACTCCCTTGCCCGTCCTGGCGACGGCGGCGATGAGGTCGGTCTGCCGCGAGAGGAAGGCGGGCACCTGGATGATGTCCACCACCTCGGCCGCCGGGGCGACCTGCGAGAGGTCGTGCACGTCGGTGAGCACCGCCACGCCCAGCTCGGCCTTCACCTTCGCCAGCACGCGCAGGCCCTCGACGAGGCCGGGGCCTCGGTAGGACTTGACCGAGGTGCGGTTGGCCTTGTCGTAGCTGCACTTGAAGGCGAAGGGCACGCCGTGCTTCGCGGCGAGCGCCTGGAGCCGCTCGGCGTGGCGCAGGGCGAAGGCCTCGCCCTCGATGACGTCGGGGCCGGCGATGACGAAGAGCCGCTGGCCGGGGCCGACGCGATGGCCGGCGAGGGTGATGGACGGCGTGGGCATGGGGGCGCTCACCGGCCCTTGCTGTCGCGCTGCATGAGCGCCGCGCGGATGAAGCCCGAGAAGAGCGGGTGCGGCGCGAAGGGCTTGCTCTTGAACTCGGGGTGGAACTGGCAGCCCACGAAGTGGGGGTGCTCGGCGAGCTCCACCATCTCGACGAGGTCGAGCTCGGGGTTCACGCCCGAGAAGACGAGCCCCGCCTCGGCCAGCTTCGCGCGGTACTGGTTGTTGACCTCGAAGCGGTG
>CAYUZK010000154.1:6197-15191 GCA_964449625.1 uncultured Archangium sp.
GTGGCGCTCGCTGATGGCCTCGGCGCCGTAGAGCTTCGCGGCGAGCGAGCCGGGCTTGAGCGCGCAGGCGTAGGCGCCCAGGCGCATGGTGCCGCCCTTGTCCTGCACGCCCACCTGCGAGTCCATGATGGTGACCACCGGGTGCGGCGTCTTCTCGTCGAACTCGAGCGAGTTGGCGCCGGTGAGGCCCACCACGCTGCGCGCGTACTCGATGACGGCCATCTGGAGCCCCAGGCAGATGCCGAAGAACGGCACCTTCTTCTCGCGCGCGTACTTCACCGCCTGGATCTTGCCCTCGGTGCCGCGCACCCCGAAGCCGCCGGGCACCAGCACCGCGTCGCACTGCGCGAGCAGCGCCTCGGCGCCCTTCGTCTCCACCTCCTGCGAGTCGACGAACTCCAGCGTCACCTTGCAGTCGTTGGCGATGCCGCCGTGCAGGAGCGCCTCGTTGAGCGACTTGTACGACTCGCGCAGCTCCATGTACTTGCCGACGATGCCCACCTTCACCTCACCCTTGCCGGGGTGGGTGACGGTCTCGACGATGCGCTCCCAGCGATCGAGCTTGGGGCCGCGCGTCCAGATGTTGAGGATCTCGGCCACGCGCTCGTCGAGGCCCTGGCGGTGGAACACCAGCGGCAGCTCGTAGATGGAGTTCACGTCGGGCGAGGTGAAGACGTTGCCGGTGTCCACGTTGCAGAACATCGCGATCTTGTTCTTGAGCTCCTGGGTGATCTCCCGGTCGGTGCGGCAGATGAGCACGTCGGGCTGAATGCCGATCTCCCGCAGCTTCATCACCGAGTGCTGCGTGGGCTTGGTCTTCACCTCGCCGGCCGCCGCGATGTACGGCAGCAGCGTCAGGTGCACGTAGCAGGTGTTGCCCGCGCCCGTGTCGTAGCGGATCTGCCGGATCGCCTCGAGGAAGGGCAGCGACTCGATGTCGCCCACCGTGCCGCCCACCTCCACCAGCACCACCTCGTGGCCCTCGGCGGCCTGGTGGATCATCGACTTGATCTCGTCGGTGATGTGCGGAATCACCTGCACCGTCTTGCCCAGGTACTCGCCGCGGCGCTCCTTGGAGATGACCGAGTGGTACACCCGGCCGGTGGTGAAGTTGTTGAGCCGCGACATCGGCGACGAGGTGAAGCGCTCGTAGTGCCCGAGGTCCAGGTCGGTCTCGGCGCCGTCGTCGGTGACGTACACCTCGCCGTGCTGGGTGGGGCTCATCGTGCCCGGGTCGACGTTGATGTACGGGTCCAGCTTGACCAGCGTGATGTCGAGGCCGCGGTTCTCGAGGAGCGCCCCCATCGACGCCGACGCCATGCCCTTGCCCAGCGAGCTCACGACGCCGCCGGTGGTGAAGATGAACTTGGTCTTTCGCTGACGCATGCACGGCTTGTTTCCGACCGCGCCGCCCACGTCAACGACCACGTGCGCGCGCGAGGCACGGTGACGCCGGGCGCGCGCAGGAGTAGCGTGCAGGCCCTTTCCCCGAGGCACCCGAAAGCAGGCGTCCCATGACCCGAGTCGCGTCGCGCCCCAGCACCGTCCGCTCTGGCGGCAGCAAGTCCACCAGCAGCGCGTCGTCCACCTCGAGGAAGGGCGGCGGCAAGAGCAGCACGCCCGCCAAGCCCGCCTCCACCGGCTGGAAGGCGAAGCCGGCGCCCAAGCCCGCGGTTCGAAACGGCGGCGGCAAGGCCTCGACCAGCACGCCGAAGCCTGCGGTGCGCAACGGCGGCGGGAAGAACTCGACCAGCACGCCGAAGCCTGCGGCGAAGCCCGCGCCCAAGCCTCGCACCACCTCGCCCGCCGTGCGCACCGGCGGCGGCAAGAGCGGCACGAAGACGGCGAGCACCACGAAGCCCAGGACCGCGGCCCCGAAGAAGCCCGCGGCGTCGCCGGCGCAGCAGCCCATCGCCCGCCCGGCGACGCCCACCGTGCGCAACGGCGCGAACTCGGTCGGCGGCCGGAAGTAGCCGTGCCGTCGGCGTCAGCCCTGCGCTTCGCCCTCGAGCTCAAGGCGCTCGCGCGTCGCCGCTCGAAGGGCCTGGGGCCCGTGCGCGACGCCGCCCGCCGCTTCGGCGCCCTCGAGCGCTACGACGGCCCGGAGGCCTACGCGCTCCTCGTGGAGTGGACGAAGGCGCGCCTGCGCTACGCGAAGGCCTCGCGGGCCGTCTTCGGCGTGAGCGGCGGGGTGGACAGCACCCTGACGGCCTGCGTGCTCGCCGACGCGCTCCCGCGCGGCACCACGGCCTTCATCCTCCCCTGCGAGTCGCAGGCGCGCGACGAGGCCGACGCCCGGGCGCTCTGCGCGGCCCTCGGGCTGCCGGTGCGCCGCATCGACCTGGCGCCGGCCCTGCGCGCGATGCGGGCGCTGGTGTCGCCCGCCGACCCGGCCAGCACCGCCGACGGCAACCTGAAGACGCGGCTGCGCACGGCGACGCTGTTCCACGAGGCCGCGGTGCGCGGCGCGCTCTACGTGGGCACCGGCGACCTCGACGAGGGCTTCGTCGGCTACTACACGAAGGGCTCGGGCGCCGACCTCTCGCCGCTGGGCAGCCTCCACAAGCGCGAGGTGCGCGCGCTGGTGCGCCACGCGCTCGGGCGTCGCGACCCCAGGCTGGCCGCGCGGCTTTCGAAGAAGCCCGCCGACGCAGGCCTGGTGCCGGGGCGGCTCGCCGAAGACGACCTCGGCGTCACCTACGACGAACTCGAGCCCGCGCTGGAGCTCATCTTCGAGACCTGCGCCCTCTACGAGGGTGGCGTGGTGCCCCGCGAGGTGGACACCTTCGCCGAGCGGCTGGTGGCCGCGGGCGTCAGCGAGCGCGTCTTCCGCCGCGTGGCAGAGCTCATCTTCGCGGCCCGGCACAAGGCGACCGGCGCGCCGGTGCTGTGGCGGGCCGACACCACGCGGCTGTCGAGCGCCGAGCTCGAGAGCGAGTAGTCGCCGAGCGACGTCAACGGTGGGGCGCGAAGAGGTCCGTCAGCTGCCCGTACTTCGCGCGGTAGTCCTCGATGGACTGCTTGATGGTCTCGAGGGCCTCGGCCTGGTCGTAGACCTCGGCGATCTCCACCGGCGGGGCCGGCGCGTCGGGCATCTGCTTGTAGGTGAGGAAGTAGTGGCGCAGCCGGTCGATCATGAGCTGGGGGATGTCGGAGAGGTTCTTCCAGCCGCCGTAGACCGAGTCGCCCTTGAGCACCGCGATGATCTTGTCGTCGGCCTGGTGGCCGTCGAGCATCCGCAGCCCGCCGATGGGCACGGCCTCGACCAACACCGCCCCGTGCTGAATGGGCTTCTCGGTGAGCACGCACACGTCCATCGGGTCGCCGTCGCCGACGATGCCCGGGCGGCCGAGTCGCTGGCTGCAGCGCTCGCCCACGCGCGTGTCGCAGAAGGTCCGGGGGATGAAGCCGTAGAGGCAGGGCGGTTGGTTCGAGTACCGCTGCGGCCGGTCGAGCTTCAAGATGCCCGTCGCCTTGTCCACCTCGTACTTGACGGCGTCCGTGGGGACCATCTCGATGTAGCAGGTGACGATGTCGGGCGACTTCTCGCCCGGCGAGACGCCGTGCCACGGGTGCGCCTGGAAGAAGAGCCCCAGCGCCTGCGTCAACGAAGGAGTCATGGCGTGCCCCCTACCACGGCGTCTGGGCGCGCGCCGAGCAACCGTCGCAGGGCCGCCTCGGCCAGCGGCACGTCTTCGGGGCGGTCCACCGCCTGGGTCTCGTGGGGCGTCACCCGGCAGGCGATGCGCACGCCGTGCCCCAGCGCCCGGAGCTGCTCGAGGGCCTCGGCCCGCTCCAGCGGCGTGGGCGGCAGCGAGGAAAGGCGCGCCAGCGTCGCCGCGCGGTAGCCGTAGAGCCCGACGTGCGCCCACCGCGGCGGCGGCGGCCCCCCGGGGTCGCGCTGGAAGGGCACGTCGGCGCGCGAGAAGTAGAGGGCGTCGCCCGCCTCGTCGAGCACCACCTTCACCACGTTCGGGTTGCTGCGCTCCTCGAGGCCGAGCGGGCGCACCAGGGTCGCCATGCGCACGCTGGCGTCGTCGAAGGCCGCGGCCAGGGCGCGCAGCGCTTCGGGCGGCACGGCCGGCTCGTCACCCTGCACGTTGATCACCACGCCGTCGGGCGGGAGCCCGAGGCCCCGCGCGACCTCCGCCACCCGGTCGGTGCCCGTGGCGCAATCGGGCGAGGTCATCGCCACCTCGCCCCCGAAGGCCCGCACGGCCTGGGCGATGCGCGCGTCGTCGGTGGCCACCAGCACCCGCGCGAAGCAGGCGGCCTCCTGGCAGCGCTCCACCACGTGCTGCACCAGCGGCTTGCCGCTGATCAACGCCAGCGGCTTGCCGGGGAACCGCTGCGCGGCGTACCGCGAGGGGATCACGGCGACGGGAAGAGCCATGCGAGAGCTGATAGCATGCGCCCCATGCCCGCGAAGATCGAACGCCCCCCGCAGGTGACCACCGGCTCCCGCGCCGCCGCCGTCGTCTCCCGCCCGAAGGACGCGGCGCCCGCCGCTCAGGTGGCCGCGCCGTCGTCGTCGCCGACGCGCGAGGTGCCCGCCGCGGCCTTCGCCAGCCAGGCGGCCCCCGCGCGCGAGCTCGTGCCGCGCGCGCAGCAGCTCTCCACCTCAGCCGACCCTTCGGCGCTCTGGGGGGCCTCCCCGGCGAGCTCCGCGGCGCCGAGCCAAGAGGCCTTCGCGGCCTTGCCGCCGGCCGAGCAGGCGACCCAGCTCGCCGCCGTGCGCGGGGAGCGCGACGAGATGGCCAAAGAGATCGGCGCGCTCGTCGAGCAGCTCGATCGCCGCTGGAACAACTCGCGCCTCAAGACGCGCACGGGCGCCCTCAAGCACTACGAGGGCGAAGGCCGGCACCTCGGGCGCGGTCAGCGCCGGGAGCTGCGCGAGCTGGTGGCCCGCTCCGAGGCGGCCCAGCAGCGCATCGACGCGCTGACGACTCAGGCCGACGCGCTGCCGAAGACGCCCGAGGCGAAGCGCGAGCAGGCCGCGCTGCGGGCCGAGCTGGCCAAAGCGCTGCGCCAGGCGCGCGCGGAGCAGTCGGCCGCGGTGAAGGCGGCCACCGCGCTCATCGACAGCGAGGGCCTCAAGGTCGACCGCCTCGCGGTGACCGAGCAGGTCATCGACCCCTCGGCCCCGAAGGCGGGCTCGGGCGGCTCGCTCCTCGAGAAGATCGCCCGCTTCTTCCACCTCGACACGCTCTGCGCCGTCTTCTTCGACCTGATGAAGGTGACGCTCGACACCGGCCGCAAGCAGTCCGAGGAGCGCCAGGAGACGCAGAAGGCGGAGCTCGACGCTCGCCGCGATCGGCAGCGCGTCGACGAGCGGCTCTTCACCGAGCTGCGCACGCAGGAGGCCGACGCCCAGGGCCGGCTCGCGAGCCTGGTCAGCCAGCTCCGCCCGGCCACCTGAGCCGGCCATCGCCCGCGCACTCCAGGCAGCTTGAGGCATCACGCGGGCGCTCGTCCTGAGCAAGGTCGCCCGCGGCCAGGTCCGCGCGCTGTCCTGGCGGCGCTCGTCTCCGCGGCCAACGCCCACCGCTTCGGCGCGCTCGATCGCTCCGCCTCCGTGGACTGCTTCACTCCCCTGGCGCTCGAGGTTCGCCGCGGGGGCCCCGGCTCGAGCTGTCGAGCCGCAGGTGACGGCAGCCCAGCGGCGCTCGAGGCGAGCCGGAGGCCGGGTCGCCGGAGGCCGGGGCAGGGTCGGGCAGCGCCTCGACCCCACACGTGCGGGTGCGCTTCGGCTCCGCTTCGACCCGGGTTCACCAGCGGGGGGCTCGAAACGCGTACTCCATGCTGACAACTCACATGGGGGTTGGCCGGCACCCCATGGGCGTCGTGCGCGGGAGTCGTCAGCCTGGAGTACGCAGTTGCGGACCCCCGCGCCGCTCCCCCTCTGCAACGAACGGCAGACCGTGGCCTGCCCTGGCCCGAGGTCGCGGGGCACGTGCGGCAGCGCAGCACCATGACGTCAGGCACCCGCATCCGGACTCCCTCGAGGCCGCCCGACCTCGCCGGCGCGCTCGTGAGCTCGGCGTGCGCGGCCGCATCGGCGCTGTCGAAGCGCCGCCTGGGCTGGTGCGCGCCGTACCCCCCGGGACGTCGGGGCCGCCGGTCCGTCGCGTGACGGTCTAGCCTGCCCGGCCACCATGACGAACCCGCCCGCCCTGATCATCGGTCTCCCGGGGAGCCTTCGACGCGGCTCCTACAACGCGATGCTCCTGCGCGCCGCTGCGGAGCTCGCGCCGCCGAGCGTGCGCCTCGAGCAGGCGTCGATTCGGGGCATCCCGCTCTACGACGGCGACCTCGAGGCGGAGCACGGACTGCCGGAGCCGGTGCGCGCGCCGAAGGAGCAGCTCGCCGCCTCGGCCGCCGCCGACGTGCCCCGCGTCTTCGGGGACCGCCCCGTCGCCCTGATGAGCGCCAGCCCCGGCCGCTTCGGGGGCGTGCTCGCGCAGGACGCCTGGCTGCCGGTGCTCCGCGCGCTCAACGTGCGGCTGTGGTTCGGCCCCCGCGTGGTGGTCGCCGGCGCGGCGAAGGTGTTCGACGAGTCAGGTAGCCTCGTGGACGAGCGCGCGCGCGCAGCTCCAGGCGTTCATGGCTGGCTTCGCGGCCTTCGTGACGGGCACGGCGCGCTGACGCCCGTGGCGCCGGTCAGCGCACGCGCCGCGGCAGCGCCTCGCCCTGCGTCAGCGTGACGTCCACGTTCGCCGGCACGCGCCGCCAGGTCTGCGTGCTGCCCGTCGCGTCGGGCCAGCGCACCGTCACCTCGCTGGCCGCTTCGCAGCCGCCCAGGCCGACGTGCACGGTGAGATCGTTCTGCATGCCGAAGTGGCCGTAGCCGCCCGACACCTCGCGGGTGGTGGTGCCCTGGGGCGTGGTGACCGTCACCTTCGCGCCGATGGCCGCGCGGTTGGTGGTGACGCCATCGCCCGCCAGCGTGAGGAGCAGCCACGTCGTGTCGGCCGCCTGGTTCTCGTAGAAGCGCACCTCGTTCTTCTTCCACGTGCGGCTGCAGTCGCGGGCGGTGCTGGCGCCGGCGATGACGTCGAGGTCACCGTCGCGGTCGAAGTCGGCCACCACCAGGCCCGACATGCAGGCGTGGCGCAGCCCCCAGCTCCGCGCGCGGTCGCCGAAGGTGCCGTCGGGCTGCTGCTGGAAGACGAGGCCGAACTGGTCGGCGTAGTCGCTCGCCGCCACCACGAGGTCCACCCGGCCGTCGTTGTCGAGATCGCCGCCTGCCGCCATGAGGCCGCCCTCGTTCCAGTCGCGCGTCGGCCGCGGAAAGGCAAGGCCCGAGCTGGCGTTCCCCGGCCGGGTGAAGCGCGCCGCGCCCTTCGTGGAGGCGTTGAGGAGCAGCTCCGAGGAGTCGCTCGCGCCGCCGGCCCACCAGTGGCGGATCTCCGCGCTGTACAGCTCGGGCTTGCCGTCACCGTTCAGGTCGCCGCACCAGGTCGTGAAGGTGTTGCCGTTGTTGCGCCAGGGCTGGTCGTCTACCCCGCCGTTCCAGTTGGCCGTGGGCGGCGTGGCGCACTGGAGCGAGGGCGACGACACGCCGGCGCAGTTGGGGTGCGTGAGGTTGCCCAGGCACCAGCAGCGGAAGAACTCGTTGTCGCGGAAGTCGACGTTCTCGTCGCCGGCGAAGCCCGAGGCCTGGCTCTCGTCGACGAAGCGGCCGGCGCCGTCGTTGCGGTAGAGCAGGTTGGGCTGGCGGCCGTAGGCGCTCACGAGGAGCTCCGGCGCGCCGTCGTCGTCCACGTCGCAGGCCGTGACGCCGTAGGCCGGCCGGTGGTTGGTGCCCTCGTCGAAGCCCGCCGAGGTGGTGAGGAGGCTGGCGCCGGCCGTCGCGTCGAGGAAGTCGCCGGTGCCGTTGCCGCGGAACAGCTCGGCCTGCACGCCGAGGTAGCTGCGCCCGTAGGCCTCGTACCAGTGGCCCACGAAGACATCGAGGCGGCCGTCGCGATCGACATCGATGAAGGCCGCCGAGGTGGTCGGGCGCAGCTGCGAGGCGCTGGGCGTGGTGGCCGAGGGCGGCGCCAGCGTGAAGCGCCCGGTGCCGTCGTTGAGGAGGATCTCGCTCCGGTCGCCGGGGTCCGTCTCGGGCTTCGTCGGGTCCACGTAGGTGCCCGAGAAGGCGTCGAGGTCGCCGTCGTTGTCCACGTCGCCGAACACCGCGAGCTGCGCTGAGCGCCGCTGCGTGGTGGAGCCTCCGCGCACCGCGAAGAGCCCGTTGTCGGTCTCGTCGACGAACTGCCGCCGCTGCCCGTCAGGCGTGGGCCGGTTCATGAGCTGCCACACCAGGCGCCGGCCGCCGTCCACCGACTCCCGGAGGTTGCTGGTGACGGCGTGCACCACCAGGTCGGGGTAGCCGTCGCCGTCGAGGTCCGCCGCGGTGAGGCGGTTGCCCGTCACCGCGAGGCCGAACTCGCCCAGGTTCCACGCCTCGGTGGTGTCGGAGAAGCGCGTGCCCGCGTCGGTCGCGCTGCACGCCGGCGGCGCGTCGCCAGGCAGCGGCTGCACCAGCGCGTCGAGGGCCACCGGCCCGGCGCCGTCCAGCTGCGTGCGCGAGGCGGGCGCGAGGCAGGCCGCGGTGACGAGGGCGACGGGGAGGAGCAGGTGGGCGCGCATGGGTGACGCGTCCGTTACCGGGTGCCCGGCGCGCGCGGCAAGCCGGGCCGAGCGAACATCCATGCGCGCACGGAGGTTTCCCCAGGCCCGGCGCGCGGCGGTCAGTGCGCGGGCGCGCCCTCGGGGGTCGCCGGAGCGGGCGTGTCCTTCGGGGCGATGAAGAAGACGGCCGGCGTGCGCCCGAGCCGCCGCAGCACGGCGCCCGCGAGCGAGAGCTGGCCGCGCACACCCAGCCCGCGCGCGCGCAGCGCCACCACGATGGCGAAGGCGAAGCTGACGCCGAAGTTGAGCAACCCCACGAGGGGGATGGACAGGAGCGCCAGGAGGAAGCCCGCGTCGGCGAAGGCCATGGGGCCCAGC
>CAYUZK010000155.1:0-15087 GCA_964449625.1 uncultured Archangium sp.
CCGGCCCTCTCGGGCGACGAGACGCCGGCGACGCTCTCGCCCCGGGTGCTGGGCTCGGTGCTGCGCGACGAGCTGCGCTTCGACGGGCTGGTGGTGACCGACGAGCTCGAGATGGACGCCATCGCCGCCACCTGGGGCGTGGGCCGCGCGGCGGTGCTGGCCGTCAACGCGGGCGCCGACATGGTCCTCATTCCCTGGCGGGTCGAGAAGAAGACGGAGGTCTTCGAGGCGCTCCTGGCGGCGGCCCGCGACGGCTCGCTGCCCCGGGCGCGGCTCGAGCAGTCGGTGCGCCGCATCCTCTCGACCAAGCTGCGCCGGGGGGTGTTCGAGCCGCTGCCGCCGCTGGAAGACCGCCTCGCGGCCGTGGGCCAGCGCCGCGAGCTCGCCGGGCGCATCGCCGAGGCCGGCCTGACGCTGCTCGAGAGCACGCCGCGCCTGTTCCCGCTCCCCGAGGGGCGCCGGGTGGCCGTGATCTCGGCCGAGAGCTCGCTCATCGACGCCCTCGCGCGGCGCCGGCCCCTGGCGGGGGCGCTGGCGGTGCCGGCCTGGCCCGCGGCCGAGCGCCGCGAGGCCCTCAAGCGCCAGGCGCGGGAGCTGGCCGGCCGCGCCGACGTGGTGGTGGTGGGCGTCGTCAACTCGCGGCAGCTCGAGCTGGCCTCCATCGTGGCGCTCACCGGCAAGCCGGTGGTGCTGGTGGTGCTGGGGGCGCCGTACCTCGCGGCCCAGGCGCCCTGGGCGCGCGTGGTGCTCGCTACCTACTCGTACCGCGAGGCCTCGACCGAGGCGGCGGCGGCGGCGCTGGTGGGCGAGAAGGGCACGCCCGGGCGGCTGCCGGTGCGCCTGGCGAAGCACCCCTTCGGCCACGGGCTCGACCCCGTCGGCACCCGGCGCGCCGCGGCCGGCTACCCGGTGGGCGCCGCGGCCCCCTGACACACCACGGGCCCGCCGCGCGAGTGCGCTGACGGGCCCGGGGCACCGCGGGGGGCGGGTGGCTCAGCCGCCGTTGAGGAGCGACTTCTTCTCGACGGCCGAGGCCTCGATGAGGCCCACGGTGCCGTCCTTGCGGTGGTACACGACGTTCATCTCCATCGTGGTGGAGTTGGTGAACACGTAGAAGTCGTTGTTCATCAGGTCCATCTGCATCACGGCGGCCTCGATGCTCATGGGGTGGGCGAGGAACTCGTTGGTCTTGACGACCTTGTGCTCGCCCTCGGTGTGCTCCTCGAGGCTGGGGGCCTCGATGACCTGGTGGCGCACGCGGCGCTGCTCGACGAGGTCCTGGCGGTGGTGCACGCGCTCACGGCCGTGGTGGTGCTTGAGCTTCTCCTTGTAGCGCTTGAGCTGGCGCTCGATCTTGTCCATCGCCAGGTCGATCGAGGCGTACATGTCCTCGCTGCGCTCCTTGCCGCGGAGCAGGAAGGTGCCGGAGTGGATGGTGATGTCGGCGTGGTGGAGGTGCCGCTCGAGCGAGAGCACCACGTGGGCCTCCGTCGCCTTGTCGAGGTACTTGTTGACGCGCTCGACCTTCTCGCGGGCGTAGTTCTTGAGCGAGTCGATGGGGTCCAGGTGACGGAAGGTGATGTTCATCTGCATGCCGTTGCTCCGGGGGGTGACGTGACGGACTGCGGAAAGTCTGTACCAACTCGATGGGGGGGCGCACCCCAAAACTCAGCGGTCGGTGGCGCGGGCCACCCAGGTGCGGATCACGCTGCGCTGCATCTCGCCCAGGTTGAGCAGCTTGACGGTGAAGCCCCCCACGCGGGCCGCGAGCACCCGGCCGGCGGCGTGGAGCTGCGTGACGTGCCCCTCGAAGCTGACGGCCACCTCGGCGGCGGTGCCGGGCACGGCGCGCTCGGGCGAGCTGATGAACATGCAGTCTTGCTGCCAGGTGTGCTCGGCGTCCTGGGTGAAGGGGCGGGCGTCGCCGCTCTTGAGGGCGATCGAGATCTGCACCAGCCCTGCGCGCACGGTGGTGCGGGTGACCGGGGGCGGCCGCTCCACGGGCGCGACCGGCAGCGGCGGGGGCGGAGGGGGCTGCGGCGCGCGGAAGCGGCGCTCGACGTCGACCATGCGCTCGGACAGCACGAGGAAGGCGTCCTCGCAGGCCAGGCGCAGCTCCTCCGAGGTGTCGGGCGGCAGGCGGCCAGGCACGTAGCGGTGCACGAGCGTGAAGAAGGCCGCGCGCCAGGCGCCGCGGGAGGCCGTGGCGGGCACCTTGAGCACCTCGTGGCTGGGCAGCTTCTCGATGGAGCGCAGCCACTCGCGGATCTGCCGGGTCGCCTCGAGCTGGGCGCGCAGGGTGTCGGAGATCGTCGCCGGGGTGGCCAGCACCGCCTGGAGCTCGGGGATCTCGCGCAGCGGCACGAAGGTGGAGCCGTCGCGCGACACGGCGCGCACGTCGGCGAGCTTGCCGCGGGAGTGGAGCGTGGTGATGACCTCCATGCTCACCGGGCCCAGCACCCGGGCCTCGCTGTCGGCCAGCCAGTACTCCGCCATCACGGGCTGCCTTCCCGCGCGGCCTCGAGCGCGCCGCGGACCACGCTCTGCACGTCGAGGGGGTGAATGGGCTTGGCCAGGAAGCCGTGGGCCCCGTCGCTCAGGGCCTGCTGCACGAGGGCCTCGGTGTCGAGGGCCGAGAGCACCAGCACGCGGGTGGGCAGGCCGCGCCCCTTCAAGGCCTTGAGCACCTCGAGGCCGCTCTTGCCGGGCATGACCAGGTCGAGCAGCACCACCGCGGGCTTGCGCTCGGTGATGAGCGAGAGCGCGGTGTCGCCGGAGTCGGCCTCGCGCACCTGACAGGGCACGTCGGCGAGCGCGTCGCGGAGCATCGCGCGGATGAGCTGGTCGTCGTCGACGATGAGCACCTCGGGCAGTTCCATGGGTCCGTCCTCCCCCTTCAGTAGTACTTCTTGCGCTTGCTCGAGGGCAGCACGCCGAGCACCTCGCGGTACTTGGCGACGGTGCGCCGGGCGATCTCGATGCCCTGGGCCTTGAGCAGCTCGACGATCTTCTGGTCGGAGTACGGGTTCTTCGCGCTCTCGCTCGCCACGAGCTGCTTGATGTGGTTCTTCACCGCCTCGCTGGCGATGTCGTCGCCGCCGGTGCGCGCGATGGAGGAGTTGAAGAAGTACTTGAGCTCGAAGATGCCCTGCGTGGTGTGCACGTACTTGGCCGTCGTCACGCGGCTCACGGTCGACTCGTGCATGCCGATGTCCTCGGCCACGTCGCGCAAGATGAGCGGCTTCAAGTACGCGATGCCCTTGTCGAGGAACTCGCGCTGGAACTTCACGATGCTCTCGGTCACCTTGTGGATGGTGCGCTGCCGCTGCTGGATGGACTTGAGCAGGAACTGCGCCGAGCGCATCTTCTCCTGCACGAACTCCTTCTGCTTCGGGTTGAGCGCCCCGTTCCGCAGGGCCCGGCGGTAGGCGTCGGACACCCGCAGCTTCGAGAGCCCGTCGTCGTTGAGCACCACGTGGTACTCGTCGCCGATCTTGTGAATGAAGACGTCTGGCGTGATGTGCTGGGCCTCTTCGCCCGAGAAGTTGCGGCCCGGCTTGGGGTCGAGCTTCTGCAGGAGCCTGCTGGCGCCGATGATCTCCTCGAGCGGCAGCTTGAGGTCCTTGGCGATGGCCGGGAGGTTCTTCGACTCCAGCAGCTTCATGTGCTTCTTGATCATCGTCTGCAGCAGCGGGGCGGCCGGCTCCTTCATGGCCCGCACCTGGATGAGCAGGCACTCCTGGAGGTCCCTCGCCGCGCAGCCGGCCGGGTCGAGGTGCTGGATCTTCTGCAGCGTGGCGGTGCCCACGCTCATGGGCACGTCGGCCTCGCTGCACAGGCGGATGAGCGGGTCGCCGTCGACGTCGGGCAGCTTCAGGTACCCGTCGTCGTCGAGGTTGCCGATGATGAGCTCGGCGATGCGGCGCTCGGCGTCGTTCATGCGCAGGCCCGAGAGCTGCTCCACCAGGTGATCGACCAGGTCCTCGCGCTTGACGAGGTTGGCCTCGAACGACGGCAGGTCCTCCATGTCCACGTTGCCCTTGTTGGACGCGGTGGTGGGCTCGTTGAACTGGTAGCTGTTGAGGTAGGCGTCCCAGTCGATCTCCCCGGGGCCGTCGGCGGGCTTGACCTCCTGGGCGTTGTCGGTGTGCGGCGGCTCGGGCGGCGGCTGCTCGAGGTTGCCGGCCTCCAGCGAGGCCTCCCCCGGCGCCTTGTCCGAGAGGTCGCCCTGCACCTCGTCCGGCGACTCGAGGAGCGGGTTCGACTCCATCTCGGCCTGGATCTGCTCGATGAGCTCCATGCGGGAGAGCTGCAGCAGCTTGATCGCCTGCTGGAGCTGGGGCGTCATCACCAGCTGCTGCGACATCCTCAGGCTCTGCTTGAGCTCCATCCCCATCAGTTCACCCCGGACAAAAGTTGTGCCAAGGGTAACGGAAGCACGGGAGCCTGTAACCCCCTTATTCGGGACGGGTCATCAAGCTATTGAAGTTACTCATGAAAGCGTGAAGCCGGCCCCGAGATACACAGAGCGTGCCCGCTCGGAGCTGGCGATGGCCTGCGGGGTGCCCTCTTCAAGAATCTGGCCGGCGGCGATGATGTACGCGCGATCGCAGATGCGCAGCGTGTCGCGCACGTTGTGATCGGTGATGAGCACGCCCAGGCCCTTGTCGCGGAGCCGGGCAATCTCCTTCTGCAGCTCGCCGACGTTGATGGGGTCGACCCCCGCGAAGGGCTCGTCGAAGAGCATGAAGCGGGGCCGGGGCAGGAGCGAGCGGGCGATCTCCGCGCGGCGCCGCTCGCCCCCCGAGAGCGTCTCGCCCAGGCTGTCGGCCACGCGGCCCAGGCCGAACTCGGCGATGAGCTGGTCGGCCTGCGCCTCGCGCTCGGCCTTCGGGCGCCCGGGCTGCAGCTCGAGCACGGCCAGCAGGTTCTGCCGCACCGTGAGCTTGCGGAAGATCGACGCCTCCTGGGGGAGGTAGCCCAGGCCCGCGCGGGCTCGCAGGTGCATGGGCAGCCCCGCGAGCTCCCGGTCACCCAGGCGCACCGAGCCGCCGTCGGGCTGCACCAGGCCCACCACCATCGAGAAGGAGGTCGTCTTGCCGGCGCCGTTGGGGCCCAGCAGGCCCACCACCTCGCCCGGCTTCACGGTGAAGCTCACGCCGTCCACCACCCGGCGGCCGCGGTAGGCCTTCTGCAGCCCGAGGGCGACGAGCGCGTCGCTCACGCCGGGTCTCCGTGCAGCGCGAGGAAGAGCCGCGCGCGGAAGACGACGGCCACGTGCACCAGGGGCCCCACCAGCGCACCCCCGGTGAGGTCGGCGAGCCAGGCCGACTCGCGGCTGGCGTAGGTGGCGTACAGGCTCATGGGCAGCGACAGCACCAGGCCCACCATCACCAGGGCCACCAGCAGCACCCCCATCGCGCCGAACCACACCAGCGCGTGCGCCTTGAGCGTGTCGAGCACGCCGCCCAGGGCGCCGTCGGGCCCCTCGCCGTACACCACCGCGTAGTCGCTGACGGGCAGCAGCCAGGCCAGGGCGAGCACCGCGAGGCCGGGGCCACCGTACTCCAGCCCGAGGAAGCCCAGCACCATGGCCACCATCGGCACCACGGGGCTCGCGCGGGCCACGCCGCTGGCGCCGCGGAGCGCGAGCATGAAGTAGAGGCCCCAGGCGAGCCCCTTGAGCAGCGCGGTGAGGGCCGTGAGCCCCGAGTGCAGCGGCGCCACGGTCACGTCGGCCACCGCGCCGAGGGCGAAGAGCCCCGAGGGCACGGGCCACAGCCACACCGTCTGCTTGAGCCACGGCCAGGTCTCGGCGCCGGCCTCCCGCAGCACCTCGGCGTCGCCGCTCACGGGCCCTTGCCCTTCGCGGCGTCGATGACGGTGGTGGCGTTCTCGACCTCGAGGAACTCGGTGCCCGAGAAGAAGGTGACCTTCGTGCCGCGCATGCGGCTCTTGCCCTGCCGCGCCTCGGGCTTGCCGGTGACGACCAGCACGCCCTTCTGCACGTCGTAGTCGCCGCGCTGGCCGCGGGCCCAGCGGTCGCCCTCGGTGGCCTCCACGCCGCCCTTCGCCTGCACGCGGGTGATGGTGCCCGCGTCGTCGTAGGTCGCGAGCAGCTCGGGGGTGAGGAGCGTCGTCTTGCCGCGCACGGCCTTCACGTGGCCCAGCCACCGGGCCTCGGCCTTCGGGTTCTCGAGCACGAGCAGGTCGGCGTCGATGGAGAGCCGCTGCGCGTCGGCCTGGGCGGCGCGGGTCTTCGCCTGCGTCACCTCGAGCCGCTCGGTGCCGGTGGTGAAGGTGACGAGCTCGCCCTCGACCTCGCGCAGCCCCTGCCTGCCGCGCGGGTTGCCGCGCACCGTCAGCACGCCGGTGTCGTTCTGGAACTCGGCCTGCTCGCCGCGGGCCTCGCGGTCACCGTCGACGGCCACCACGTCGCCGCTGGCGACGATGCGCTGCACCTGGCGGTCGGCGGTGAAGAAGACCTCGAGGCGGTCGCAGGTGAGGGTGAGGGTGTCGCGCACGGCGCGGGCGTGCCCGGTGTAGACGGCGCGCGACTCGCGGTTGAAGAGCTCCAGGCGGTCGGCCGAGATGGTGACGGGCCGCGCCGGGGCCACGCCCGCATCGGGGGCGGCGAGCAGCAGGAGCACCAGGAGCGACGTCACGGCGTGGTTCTACCAGCGGTGGTGGTGGTGACACGCTCGAACTCGGCGCGGGCCGCGCCCAGGTCGTAGCGGAAGGTGGCGGCCTCGAGGGAGAGCTCGCCGCGCCACGCGGTGACGCCCGCGTCGCCCGAGGCCACGCCGCGCTCGCCTTCTTTCCGCGCGAAGGTGAGCCGCGGGGCCTCGCCCTCGAGGCCGTCGGCGCCGCGGAAGGTGACGCCGCCCTCGGCGTGGAGCACGCCCTCGAAGACGTCGCCGGTGAGGCGCGCGGTGTCGAGGGCGATGGCCTCGTCGTGGAACTCGACGGCCGCGTCGACCGCCTCGAGCGCGCCGGTGAGCCGCGACAGGCTGAGCGCCGGCGTGCGGGCCGTCATCACCAGCGCGCTCTCGCGGTACTGGCGCAGGGTGACGGCGCGCATCTCGATGTCGGGTGGAGCGGAGGCCTGGCCTTCGCCGGCGGGGCGATCGCAGGCCGCGAGCAGCGCGAGGAGCGGGAGGGCGCGGCGCATCACGGGCTAGAAGAAGGTGAAGCCGACCCGGGCCAGGGCGTTGATCGAGGGTTGGAGGTAGCCCACCTCGACGCCGACGGTGAACTTCCAGATCTGGAAGCCCAGGCCCCCGGCCACGTGGGCGCGCAGCGGGTCGATGGAGCTGGGGATCCAGTACAGGCCGCCGAGGGCCTCCACGTAGAAGAAGGCGAGGGTGAGGCGGGCGGTGAGATCGAGGGGGAAGCCGACGCGCGAGACGGGCTCGTTGAGGGTGAGCACCACGCCTGGGCGCACCGCGACGCTCAGCACCTCGAGGAAGGGCTGGTAGATGCGCAGGTGCAGGTCGCCCTGCAGGCCCTCGAGGAGCCAGGTGCCCGCGCCCACGTCGACGCCGAGGCCGACGGCGCGCGCCGGGGTGCTGGTGAGCAGCGGGCAGGTGAGGGCGAGGGCCAGGGCGACGCGGCGCATGGGCGCACCCTACCAACCCCGGAGGAGAAGACGACGGCGCAGTCAGGCCCGCCCGGCCTCGGCCAGCGCGTGGAGCTGCATCGCGCGGCGGCTGAACTCCGCGAGGCGGTAGAGGACGGTGCGGCGCGAGACGCCCAGGGTCTTCGCCACGGCGGCCTGCTCGATGCCGCGGCCGTGGTAGAGGATCGCGGGCGCGGCGAGCTCCTCCGGGGCGTCGGCGAGCACGCGGCGCGCGAAGTCGGCCGTCACCACGCTGTCCTCGAACTCGTCGTCCACCTGCTC
Source organism: uncultured Archangium sp. (assembly GCA_964449625.1). Classification (GTDB taxonomy): domain Bacteria; phylum Myxococcota; class Myxococcia; order Myxococcales; family Myxococcaceae; genus Archangium_A. Next base: position 7,901 of record CAYUZK010000155.1, read on the forward strand.
CGGCACGTGCTCCACCGGCTCGGCGTGGCGGCGGCTGTCGCGCAGCACGTTGAGGCAGTGGTTGGTGGTGATGCGGTGGATCCACGGCAGCATCGCGGCGTCGGTCGGCGCGCCGTCGATGTGCCTGAGCACCTTGATGAAGACGTCCTGCGTGGCGTCCTCGGCCGCGGCGCCGTCCTTGAGCAGCCGCCTGCACCGCGCGTAGATGGCGGGGCCGTACTTGGCATAGAGCGTCTCGACGGTGGGCTGGGGCATCGGGGGTCCTTTGGGAAGCGGGCCGGCAGCAGCGCCGGCGTGTGCCCCTGTTTCGGCCACCCCGCAGTCGCCGTTGCGCCACCGGGCTCTTCGCGGTCATCGCGCCTGGTCGCGACGGGAGAAAGCCGTGGGAGCGCGTGGGGTTGGGCGCCGAACGAGCCCATGAGCGGAACTGCTTTCGAGAAAATCTCAGGGGAATCAAGCGATCAGACAGTTCACGCCAACTCGCTGGACCTTGCGCGCCAGGCCGCCAACCACTCAGAAAGCCAGGTCCCGCCTGCGAATCTCGAAATAGAGTCTTGACGACTTTATTGGTGGTAACTACAACTCGTGCATGAAGGAGCCGCCCATGGCGCAGCCGCTGCTGGTGACCGATGGCTACAAGTTCTCGATGGCGGAGGCGGGCTGGCCGCTGCGCCGCGAGACGTTCTACGGCTCGCACCGCAAGGGCGGGCTGCAGGTGCTGCCCTTCGACGTCGAGGCGGAGCTCCAGAAGCTGCTGCCGGCGCCGCAGCCGAGCGACTGGGCGTACCTCGCGGCGAACGAGTACGAGGTCGGCGCCGCGGGCAAGGCGGCCTTCGGGGCGCCGCTGGTGGTGCGGGCCCTGCCGCGCTTCTCGGTCTTCCACGACCGCGAGCCCTTCTTCACCGTCACCGGCCCCTCGATGCTGGTGTCCTGGCTCGAGCCGCTGGTGCTCATGTGGAGCTACCGCATTCAGGTGGCCACGGTCGCGCTCCTGCGCCCCGACGAGCTGGCGGCGGCGGTGCAGACGGTCACCTGCGAGGCGCAGCGGCAGCTCGTGCTCGAGACGCTCGACGCGGTGGGCGTGAAGGCGCCGCCCATCACCGTGGACAGCGACGGCTACGTGGCGCGGGTGCGGGCCAGGGTGCAGGCGCTGGTGGAGGTGCTGGGCACGCCGGCGCGGCTCTTCGAGGTGGGCCTGCGCGCGGCGACCTGCGTGGAGCAGCACCTCCTGGCCCTCGAGGGCGCGAAGCTGGCGGGCCTCACGCGCACCAGCCACGTCTACGGCGCGCAGCAACTCGGCCTGGTGCCCGTGGGCACCATGGGCCACGAGCACGTGCAGCGCTACGGGAGCGACGAGGCCGCCTTCCGCGCGATGGTGGAGCGCCGGCACCAGCGCTCGAGCTTCCTGCTCGACACCTTCGACACCATCGGCTCCGGCATCCCCACGGCGTACCGCATCATCCAGGAGCGCGGCGAGGCGGGCGACTCCATTCGCTACGACTCGGGTGACAAGGTGGCGCAGTACCGCTTCGCCGTCGCCGAGGCCCGGCGCCTGGGCATCGCGCCGGTGCAGATCCTCGAGGACGGTTTCGATCTCCCGCAGACGGTGCAGTTCGAGGCGCTGCGCGAGGAGCTCGGGTGGCCGGCGGAGAAGCAGGTGTACGGGTACGGCGGCTCCCTCGTCGCCCAGCCCAGCGGCAGCCCGCTCACGCGCGACCGCGTCGCCGCCGTCTACAAGCTGACGCAGACGGGCGCGGTGCCCACCATGAAGTTCGGCAACGAGAGCGGCCTGGGGAAGCAGAGCGTGCCCGGCCGGCCGGTGCTGTTCCGGCGGCGCGCGGGGGCCAGCGGCCCATTCGGCGTCGTCGGGCAGGAAGGGGAGCGGCCCCCGGAGGGCTACGAGCTGCTCACCGGGGCGCCCGCGCTGCCTCAGCCGCCGCTGGCCGAGGCGCGCGCGGTGGCCGCCGCGGACCTGCGCCTGGGGCACTCCCCGGCCACCCAGGCGCTGATCGACGAGCTGTCGGCGTGGAGGAAGAGATGATCGAGCTCGCCTCCACCCCGCCACGCTGGAGCCGCGGCGGCTCCGTCATCGGCCGCGAGCACGCGCGCGTCGCCCGCAACAACCAGGACGGCCTCGCCGTGCTACCCGACGTGGTGGTCGTCACCGACGGCTGCTCGAGCCAGCCGCAGAGCGAGGTCGGCGCCCAGCTCGGCGCGCGCTTCCTCGCCACCTGGCTCGCGCACCACGGGCGCGTCGACGCGGACACGCCCCGGGCCGCGACGGAGGCGCTGACGGCCTGGCTCCTCGCCGCGGCAGAGGGCCTGGGGAGCGAGCTCGAGCCCACGCTCGACCGCTACTTCCTCTTCACCTTCCTCGCCGCGGTGCGCGCCGGCGAGCAGGCGCTCGTCTTCGGGCTGGGTGACGGGGCCTTGGTGGTGGACGACGCGGTGGTGCGCCTCGACGCAGGCCCCGAGAACGCGCCGCCGTATTGTGCCTACCGCCTCGGTACCGGCGGCACGAAGCCCGAGCCGCAGCTCCACTTCCTCGGCCAGGCGCGGCACCTCGCGGTCTGCACTGACGGCCTCGACCCCCTCGTGCGCCGCGACCCGCACGCGCTCGCGCGCCTGGTGCACGACGCGGCGCTGGCCCGCAACCCGCTCTCCCTGCAGCGGCGCCTCAACGTCCTCGCCGAGGCCGAGCGCTTCGCCGACGACGCCACCCTCGCCGTGCTGGGGAGCGCCTGACCCATGGACGCCTGGCTCGCCGGAAAGAAGGTGCGGGTCAGCGACGCCGACCTCCTCGGCGAAGGCGGCGAGGCGCGCGTGTTCCGCCACGCCGGCGCCGCGCTCAAGCTCTTCCACCCGCCGGCTGACGCGCTGGGCCGCAGGGTGCTCGCGCAGAAGCTCGAGAAGCTGGCGCGCTTCCCCCGGGGGCTCCCAGAGGCCGTCATCGCGCCGACGGCCCTGGCGACCGATCGCGCCGGCGCGGTCATCGGCTACCTGATGCCGCTGGTGGCCGGCGCCGAAGACTTCTCGCGGCTCGGCCAGCGCAAGTGGCGACTGGGGGTGCTCTCGAGCGCGCAGCTCGTGTCGCTCTTCCGCGCGCTCCACGAGGTCGTCGGCCAGGTGCACCGGGCGCAGATCGTCATCGGCGACTTCAACGACGGCAACGTGCTCTTCGCGAAGGGCCGGCCCTACCTCATCGACGCCGACTCCATGCAGTTCGGCGGCTACCCCTGCCCGGTGGGCCACGAGCGCTTCCTCGACCCGCGGCTCTACGGGGTCGACCTCGTCGCCGGCCCGCGCTTCGACGAGGGGAGCGACTGGTACGCCTTCGCGGTGCTGCTCTTCCAGGGGCTCCTCTCGGTGCACCCCTTCGGCGGCGTGCACGCCACGCTGCCCACGCTCCTGCGCCGCGCCGAGGCCCGCCACTCGGTGCTGCGCAGCGACGTGACGCTGCCGCGCCTCGCGGTGCCCCCGAAGGTGCTGCCTGACGATCTCCTCCACTGGTTTCGCGCGGTGTTCGAGCAGGACGCGCGGCAGCCCTTCCCCGCGTCGCTGCTCCAGCTTGCGTGGACGACGTGCACCTGCGGCGTCGAGCACGCGCGCGTGGTGTGCCCCGAGTGCCACGCGCTGGGGCCCCTGGTGACGCGGCAGGTGCTGCGCAGCCGCGGCCGCTGCACCGCGCGCACGGCCTTCGAGACGAGCGGCCGGGTGGTGCACGCGGTGATGCAAGGCGGGCTGCGCTACCTGGCCGAGGAGGCCGGGGTGCTGCGCCGCGAAGACGGCACCATCATCGGCACCGCGCTCGCCGGGCCGCACCGCGCGTTCGGAATCTCGGGCGCCGTGACGTGGATCGCCGACGGCGCCGGCCGCCTCGAGAAGTGGCAGGGCGACAGGCTCGTCGAGCGCGCGCAGACGGCGGTGCGGGGCCTGTGGCCAGTGCTCGCGGCCTCCGTCGGCGCGACCTATCGGCAGGAGCAGGCCTGGCTCGTCGAGCACCAGTCGGGGGCACGGGTAGGGCAGGTGCTCGAGGGGCAGACCTGGCTGTGGACGGGCGAGCGCCTTGGTCTGGGCTTCTACCGGGCGGGCGGGCTGACGGTGGCCTTCCTGCTCCGCGCGGGGAAGGCGGGGCTCAAGCAGCTCGAGGGCGTCGGCTGGTCTGGCCGCCTCGTGGAGGCCGACGCGGTCTTCGACGCGCGCCACGCGCTCCTCACGGTGGTGACCGACGACGGCGGCCGCGACGTGGTGCACCGGTGGCTCGTCGACGAGACCGGCGTGGTGATCGCGAAATCCAGCGGCGGTCCACGCGGTCACGCCGCGGTGCTCGGCGGGCGCGTGGTGCTCGCCACCGACGCGGGCCTCGTCGCCCTCAAGATCGACGCCGGGCACCTCCTCGAGGCGACCCACTTCCCCGACACCCAGCCGTTCGTCTCCGCGGGCGACGAGCTGCTGCCCAACACCGACGGCTCGCTGTTCGTCGTCGGGGCCCGCGACATCACGCAGTTGACGCTCACGTGAAGGAGGTCCGCCATGTCGTTGCCGCTCCCTGAGTTCTACGACCCGAAGCAAGTCCCCCAGCTCTACCTCGAGCGCGCAGGCCTGGTGACGGAGGCTGGCGAGGCCTTCGCCGCGAAGCACGGCGTCAAGCCCGCCGGCCAGGACAAGTTCCGCGTCGCGGCCTTCGGCATCGACGTGCAGGTCGGCTTCTGCACGCCCGGCGCGAGCCTCTTCGTGCCCGGGGCGGTGGAGGACACCCAGCGCACGGTCGAGTGGCTCTACCGGCACCTCGACAAGATCTCCGGCCTCTTCTTCTCGATGGACACCCACCGGGTGTTCCAGATCTTCCACCCCGCCTGGTGGGTCGACGCGCAGGGCGAGCACCCGGCGCCGCTGACGCCGATCTTCCACGAGGAGGTCCGCGCCGGGAAGTGGACGGCCATCGCCCACCCGCGCGAGAGCCTCGAGTACGTCAAGAAGCTGGAGGCCACCGGCAAGTACGTGCTGACGGTGTGGCCGTACCACACGCTGCTCGGCGGCCTCTCGCACGCGCTGGTGCCCGCGATGATGGAGGCCGCGCTCTTCCACGCCGCCGCGCGTCGGCACCAGACGCACTTCGAGACCAAGGGCACGCACGCGATGACCGAGAACTACTCGGTGCTCTCTCCCGAGGTGACGGAGCTCTCGGGCAACGTGGTGGGCGCCTTCAACGCGCCCTTCTTCAAGATGTTGATGGAGTACGACCGCGTGTACGTCTTCGGCCAGGCGAAGAGCCACTGCGTGCTCTCGACGCTCAACGACATCCAGCGGCACGTGCTGGCCACCGACCCGAAGCTCGCCGAGAAGATCTGGATCCTCGAGGACGCCATGAGCCCGGTGCCGGCGCCGCCGCTCTCTCCGCTGCCGGACCACCTCAACTTCCCGAAGATCGCCGACGAGGCCCTCGCGCAGTGGAGGCAGGCCGGCATGAAGGTGGTCCGCACGACGGACCCCGTCAGCATCTGACGTTCTCGCCCGAACCCACCCGAAAGGAGCACCGCCATGTCGAACAAGCCGCTCACCCCTGACGAAGCCACCTCCCTCCTCACCGCCGCCACTGCGCGCGGGGTGCTGTCTCCGGGCACCTCCTCGCTCCTCACCGGGAACCTCGGCGCGCTGGTGCTCGCCGGCGCCGCGGGCAAGGACCTCGAGGACCTCACCGCCGCCGACGTGACGCTGGTGACGGTGCTCATCGACGCGAGCTCCTCCATCGCCGACCGCGGGCTCGAGAAGGCGGTGCGCGAGGGGCAGAACGCGCTCCTCGACGCCTTCGCTGGCGCGAAGGAGCGCGACGCCGTGCTGCTCGCTTGCTGGACCTTCTCGGGCACGATGGACGTGCTGCACAGCTACGTGCCGGTCGACGAGGCCACGCGCCTCGACGCGAAGAGCTACCGGGCCCAGGGCTCCACCGCGCTCTACGACACGTGGTGTAACGCGCTGGCGGCGAACGTCGCCTACGCGCAGCGGCTCCGCGACGGCGGCACGCCCACCCGCAGCGTGGTGGTGGTGGTGACCGACGGAGAGGACGTGGGCAGCACGCGCACCGCGGCCGACTGCGCGCGGCTCACGCGCGACCTGCTCGCAAGCGAGCTGTTCACCCTGGCGCTGGTCGGCGTGGGCAGCGACGTGAACTTCGAGCACGTGGCGAAGGCCATGGGCATTCCCCCCGGGTGCATCCTCTGGGAGCGCGACGCGACGCCCTCGGGCCTGCGCCGGGCCTTCCAGCTCGTGAGCCGCAGCGCGGTGCGCGCGAGCCAGGGGCGCATTCAGCCTGGCGCCGCGACGGGCTTCTTCGCGCCGTGACGCCCACCCGCAGCGCGGGGGCCCGGGGCGCGGAGGGTGCTCGAGGCCACCTGCGCCGCGGAGGAGGCGCGCGCTGCTCGACGGCCAGCTCGATGCCTGGGCGGCCTGGCGCGACGCTGCACGAGGGGCTTCACCGCGACGCCGTCGCGCCCAGGCACCGCGAGGAGCGCGATGTGCCTGTGAAGCAACCCCCTCCCGTCGCCGGACACGCCGATCTCCGTCGCCTCAGCTTCGTCGCAACCCCTTGACGCAGCACGCGCTGCGCCTTCGGGTTGGCTCCTTGCGCGGCTCGCAGCTCGACGGTCGGGCTCGGTCCGGGGATTGCCTCACAGACGCTGACGTCAGCGCGCCCCGAGGTTGGCGGCGCGCCACCCGTCGAGCGCGGTCTGCGCCTCGAGGCACTGCTCCGGGGTCTGCACCTGGCGCGCCTGCGCGAGGATCGCTTCGAAGTCCTTCATCGGCGCTTTCCCCGGCGTCGCGCCCGGCGTCTCGCGCAGGTAGCGCTGCGCCGCCAGCCGAAAGTCGTCCTCGACGTCGGCCTTCCAGCGCTCCAGCCTGACGCAGGCGCGGGCCGGGTCGCTGCGCTCCGGCGAGGCAGCGAGGGAGGGCGCCGGCTCGGGGGCGGCGTATCGCTCGGCGACGCTCGGGGGCCTCGAGGCGCCGGCTCTTGGCGCGCTGCGGGCGACGAGCCCCAGGGCCACGATGGCGACCAGCACGACGAGGGCGCCGGCGATGGCTGCGACGCGGCCCCGCCCGCCGCCCGCGGGCACTTCGTCCAGGAGGGGCTGGGCGCGCTCGCGAGCCAGGGCCCAGGCGGGGTCGACCGGCGAGTCACTCGGCGCCTG
>CAYUZK010000156.1:0-14861 GCA_964449625.1 uncultured Archangium sp.
GCGGGCGCACCACCGGCCGCGTCATCGCCGGGCGCGCCGCCATGGCGGGCCGCTCGCTGGCGGGCCGGGGCTCGGCGCTGCCCATGTCCACGCGGCCGCGGAAGCTGGCCCCGTCCACGATGATCACCCGAGGCGAGTTGATGTCGCCCACCATGCGGCCCTCGCGCGTGAGCTCCACCGACTCGGTCGCGGTGATGTTGCCCACCACCACCCCCGAGATGACGGCGTTCTTCACCTGCACGTTGGCCTTCACGATGCCCGACGGCTCGACGATGAGCGTCCGCGTGAGCGACAGCTCGCCCTCGACGCGCCCGCGGACCGTGAGGTCCTCGTCACCCGAGAGCTTGCCGCTGATGAGGATCGACGGACCGATGATGGTCGACTCGCCGCTTGCGCCCCCGAAGTCCTTGCTGGCGGCCATGCGTCAGCGCTCCTTGACGTCCATGTCGACGTTGCCCTTGAAGCTCGCCCCGTCGGCGATGAGGATGCGCGGCGCGCGCACGTCGCCCACCACGCGGCAGTCGGCCTTGAGCTCGACCTTCTCGCTGGCGACGATGTTGCCCGTCACCCGGCCGGTGATCTCCACGTTCTGCACCTCGATGTCCGCCTCCACCGACGCGGAGGCCTCCACGAAGAGGCTCTCCTTGAGGGAGATCTTCCCCTTCACGGTGCCCTGGATGACGAGGGCCTCGTCGCCAGAGATCTCGCCGTCGATGGTGATGCTCGAGCCGATGACAGTGTTCGCCATGTTGTTGTGTCCCTTCAGAAGTCGGGTGGGTCAGATGTCGTCGGGCAGCTTGACGTCCATCTCGATGGAGCCGTTGAAGACCGCGCCGTCTTCGATCACCACGCGCGTGGCCTTGATGTCGCCGTTCACCCTGGCCGACTGGTTGATCGACACCTTGGTCGAGGCGTCGATGTTGCCCGCCGCCGTGCCGTTGATGGTGAGCTCGTCGGCGCGAATGTCGGCCTCGACGATGCCCGAGGACTCGATGGTGAGGTGGTTCTTGAGGGCGATCTGGCCCTCCACCCGGCCCTCGATGACCAGCCCGCCGGCGCCGCTGAGGCTCCCGCGGATGGTGATGCCGCTGCCGATGATGTTGATCTGATCGGTGTTCGCCATGGGTGCGCGCTTGTTACGTCAGAGGTGGGCCGAAATCCATTGCGAGATGTCGGCCCAGACCTGTTCCTTGCCGACCTCCATCATCACCTCGTGCCGATAGTCGCCGTACTCCTTCCAGGTCTTGTCCCTGGCGCCGACGGTCTCGAAGAAGGCCCGGGCCGCCGGCATCGAGGCGATGGGGTCGGCGGTGCCCGCCAGCACCAGCAGCGGGCCAGTCAGCTTCGGCCCCTGCCCCTCGAGGCGCCGCTGCGCGGCCTGCGTCTCGAAGAACCACCGGGGCGTGGTGCTGTGGAGGTAGAGGGGGTCGCCGGCCGTCTCGCGCTGCCACGCCTCGTCCCGCGAGAGCTGCTCGGGCTTGAGCTCGTTGGCGATGTTCAGGCCCGGCAGGAGCCCCTTGATCAGCCGCGCGCCGAGCAACTTGAGGGCCGGCGGGTCGAAGGCCAGCGCGTAGAACGGCGCCGACATCACCAGGCCCTTGAGCTCCGGCAGCGCCGTGGAGGCCACGAAGTGCGTGGCGATCAGCGCCCCGTTGGAGTGCGCGAGGAGGAAGACCGGCTTGCCCTTCGCAGACTCCACCAGGCGCGCCCAGAAGGCCGCCAGGTCCAGCAGGTAGTCGCCCCAGGCGCCGACGTCGCCGCGCGCCCCGGCGGCCTTGCCGTGGCCGCGGTAGTCGAAGGCGAGCACCCCGAAGCCCTCCCGCGCGAGGGCGGCCATGGGCTGCGCGTAGCGGCCCATGTGATCGCCGTAGCCGTGCACCACGCCGACCCAGGCCTTCGGCTCCGCGTCGGGCAGCTCCGAGCGCCAGGCCAGCCGGGTGCCGTCCTTCGAAGTAAAGTCGCCCTCGTCGCGCCGTGACATGCGCGGGCTTCTAGCGGCCCTGCTTCTCGGGTGACAGCAACTTCAGCCGCCGCTCGAGGTCGGCCCGCTGGCTCGGCCGCTCCGCCTCGTCGGGCGCCAGCTCGAGGAGCGCCTTCGCGCGACGGAAGGCCTCGAGGGCCCGCGCGCGGTCGCCCAGGGCCAGCGACGCCTCGCCCAGGTGCTCGAGCAGCGTGGGGTCCTCCGGGCCGGCCTGCACCGCGCGCTCGAGCAGCTCGAGGGCCCGCGGCGCGTCGCCGCGCTTGAGCAGCACGAAGCCCAGGGAGTCGAGGAAGGCCGCGCTGCCGGGCTTGAGGTCGAGGGCCCGGCGCACGAGGCGCTCGGCCTCGTCGAGATCGCCGCCGTGCTGGGCCTGCGTGTAGCCCAGGTAGTTGAGCGCCGTGGCGTGCTTCGCGTCGGCCGCCAGCACCAGCCTCACCTGCTCGAGGGCCCGCTTCCACTCGCCCTGGCGCTCGTGCGCCTGCGCCAGCGCGAAGCGCAGCGACTCCTCGCTGGGCGTCCGGGCGAGCGCGCCCGACAGCACCGCCACCGCCTCGGCGTGCCGCCCCTGCCGCGAGTAGTGGCCCCCCAGCGCCTCCACCGCCTCGGGCGTGCCGGTCTTGCCGACCGCGCGCACCAGCGTGGCCTCGGCCTCCTTGAGCTGGCCCGCGCGCTCCAGGGCCCGCGAGAGCGCCGGCGCCAGCCCCGGCAGCTCGGCCTTCTCTTCCGCGAGGCGCCGCAGGAGCTCGAGGGCCGGCTTGTGCTGGCCGAGCTGCGAGAGGCACGTGGCCCGGTGGAGCCGCGCCTCGAGGCTGACGTCGGACAGGCCGGGGGGCACCGCGCCGAAGGCCTCCGCGGCCCGCTGGAAGCTCCGCGCCCGCTCGTGCACCAGGCCCGCGTAGAAGTGCAGCCGCGGCTCGGCCCCGCTGGCCCGCGCCTGGTCCAGCACCTCGGCGGCCAGCACGAGCTGGTGCGAGGCGAGGTAGGTGAAGGCCACCTTGACGGCCAGCTCCGCGTCGCGGCCCTGCCCGAGGAGCGAATCGAAGTACGCCCGCGCGTCGGCCACCCGCTGCAGCCGCAGGGCCACGCGCCCGGCGTTGAGCAGCAGCTCGCGGCTCTCCGGGTCCCGCTCCAGGGCGCGCTCCCAGGCCTCCAGCGCCTTCGGCACCCGATCGGCCGCCTCGTGCAGCCGCGCCAGGGCCGCCCAGGCCTCGGCGTCGCCCGGGTCACGCTCCACGGCGCGCACGAGCAGCCTCTCGGCCTTCGCGTCGCCCCGCTCGGCCAGCGCGAGGCCGAGGCGGTGGTAGCCGACCGGCTCACCGGGCACGGCCGCGCCCAGCTCCTCCACTACGCGCACCGCGTCGTCCACCCGCCCCTGGTCGAGCCACAGCTGCGTCAGCACGAGGTAGGCGTCGAGGTGCTGCGGCCGCAGCTTGATGGCCCGCGCGAGGTGCGCCCGCGCCCGGGTCGTCTTGTGGCCCTCGAAGAGCACGCGGCCCATGAGCAGCTGCGCCGGCGCGTAGTCGGGGTGGCGCTCGATGACGCGCTTGAGCTGCCCCTCGGCGCGGTCGAGGTCGGCCGCCCGGGCGAACTGCTCGGCCAGCTCCGTCATCAAGTACGGGTTGCCGTCGTCGGAGGCGAGCGCCAGGCGCAGCTCGTCGAGGGCCACCCGGTGATCGCCCTCGTGGTGCGCGAGCCGCGCCCGCAGGTAGTGGGCGTAGGAGGCCGCCGACGGGTACGGCGCCCCGCGCTCGTCGGCGGTGAGCCCCATGGCCTCGCGCATGGCCGACACGTCGATGGCCGGCCGGCGCGGCTGCCCGGCCAGGGCGGCCAGGCCCAGGAGCGACACCGAGAGCAGGAGGACCCGTCGCATGCGCGCTCGCCGCCTCAGCTCAACAACCGCTCGAGGAGCGCCTCCGCGTTGCCCGCGGCGTCCTGCACGTCGAGCATGCGCGAGCGGTAGGGCGCGCCCTCGTCGGCCAACAGGCCCAGCACCCTGCCCACGACCGGCTGCGCCGCCTCGGGCGCCGTCTCGGGCAGCACCACCACGAACACGCCGGCGCCCAGGTGGCCCACGAAGTCGGGCACCGCGAGCTCGCCGCGCACCACCGCGGCGCAGCGGCGCACGAGCTCGAGGGCCGGCGGCCGCAGCGGCTTGAGCACCGCCAGCGCCAGCGGCCGCCCGTAGCGCACGCTCCGGCCGATCTCCTGCTCGAGGCGGTTGGCGACGCCGAGGTGATCCGACAGCCCCGTCTCGGGGTCGTTGCCCGGGCCCGCCGCCAGCGGCGCCCGCGCCCGGCTGCGCTGCAGCGTCGCCTGCACGCGGGTGAGCAGCGCGCTGGGCGGCAGGGGCTTGGCCACGAAGTCGGCCGCGCCGAGCTCCGCCGGGCGAATGCGCTCGGGCAGCTCGGGGCGCGCGGAGAGGAGGATGACGGGGATGCGCTCGGTCTCGGGCCGCGACTGCAGCTCGCGCAGGGCGTCGAGGCCGTCGCGGTTGGGCATGAAGACGTCCATGATGATCACGTCGGGCAGCAGCGCCCGCGCCCGGGCCACCGCCTCGTTCCCGTCGCGCGCGAGCTCCACGCGGTAGTGCGGCGAGAGCCCCAGGGTGGCGATGCGCGTGAAGATGGGGTCGTCGTCCACCAGGAGCACCACCGGCTCGGTCTTCTTGAGCGGCGCCGCCGGCGCCTGGCTCCGCGGCATCGGCAAGGTGAACGCGAAGGTGGCCCCGCCGCCGGGGGGCGCGTCGGCCCAGATCTCTCCGCCGTGCCGCTCGACGAACTCCCGGCAGATGGTCAGGCCCAGGCCCTGCGAGCGCTCGAAGGCGAGCAGCAGCGCGCTCGGGTCGTCCACCCGACCGTCGTCGCCCACCTCGATCAGCGCCACGTCGCCGTCGGGGCGCCGCTTGAGGCTCGCCCGCAGCGTCACCGTCGTCGCGTCCACCGAGTGCTTCAGCGCGTTGGTGATGAGGTTCTGCAGCACCTGCTTGATCTTCTGCTCGTCGCCGCTCACGTCGAGGCTCAGCGGCGTCTCGGCGCGCAGCGCCACCTGCTTCTCGGCGGCGAGCAGCTGCAGCTCGCCCGCGACGTCCTGACAGGCCTGGCTCACGTCGAACACCTGCGAGAAGAGGACGATGCGGTCGTCTCCCCCGCGCTGCTGCTCCAGCAGCGACTCGACCAGGCCCAGCAGCTTGCGGCCCGTGCGCTGGATGGCCTCCGCGCTGGCCCTCGGCCCGGCCCCGAGCGCGTCGTCGACGAGCAGCAGGTGCGAGTGCCCCAGCAGGACGTTGAGCGGCGCGCGCAGATCGTGGCTGAGCACCGCCAGCAGCTCGTTCTTCTTGCGATCGAGCGCGCGGAGGCGGTTGTTGGCCTCCACCAGCTCGCGGTAGCGCTCGACGTAGGCGTCCTCGAGGGCCTCGTGGCTCTTCGCCGCCGTCGCCTGGGCCCGCTGCGCCTCGAGCGCGTTGGCCAGGGCCACGCCCACCGCCTCGAGGAAGTCGCGCTCCTCGCGCTCGAGCGCGTGGGGCCGGCGCACCACGAAGGCCGCCACGCCACGGGCCTCGGCCGCCAGCGGCAGCACCCAGCCGATCTCGCTGTGCGTCGGCTCCCGTGACTCGAGCGCGCGGCGCAGCGTGGGCGCCACGGCGAGGTCCATGGGCGTGCGGGCGCTCTCGTCGACGAGCTCCGCCCCGCCCGCGCCGCCTGGCTCGAGCTGCAGCACCGCCACGCGCTCGCACGAGAGGGCCTCGCGCAGGCGCGACGCCGTGAGCTGCGCCAGCTCGTCGGTGGAGCCCCGCTCGCCCGAGCGCCGGGTCAGCTCGAGGAGGAGCTCGAGGCGCAAGCGCACGAGATCGTCGTGCGCCGTGAGCCGCCGGGCGCGCAAGCTGGCCACGAGGTGCCGCTCGAGCGCGTCGAAGGTCTCGGCCACCGCGTCCACGTCGAGGCGCTCGAGCGACGCGCGCCAGCCCTCGCTGCCGTCGATGACCACCGGCAGCCGCCGCAGCTCCGGGCGCTTGCGAATGGCCGTCAGCAGCGAGGGGGCCACCCGCGCCGTCGAGGCCAGCACCACCACGTCGGGCGCCTCACCGGAGCGCGCCTCGAGCACGGTCGCGCGCTCCGCCGTCTCGCACGCGTAGCCGCGCGCCTCCAACCGACCTCCGACGGCTCCGGCGCGACCGCCGACAATCAGGACTCTCGCTGCGATGCTCACTGCTGAACACTCTACCCACGTCGGCGCGCGAGCGACATCTGCCCCGTTCTGCCATGTAGGGAGAATCACGACGAAAACACCGAGCGGGCCGGACGCTGTGGGCTACAGTGCGCACGCCTCAAGCGCCCCGGGTCCCATGCACCGAACTCTCTTCGTCGCCGTGATGCTCGTCGTCTCCACTTCCCTGGCCCAGTCGGGTGACGAGTGGAGCACTTTCCCCCCGCCGCCGACGCCTGCGCCGGCAGTGAAGCCCACGCCGACGCCGACCCCCGAGCCGGTGAAGCCCGCGCCCGCGCCTACGGTGGTGAAGCCGGCGCCGACGAAGCCAGCGCCGGTGCCCGCCCCCCCTGTCGACGCGCCCGATGCGGGCTCGCCCGACGACCCGTCGCTCCGCCTCATCTCGAAGCAGGAGCGCTACCTCGCCGGCACGGAGCCGCACTCGCCGTCGACCTGGGGCAACGCCTGGAACGCCGAGGAGAACGCGCGCGTCACCGCCGGCCAGGTCGGCATCGGCCACGTCTTCGTGCCCAGCGCGCGCCTGGGGCCCGCCGGGGTGGTGCGCGTGTCGCTGCTGGGTGAGTACCTGAACCAGACGGACTTCCCGGTGCGCGCGGCCCAGAACATCCGCTCGGGCATCACCTTCGCCGCCAGCTTCCAGCCCTTCGAGTGGGGCGAGATCTTCGTGTCCTACGGCGCGGCGGCCAACACCAACAACCGCACCTCGCCCAACCTCATCCAGTCGTTGGGCGATCTCAACCTGGGCTTCAAGGCCTCGCGGCAGTGGGTGAAGGGCTTCTGGGCCGGCGCCGACCTGCGGCTGCTCACCTTCTCGGGCGTGGGCAACCAGGGCCTCGATCGCTTCGCGTTCGGCTTCAAGCCGACGCTGCTGGGCACCTACGACTTCCGCGCGCTGAGCCGCTCCATGCCGCTGCTGCTCACCGTCGGCGTGGGCTTCACCCTCGACAGCACCTCGGGCCTCGTCGCCAACCAGAACCTCAACGCGTCTGAAGAGTTCGCGCTCAACATCAACCGCCACAACCGCTTCAACTTCTCGGTCGCGGCCGAGCTGCCCTTCCCCGTCGTCACCCCGGTCATCGAGTACTCGCTGGCGGCGCCGCTGGGCGTGCCCAACGGCGAGCTCACGGGCCCCGACGGCAAGTTCGTGAACGTCGCCGCGGCCATGCCCCAGGCGCTCGGCCTGGGCCTCAAGATCACCGCCCTCAAGGACCTCACGCTCACCACCGGCGTCAACGTGGGCCTCACGCGCTCGGTGGGCCTGGGCGTGCCGGCCACCCCGCCGTGGAACTTCTTCCTCGGCGCCGGCTTCGCCATCGACCCCTTCCAGCGCGGCGAGACGAAGTTCGTCGAGACCATCCGCGAGCGGCAGCTCGAGGTGGCGAAGGCGCCCCCGACGCAGCGCGTGGAGGGCACCGTGTCCGACGCGGAGACGGGCAAGCCGCTCGAGGGCGTGGTGGTGGCGTTCAGCGGCGTCAAGCCCTCGGCCTCCGACGACGCGGGCCAGTTCGAGTCGCTCCCGCTCCAGGCCAACTCGGTGAAGGTCTCGGTGGCCCGCCAGGGCTACAAGCCGCTCGAGCGCGAGGTGGCGCTCACCGCGGGTGAGGCGACGCGCCTCGACCTCGCCCTCGAGGCCGACCTGCAGAAGGCGCACTTCGAGGTGAGCACCACCACCAACAAGACGAAGCCGGTGAAGGCCACCATCTCCTTCAAGGGCCCGGTGGAGGCGAAGGGCGAGACGCCCGACGGCGCGGCGCCGGCCGAGTTCGACCTCCCGCCCGGCCACTACGTCATCAACGCCGTGGCCGAGGGCTTCCTCTCGCAGACGCGCGACGTGCAGGTGCAGCCCGGCGGCAAGCTGGTGGTCGTCTTCGACCTGGTGCCCGCGCCCAAGAAGGTCCTCGTCATCTTCAAGGGCGACAAGATCGAGATCCTCCAGCAGGTGCGCTTCGCCACGGGCAAGTCCACCATCCTCCCCGACTCCTTCAACCTCCTGCAGCAGGTGGTCGACGCCATCGTGAAGAACGACGTCAAGCGCGTGAAGGTCGAGGGCCACACCGACAACCGCGGCGCCAAGCCCGCCAACCAGGCGCTCTCGGAGGACCGGGCCCGTGCGGTGATGGAGTACCTCGTCGCACAGGGCGTCGACAAGGCGCGGCTCGAGTCGGTGGGCTATGGTGACAGCAAGCCGATCGCACCGAACCTGACCGCGCGGGGCCGCGAACTCAATCGCCGCGTGGAATTCATCGTGCTGGAGAAGTGATGACCCGCCTCGCCTGCGCCCTGCTCTCGCTGGCCCTGCTGGGCTGCCCGCCGGAGACGCCGCCGACGCCGCCCCCTCCGCCGCCGCCCCAGGTCTTCCTCACGGTGGTGGAGAACAACGTGATCGGCGACACCATCCGCGGGCGGGTCAACGTCAGCGGCTGCAAGACGGTGGCGCAGGTGCAGTTGCTGCAGAACGACTCGTTCCTCTACGACGTCAACTACACGAAGAGCCCCACCGAGTTCGCGCTGCCCGCGGGCCTCTTCTCGGCGCTCTACTCGCAGCTGGGTATCGCCGCGTCGCTGACGCTGCGGGCGCGGGTGCTGTGCGACGACGCGCGCACCAACACCTCGCAGCCGGTGGGCGTGCGCTTCTTCCCCATCGCCAGCCGCTTCTCGAAGCCCGGCGAGCAGGTGGTGCCCGACTTCTTCGTGGGCGAGGGCGGCATCGGCAGCACCCCCACTACCTTCCTCGGCTGCGTGGGCACCACCATCGGCACCGCCATCGCCCGGGTCGACACCATGGGCAACATCCTGGCCTACAACGATCAGCTCCCCTTCGGCTGCTCGGCGGGCACGCAGATCTCCGACCGCAGCCTCATCACCGGCATGCGCTGGGTGTTCGAGCCCCTCGCCGGCGCCTACGCGCTCGATGGCTCGCTCAACGTGCACAAGGTGGTGCGCAGCCAGCAGGCCAAGCGCATCGGCGTGGGCAAGGGCGGCAGCGCGGTGATCTGGCTCGACGAGGCCGGCACGCGGAACAGGATCTACTTCGCCAGGCCCCAGGTGAACTCCACCGACTGGGAGGCGGCCTTCTACGGCATCATGAACTCGACGCCGGTCATCGACGACGGCGCGGGGCAGGCGGTGTGGGTGTCGTCGTGGCAGTACCAGCTCGCGGTGTCACCGCGGCGCGGCGACCAGGTCGCCTACAAGCACTCCATCGTCGACGGCGCGCTGCAAAACGCCATCGCGCCCGGCCAGTCGGCGCCGGTGATCGTCCAGCAGATGTACCCGGAGATCAACAACCCCATCATGCCTGAGGCCACCTTCTCGGCCGACGGCTCGCTCTACGTGGTGCCGCTGCTCTCGTGGGACGTGACCGGCTTCATCCGCACGACGGTCATCGCCTGCTCCACGCGCGGCGCTGGCATGTGCGACACGCAGGCCATCCGCCGGTGGACGAGCCCGACGGTCGACGGGGTGCTGCGCAACGTCGTCTCGTTCTCGGCCGGCAACTACTTCGCGGCCATGGGCCCCTACGCCGTGTATTTCTTGAACGCGCAGCTGGGCACCATCGCCAACCTCGGCGAGCAGCCGCTGCGCCCCGAGGGCAGCAACCTCGTGTTCGGCGGCCAGCCGGGCCTGGGCACCGACTTCTACGTGCTGGCCGGGCCCGAGCTCGGGGGCGGCTCCGCGTCGTGGCCCACGGAGATCATCGCCACCGATCGCCCCGAGAGCGGCGAGCTGTGGCGCCTGCAGTCGGGCAGCGGCGAGTCGCCCACGGCCTCGAACTGGATCACCCTCGACGACAACGCCCAGCCCTGGCTCCGCGTGGGCATCGACCTGGTCAAGCCGCTCGCCAACACCGAGTACCGCAACGCGCGGGGCCCCACGGTCCTCCCGTGAAGCCGCAGCTCCTCGCGGCGCTCCTCGCCGCGGCGCCGGTGAGCGCCGCCGAGCTCGCGGTGGAGCCCCAGGCCTGGTTCGGCGTCTTCTCGCAGGTGCACCTCACCGGGCCGTGGGTCGCCTGGGGAGACCTTCACGCGCGCGTGAGCGACGACGTGAGCAAGGTGAGCGTGCTGGTGCGGCCGGGCGTGGGCTACCGCTTCCGCCCCGACATGGTGGCCTGGCTCGGCTACGCGTGGACCCCCGTGATGCGCGAGGGTGACGTCACCCTCGACGAGCACCGCGTCTGGCAGCAGTGGACGTGGGACTTGGAGCTCCCCCGCGACGCGAAGCTCTCGCTGCGCTCCCGCCTCGAGCAGCGCCTCGCCCACGGCGAGGTCGGGCTGCGCTTTCGCCAGTTCGTGCGCGTGCAGTCGGCGTGGCTGGGCGGCGGCCCGGTGCTCCTCGCCGCGTGGGACGAGGCCTTCTTCGCCTTCAACGAGACGGGCTTCGGCCAGCAGGCCGGCTTCGACCAGAACCGCTTCTTCGCCGGCGTCGGGCTGCGCGTCACCCGCGGCGTCCGCCTCGAGGCGGGCTACTTCAACCAGTACCAGCTCCGCCGCGACGCGCCCGACCCCTTCCGCCACGCGGCGATGGTCAACATCTTCGCCTCACTCTGACGCCGGCCGGCGGGCCACGAGCAGCGCCTCGACGTTGCCCGCGGGGCCGGGCACCGGCGAGTCGATGAGCCCCACCTCCTCGAGCCCCTGCCCGCGCACGAAGGCCCGCACCCGGTCGATGGCCGCCTGCCGCACCGCCGCGTCGCGCACCACCCCGCCCTTGTCCACGCCCTCGAGGCCCACCTCGAACTGCGGCTTCACCAGCGCCACGAGGAGCCCCGGCGTCGCCATGCGCGCCAGCACCGACGGCAGCACCAGCTCGAGCGAGATGAAGCTCACGTCGATCACCACCACGCTGACCAATTCGGGGAGGTCCTCCGCCGTGAGGTGCCGGGCGTTGACGCGCTCGCGGCTGATGACCCGCGGGTCGACTCGAAGCTTCTCGTGGAGCTGCCCGCGGCCCACGTCGATGGCGTGCACCCGCGCCGCGCCCTCTTGCAGCAGGCAGTCGGTGAAGCCGCCGGTGCTGGCCCCGATGTCGGCGCACACCGCGCCCCTCACGTCGAGCTGGAAGGCGTCGAGGGCGCCCTTGAGCTTGAGCCCGCCGCGCGAGACGTAGGGCTGCACCTCGCCCTTGAGGCGCAGCTCGGCGTCTACCGGCACGCGCGTGCCCGGCTTGTCGGAGCGCTGATCGTTCACCACCACCTGCCCCGCGAGGATGAGCGCCTGCGCGCGGGTGCGCGTCGGGGCCAGCCCGCGCTCCACCACCAGCACGTCGAGGCGCTCCTTCTTCATCGGCCCAGCACCTCCAGCGCCGCCCGGCGGAGCCCCGGGCCATCGAGCCCGAGCTGCGCGCGCTGCGCCCGCGCCTCCCCGTGTCGCACGAAGCGATCCGCCGGCAGCCCGCGCGCGTGCACCACCGTCGGCGCCCCGGCGAGCGCCTCGCGCACCGCGCTCCCCAGGCCGCCCCGCGTCGTGCCCTCCTCGACCGTCAACACCAGGGGCCGCGCCGCGAGCGCCGCCACCAACTCAGGCGAGAGCGGCAGCTGCCCCGCGTCCACCACCGCCCACGGCTCGCCCTGCGCGGCCTCCAGCGCGGCCAGGGCCAGGGGCCCGAGCGTCACGAAGGTGAGCGGCGCGGCCGGCGGCGAGGCGAGCCAGCGCGGGCCGGTACCCGCGGGTGGCTCGCCTGCCGGGAGCGTGCCTCGGGGGAAGCGGAGCGCCGTGGGCCCGGCTCGCGCGAGGGCCTCGTCGAGCAGCCGCGGGAGATCGCCGCCCCACACCGGGCTCGCCACCGTCATTCCCGGCAGCGCGCAGAGGAAGGAGAGGTCGAGCGCGCCCTGGTGCGTGGCCCCGTCGGCGCCCACCAGGCCCGCGCGGTCCACCGCCAGCACCACCGGCAGCCCCGGCAGCGCCACGTCGTGCACGAGCTGATCGTACGCCCGCTGCAGGAAGGTCGAGTAGAGGCACACCACCGGGCGCAGGCCGGCGTGCGCGAGGCCCGCGGCGAAGGCCACGGCGTGCGGCTCGGCGATGCCCACGTCGTGCACCCGCGTGGGGAAGCGCGCCTTGAGCTCCGTGAGCGCGCTGCCCTCCAGCATGGCGGGCGTGATGGCGACTACCCGCGCGTCGCGCGCCATCGCCTGCCCGAGCGCGTCGGCGAAGGCCTCGCTGAAGGTGGGCTGGCCCGCGCGGTCGCGCACGAGCTTGCCGGCGCGCAGCTCCCAGGGCCCCATGGCGTGCCCCCGCGTGGCGAGGTCGGCCTCGGCCGGGCCGAACCCGCGCCCCTTCTGCGTGCGCACGTGCACCAGCACCGGCTTGCCGCAGCGCCGCGCCTGGCCCAGGGCCTCCACCAGCGCGGGCAGGTCGTGCCCGTCGACCGGCCCCAGGTACACGAAGCCGAGCGCCTCGAAGAAGGCCCGCGCGTCGGCGCGCAGCATCTGCTCCACCGCCCCCACGTTGCGCGAGATGCTCATTCCGTTGTCGTTGAGCACCACCTTGAGCGGCCGCGGGCCCACGCCGGCGTTGTTGAGCCCCTCGAAGGTGAGGCCGCCCGTCAGCGCGCCGTCGCCCACCACCGCCACCACGTCGCCTGGCTGCCCCTGCTGCTGCTTCGCCTCGAGGATGCCGAGCGCCACCGACACCGCCGTGCACGCGTGCCCCGCCCCGAAGGCGTCGTGCTCGCTCTCGATCGGGTCGAGGAACGGCGCCACCCCGCCCTCCTGCCGCAGCGTCTCCATAGCCGCGCGCCGGCCCGTGAGGAGCTTGTGCGCGTAGGCCTGGTGGCCCACGTCGAAGACGAGGCGGTCGACCGGCGACTTGAAGACGCGGTGGAGCGCGACGATGAGCTCGACCGCGCCGAGGGAGGCGCCGAGGTGCCCGCCCACGCGCCCGCAGATCGAGACGATCGCCTCGCGCAGCTCCGCGCAGAGGGCCGGCAGCGCGTCGGCCGGCAGCGCACGCAGCGCCTTGGGGGAGTCCACTTGATCAAGCAGCGCCACGGGGCCGCTAGCTCCGGCGCTCGACGGCGTAGCGCGCCAGAGCCACCAACGGCCCGGGCTCCGGCTCGAGGCCCGCGACCGCCGCCACCGCGCGCTCGACGTGCGCCTGGGCGAGGCGCCGCGCCTCCTCGAGGCCGACCACCGCGGGGAAGGTGAAGCGACCCGCCGCCGCGTCGGCGCCCGCGGGCTTCCCCAGGGCCTCGGGGCTCGCGGTCACGTCGAGCACGTCGTCGGCGATCTGGAAGGCGAGCCCCACCGCGTCGCCGTAGGTCTCCGCGGCGGCCAGCGCCGCCTCGTCGCCCCGCCCCGCCAGCGCGCCCATGCGGCAGGCCGCCTTGATCAGCGCCCCCGTCTTGAGCCGGTGCAGGCGCGTCAGGTACTCGAGCGCCGCGGGGCGATCCTCGGCGATGTCCAGCACCTGGCCGCCGACCATGCCCCCGCCGCCGGCCGCCAGCGCCAGCTCCGCCGCGAGGCGCCCGCGGAGCGCCTGCTCGTCAGCGGGCCCCACCGCCACGAGGGCGAAGGCGTCCGTCAGCAGCGCGTCACCCGCGAGGATGGCGAGCGCCTCGCCGAAGGCCTTGTGGCTGGTGGGCCGGCCGCGGCGCAGATCGTCGTCGTCCATCGCCGGGAGATCGTCGTGGATGAGCGAGTAGGTGTGCACGCACTCGAGCGCGCAGGCGGCGTCGTCGGCCACCGCGCCGCCGCCGTTCGAGGCCCGGGCCACGGTGTCGGCGAAGGCCAGGCACAGCACCGGGCGCAGCCGCTTGCCCCCGTCGAGCAGCGAGTAGCGCATGGCCTCGGCCAGCCGCGGCGGCGCGCGGGCGGCCAGGGTGCCCAGGCGCGCCGCCAGGAGCGCCTCGACGCGGCGCTGCTGCGCCGGCAGCCAGAGATCGAGAGAGAAGGAGCCCATCGGCGCTCCCCTTAGCAGGGGCCCCTCAGAATGGGACGTCGTCGTCATCAGCGGGCGCCGCGGGGCGCTTCGCCGCCGGTCGCGCCGGGGCCGCCTCGGCGGGCGCCTCGCTCAGCTTGAGCGGCGCCACCTTGCCGTCCTCCGAGAGGAGCTGCTCGATGCGCTTCTCCGCGTCGGCGAGGATGCCCTCGCCCTGACGCACGAGGGTGATGCCCTCGGCGAAGCGCTCCAGGGACTCCTCGAGCGAGAGCTCCCCGCCCTCGAGCGACTCGACGAGCTGCTGGAGCCGCGCCACCACGTCGCCGTACTGCCCTCGCGCTGCGTGCTTGTCCTTCGCCACGAGGCGCTTGCTAGCACACCGCCCGGGGGGCGCGCCGCTCCTCAGCGGTCGTGAGGATATCCCCGGACCGAGCCCGACCGACGAGTGCGAGCCGCGCGAGGAGCACGCCCGAAGGCGCAGCTCGTGCTGCGTCGAGGGTTGCGCTGATGCCCGGCGACGCAGCTCGGCGTGTCCGGCGACGGGAGGGGACCTCTTCACAGCCTCTCAGCCGTCGACCTTCACCCGCACCGCGCCCTGCCCCAGCCGCAGCGTCAGCGGCTCGCCGGGGCGCACCTCGTCAGCGCGGCGCAGCGCCCGCCCGTCCTCCCTCAGCGCGATGGCGTAGCCCCGGCCCAGCACCGCCAGGGGGCTGAGCAGCTCCAGGCGCGCCGCCACGCTGGCCGCCGCGTCGCGCCGCGCGCGCAGCAGGGCCCGCCCC
>CAYUZK010000157.1:0-12746 GCA_964449625.1 uncultured Archangium sp.
TGGCCGGCGCGCTCGCCGCCGGCGGCCTCGCGCGCTCCCTCGCGCAGCACCTCCCGCCGCTGACGCCCACGCCGCTGGAGGAGGCGCACGCGGTGCCGACGCCCCTCACCACGCCTTCGGTGCCCCGGGCGGCCGCGCGCCTCGTGGGCCGCGAGCCCGACCTCGACGCGCTGCTCGAGCGCTTCGCGGCGGGCGCGCGCGCCGTGGCGCTGGTGGGCGCGCCCGGCATGGGCAAGACGACGCTGGCGCAGCACCTCGTCGCGACGCAGGGCGAGCGCTGGCCGCAGCGCTGGCTCGTGCCGCTGCAGGACGCCGCCCCGCCCTGGGGCCTCGCGCTCGCCGTCAGCCGCGCCCTCGGCGTGCCCCTCGACACCAGCGGGGCGCCGCCCGCGGCCCTGGCGCGCCTCGGCGAAGCCCTCGCGCAGCGCACGCGCGAGCGCCGCGGGCTCCTCGTGCTGGACGGCGCCGAGGCCTTCGGGGCCGCTCTGCGGCAGGTGGCCCCGGGCTGGCTCGAGCGCGCGCCGGGCCTCGACCTCCTCCTCACCTCGGGTGAGCGCCCCGGCTTCGGGGAGGCCGTCACGCTGGGGCCCCTGTCGGCCGAGGCGGCCCGCGCCCTCTTCCTCGCCCACGCGCCCGCCGGCGCCGCCCACGACGACGCCGCCCTCGCGCGGCTCGTGCAGCACCTCGACGGCGTGCCCCTGGCGGTGGAGCTCGCGGCCGCCGCGCTGGCGGACACGCCGCTGGCGACGCTCGAGGCCAGCCTCGCCTCGGGCGCCTCCTTCGCCGCGGGCGACGGGCTGCGCGAGGCCTTGGGCTCGCTGCTGGGCCGGCTGGGCGAGGTGGAGCAGCACGTCTTCGCGCAGCTCGCCGTCTTCGCCGGCGGCTTCACGCTGCCCGCAGCGGCCGAGGTGGTGCAGCTGCCCGAGGGCGCCCCGCGCCTGGAGGTGCTGCTCGACCGGCTGCTCCAGCGCTCGCTCGTGCGGCGGCTGCCGGGCGCCGAGGAGCGCTACGGGCTCTACGAGGTGCTGCGCGCCTGGGGCCTGGGGCGGCTCGACGCCTCGCGCCTGCGCGCCGCGACGGCCTCGCGCCACGCGAGCTGGTACCTCCGCGAGGGCGCGCGCTGGGCCGCCGGCGCGAGCGGTCGCCTCGCCCGCGCGCTGGGCGACACGCTGCTGGCCGAGCTGCAGAACCTCCTCGCCGTGCACCAGCGCGCGCTCGAGGCGCTGCCGATGACGCCGGCCGACGCGGCCAACGCGCTCGTCGCCGCGCTGGTGCTCGAGCCGGTGCTCTCGGTGCGCGGGCCGCACGGGCTGCTCCTCTCGCTCCTCGACTCGGCGCTGGCGGCGGCGGCCGCGCACCCGGTGCACCCGCCGCTCGCGGCGCGCGCGCACCTCGCGCGGGGCAACCTCCTGCGGGAGCTGGGCCGCCTCCGCGAGGCCGAGGGCGACCTGGCGCGCGGCCTCGCGCTGGCGGTGGAGGTGGGCGAGGCGCGCCTCGAGGTGACGGCGCACAGCTACCGCGCGGCCCTCTTCACCGAGCAGGCCCGCTACGAGCTCGCCGCCGAGGCCCTCTCGCGCGCGGAGGTGCTGGCCGGCCGCCGCGGCGACCAGCGCGGCGGCGCGGTGTGCCACGGGCAGCGCGCGCTGTTGGCCCTGGAGCAGGGCCGCCTCGACGACGCCCTCGGGCTCTACCGCGAAACGACGGCGCAGCTGGGCGCCCTGGGCGATCGCCGGCTCGAGGCCCTCGGCGCGGGCCACCTGGGCACCCTCTACCTGGAGCAGGGGGCCACGGCCGACGCGCGCGCCTGCTACGAGCTGGCCCTCTCGCTCCTCGAGGGCGAGGGCGACGTGCGCGCGCTGGCGCTCTTCTCGGGCTACCGGGCGCTGGTGGACGCCTTCGAGGGCCGCCTCGACGTCGCCGCCGCCAGCCTCGCGGTGGCCGCCGGTCGCCTCGGCGAGCTCGGCGAGCTGCGCTTCGCGGCGCTCTTCGAGGGGTGCGAGGGCGCGGTGCAGGCCCTGCGCGGCGAGCTGGAGGCGGCCGAGCGACACCTCACCGCGGCCGAGGCGCGGCTGCGCGCCGAAGGCGACGCGGTCTTCCTCGAGGCGGTGGCGGTGCACCGGCTGCAGCTGGCCGTCGCGCGCGGCGCGCCGCACCCCGACGCGCCCACCGAGGTGCCGCGCGACAACGACGTCCGTCTCGCCTGGAAGCTGCTCCTCCAGGCCCGCCCGCGCGCCTGACCCCGGCCGGCGTCACGCCCGCCGCGGCTCCGCGGGCAGCAGCGGGAGCGACACGACGAAGGTCGCGCCGTGGTTGGGCTGGGTCTCGACGGTGAGGCTGCCGCCCAGCCGCGTGACGATGGCCGACACGGTGGACAGCCCCAGGCCCGTGCCGTGGCCCGGGGTCCTCCCGCTGACGAAGGGCGCGGCGGCGCGCTTGCGCGGCCGGAGCTCGGCGGTCTCGCCGGTGTCGCCGACGCGGAGCTCGGCCCGGGTGTGCGCGGGCCCGTCCTCGCACCGCACCGACACCCAGACGTCGCCCTCGCCGTGGGCGGCGTCGCGCGCGTTGACGACGAGGTTGACGAGCACCTGCTCGAGCAGGCCCCGGTTCGCGCGCACCACGAGCGGCCCTTCAGGGAGGGCGAAGTGCAGCGCCGCGGGACGGCCGGTGAGCTGATCGAGCAGGGGCCTGGCTTCGCGCACCACGCCGTCGAGGGCGACGGTCTCGAGGGGCGCGCGGCGGGAGCGGCTGAAGCCCAGGAGCTGGCGGATCAGCGCGCCGGCGCTCTCGGCGGCGGCCACGGCGTCGCGCAGCTCGTCGCGCAGCGGCGACTCCGGCGGGAGCTCCTCCAGCGCGAGGCCCGTGCAGGTGAGGATGGTGGACAGGAGGCTGTTGAAGTCGTGGGCGACGCCGCCGGCCAGCCGCGCGAGCGCGTCGAAGCGCTGCGCGCGCTCGGCCTCCAGCTCCAGCCGCCGCTGCGCCGTGACGTCCAGCGAGAAGACGACGAGGCCGTCAGGGTGCGGCTCCACGCGCAGCTCGAACCACCCGGCGTCGCCGTCTTCCCAGGTGAACTCGTTGAGCAGCGTGCGCGGGGTGCGGGCCTCCATCACCTGCCGCAGCACCGCGAACATCGGCGTCTGCTCGATGCCCGGGTAGAGCTCCTGCATGGTGTGGCCGAGCAGCTCCTCCCGCGCCTTGCGGCCGTGCCGACAGACGGCCTGGTTGACGTAGAGGTACCGCCAGTCGGCGCCGATCACCTGCAGGCCCTCCTCCATCGCATCGAGCGTCGCCGTGAGCCGCGACAGGCGCTCCTCTGGCGTCGGCCCCAACAGGGCCACCACGTCTTCGTCTTTCATGCACCCCCCCGGTGATCATCTTCAACGCTACGCGCGACGTGGCGCAAGCGCTCGCCCCAATGCCTGATCAGCTCCCCGGATCGCCAGCGCCGAAATAGGGGAGGGCCACCGGCCCGCCGGCGGCGCAAGCCACCGCGCGGCCGGCCCCAGGTTCCATCACCCTGATGGAGCGGCTCCATCGACCTGCACACCGCGACCCGGGGCCGGCGCGGCCTGCGGCCCGGCGACCAGGACGGCTCCCGCCTTGCACAGCCGGGAGCGACAGACCCGGAGCCGGCGCGCCCTCGTCACCGACGTTCGGGCGCCGACGCCGCAGGTGCACCCCAGCAGGTGAGGGCCATGAACGCAGCCACCTCGAGTCCCGCTCCCTCCGACGCCAGGCTCCACCGGCGGCGGCTCCTCGTGTGCCTCGACCGCTCACCGAAGTCCGAGGCGTGCCTGCCGCACGCCATCGCGCTCGCCCGGACCTTCGAGAACGCCGTCACCCTCGTGCACATCCTGCAGTCGCACCCGGAGCACGCGGGCCCGCAGACGCACGACGCCGTCGACTGGGAGATCGCCCGGCAGGAGGCGCGGGGCTACCTCGAGCGGGTGCGCCAGGAGGTCTCGCAGGCGCTCGGGCGGGCGGTGGAGGTGCGGCTGGAGCAGGGGCGCCCGCCGGAGCGCATCGTCGACCTCGCGCGGGAGCTGCGCGTCGACGTCACCGTCATCGGCAGCCACGGCGCGGGCGGCACGCCGGCGTGGAGCCTCGGCAGCACGGCGCAGCAGGTGCTGGCCCTGGTGCGCGGCTCCGTCCTCCTCGTGCACTCGGCGACGGCGACCCCGCTCGTGGTGGCGCCGGCGCGCATCCTCCTGCCGCTCGACGGCTCGCGGCGCGGCGAGAGCGTGCTGCCCGCGGCGGCGCGCCTGGCGAACGCGCACCACGCCGAGCTCCTGCTCGTGCACGTCGTGCAGGAGCCGCTCCCCACCGCCCTGCTCGACGCCGAGGAGGACATGGCGCTGGCCCAGCAGCTCGCCACGCGCCTCGAGGCCGCCGCGGGCCAGTACCTCTCGCGCCTGCAGCAGCAGCTGACGCACGACGGCACGGCGGTGGCGACCCTCGTCGCCCGGCACGCCAACGCGTGGCAGTGCCTGCTCGAGCTCTCGGCGCGGGAGCACGCGGACCTCGTCGTGCTCTCGGCGCACGGGGCAGCCTGCGACGCCGCCCGCTCCTTCGGCAGCGTCACCACGCACCTGCTCACGCACTCGAAGGTGCCCGTGCTCGTGCTGCAGGACCTCGCCGAGAAGGAGCTGCAGCCGGGGCACGCCCCGCTCCAGACGCCGGCCCCGCCGCTGCTGCGCGCCAGGTACGACGCGGAGCACCGGTGAGCGCCGACGCGGCCACCGGGCCGCCGCCGGCGCCTCCGTGGCGAGAGCCCCTCGAGGCCGCCGCGCGCGCGCTGGCCGCGGCGCAGCAGCACGTGGAGCGCGCGGCGGGCGCCTTCGCGCTGCCGGTGGTCTCGCGCGGCCTCGAGAAGGCCCAGCGGCACCTCGCCGCGAGCCCGCCCGCTGACGTGGTGGGGCAGACCGCGGCCGAGTGGTTCCTCGACAACTACTACCTGGTCCGCCGCGTGGCGCGGCAGGTCGAGCACGAGCTCCCGCCCGGCTTCGTCCGGCACCTGCCCCGGCTCGCCGACGGGCCCGACCGGGGGCGCCCGCGCATCGAGGCCTTCGCCCGCGCGCTCCTCGAGCAGCGCCACCAGGCGCTCGACCTCGCCGTGGTGCACCACTTCGTCGACGCGTACCAGGAGGTCTCGCCGCTCACCATCGCCGAGCTCTGGGCGCTCCCCACGCTGCTGCGCGCCACGCTGCTGCAGGACCTCCTGCGCGCCCTCGACCAGCTCGGGGTGACGGGCACCGAGCCCGCGCGCGCCGGCCCCGAGGTCGACGCCGCCCTCGCCGCGCGCGCCCTGGGCCAGGCCGTGGAGCGCACCATCCGCGCGCTGCGGGTGGTCGACGTCCTCGACTGGGCGCGCCTCTTCCAGCGCACCAACCGGGTCGAGGCCATCCTCCGCACGGACCCCGCGCAGGTCTACGCGCGCATGGACTTCGAGAGCCGCGACGCCTACCGCAAGGAGGTGGAGGCGCTGGCCTGGGCCACCGGGCGCTCCGAGGAGACCGTGGCCACGCTGGCCATCACCCTCGCCGGCGAGGCGCCCCGGGGCGAGCGCCGCGCGCTGGTGGGCTGCTACCTCATGGGCGAGGGCCGCGCCCAGCTCGAGGCGCGCCTGGGGTACCGCGCCGTGGGCCTCGAGCGCCTGCGCCGCCTGGCGCTGCGCTGGCCGACGACCGCGTACCTCCTGCCGCTCGCGCTCCTCACCTGGCTGCCGCTGCTGGCGGCGGCGGCGTGGCTCGCGCGGGCGCACGGGCCGGCGAGCCTCCCGGCCCTCGCCGTGGCGGTGGCCGTCGCCCTCGTGCCAGCCTCCGCGGGCGCGGCCGCGGCGGTGCACCTGGCCTTCGCCCGGCTGCTCCCGCCGCGCACGCTCCCCAAGCTCGACTTCTCGAAGGGCCTGCCGCCCGACGCGCGCACGCTCGTCGTCATGCCCACGCTGCTGGGCCACGCCCAGGAGGTGCGGGGGCTGCTGCTGCAGCTCGAGCAGCACTACCTCTCGAACCCTGACCCGCTGCTGCAGTTCGCGCTCCTCACCGACGACCTCGACGCCACGGCGCTCGCGCCCGAGGGCAGCACCGCGCTGCTCGAGCGCGCGGCGGCCGGCGTGGCGGCGCTCAACCAGAAGCACGGCCAGGCCGGGCGCGGCCCCTTTCACCTGCTGCACCGCGCGCCCCGGTGGAACAGCGGCGAGCAGCGCTTCATGGGGTGGGAGCGCAAGCGCGGCAAGCTCGAGGAGCTCAACCGCCTGCTCCGCGGCGACACCACCACGAGCTACGCGCTGCGCGTCGGCGACCCCGAGGGGCTGCTCGACGTGCGCTTCGTCATCACCCTCGACAGCGACACCGAGCTGCCGATGGGGAGCGCCCAGCGGCTGGTGGGGCTGCTCGCCCACCCGCTCAACCGCGCGGTGTTCGAGCCCGAGAGCGGCCGCGTCGTGCACGGGTACACCATCGTCCAGCCCCGGGTGGAGACCTCGCCCTCGAGCGCCCGCCAGACGCTCTTCTCGCGGCTCTTCTCCGGCGACGTCGGCTTCGACCCCTACACGCACGCGACCTCCGAGCTGTACCAGGACCTCTTCGGCGCGGGCATCTACGTCGGCAAGGGCATCTACGACGTCGACGCCTTCCGGCGGAGCGTCGAGGGCCGCGCGCCCGAGAACGCGCTCGTCAGCCACGATCTCTTCGAGGGCGTGCACGGCCGCACCGCGCTCGCCACCGACATCGTGCTCTTCGAGAGCTACCCCCACGGCTACGCCGCCTGGGCCCTGCGCCTGCACCGCTGGTTGCGGGGCGACTGGCAGCTGCTGCCCTGGCTCTGGGCGCGGGTGCCCGCCGAGCGCGGCGCCCCGACGCGCAACTCCCTGGCGCTCATCGACCGCTGGAAGATCGCCGACAACCTGCGCCGCAGCCTCACGGCGCCCACTGCCCTGGTGCTCCTCGCGCTGGGCTGGCTCTGGCTGCCGGGGAGCCCGCTGGCCTGGACCCTGGGGGCCCTCGCGGTGCACCTGGCCCCGACGCTGCCCGGGCTCGCCAGGCCGGGGCGGCGGCTCGAGAGCCTGGGGCGCTGGGCCCTCGCCATCGCCCTCCTCGCGCACGAGACCGCCGTCGTCGTCGACGCCATCGCGCGGGTGCTGGTGCGCAAGCTCTTCACGCGCCGGCACCTGCTGCAGTGGACGAGCGCGGCGCACGCCGCCTTCGGGGTCGCCGCGAGATCGCCGCGCGCCATGTACTGGCAGCAGCTGAGCGCCTCGCCGGCCCTGGCCCTGGGCCTGGGCGCGCTCGTGGCGTGGCTGCGCCCCGCGGCGCTGCCCGTCGCGGCGCCCCTGCTCCTCGCCTGGTTCTTCGCCCCCGAGCTCGCGCGCTGGGTGAGCCAGCCGCGGCGGACCCACGCGGAGGCCCTCACCGCTGACGACCGCCGCGCCCTGCGGCGGCTCGCGCGCCGCACGTGGCGCTTCTTCGACGTCTTCGTCGGCCCCAACGAGCAGTGGCTGCCCATCGACAACTACCAGCCCCCGCCGAACGAGCAGACGGCCCACCGCACCTCGCCGACCAACATCGGCCTCTCGCTCCTCGCGCCGCTCTCGGCGTGGGACCTGGGCTACCTCGGCCCGGGCGAGCTCTCGCTCCGCCTCCAGCGCGCCTTCGACAGCATCACCCGCCTGGCGCACTACCGGGGGCACCTCTTCAACTGGTACGAGACGACGAACCTCCAGCCGCTGCTGCCGCGCTACGTCTCCACGGTGGACAGCGGCAACTTCGCCGGCTGCCTCCTGGCCCTCAAGCACGGCTGCCGCGACGTGGCGGCGGCGCCCCTGCTCCGCGCCGAGCCCTGGGAGGGGCTGCTCGACTCCGTGGCGCTGCTCGACGAAGCGGTGGCGGCCTCGGCGGGCGCCGCGGTCGGCCCGCTGCGCGCGGTGCTGGCGCAGCTGGCGCGCGCGGCGACCCAGGCCAGCGCGGCCCCGGAGGACACCGACGCGGTGCTGCGGCGGCTGTGCGACGAGACGGTGCCCGCCCTCGACGCCGAGCTGCTCACCTTCCTCGACACCGGCGCGCACCGGCACGAGCCCGAGCTGCTCCAGGCCCTGCGCACGGCCACCGACCGGCTCCACCACCAGCTCAAGCAGCTGCGGCGCGAGCTCGACGCGCTGCTCCCCTGGCTGGGCCTGGAGGCCGACGCCGCCGCCCTCGGCCTCGTGCTGCCGAGGGCCCCGCGGCTCGACGAGGTCGCCGCCGTGGCCACCCGCGCCCGCGCCGAGCTCCACGCGATGGCGCGCGCGCGGCCAGAAGGCACCGGCGCTTCGCCAGAGCTCGACGCCTCGGCCCAGCGCCTCGACGACGCCCTGGGCGCCGCGGCGCACAACGCGGCGGCGCTCGTGACGGCGCTCCACGCGCTCGCCGCCCGCGCCGACGAGGAGGTCCTCGGCATGGACTTCACGCTGCTCTACGACACCGAGCGCAAGCTCTTCCACATCGGGTACAACGCCACCGCCGACCAGCTCGACTCGCACGCCTACGATCTGCTGGCCTCGGAGGCGCGGCTGGCCAGCTACGTGGCCATCATCAAGCGCGACGTGCCGGCGTCGCACTGGTTCGCGCTCGGCCGCCCGCTGACCAGCCTCGACGGCGGCCCGGCGCTCCTCTCGTGGGGCGGCACGATGTTCGAGTACCTCATGCCGGAGCTGTTGATGCGCAGCCAGCCGGGCACGCTCCTGGCGCGCACCAGCGCCGCCGTGGTGGACGCGCAGCGGGCCTGGGGCGCTCGCCTCGGCGCGCCCTGGGGCGTCTCGGAGTCGGCCTACGGCCGCGTCGACGCGGAGCAGACCTACCAGTACCGCTCCTTCGGGGTGCCCGGCCTCGGCCTCAAGCGGGGCCTCGAGGAGGACCGGGTCATCACCCCCTACGCCTCGCTGCTCGCGGTCGCGCACCGTCCCGCCGCGGTGGCGGCCAACGTCCGCGCCCTCGAGGCCGCGGGCATGCTGGGCCTCTACGGCCTGTTCGAGGCCCTCGACCTCGACCCCGAGCATGCGGCGCTCCGCTCGGGCCAGCGGCCGGCGACGGTGGTGCGCTCGTACATGGCCCACCACCAGGGGATGATCCTCGTCGCCCTGAGCAACCTCCTGGGCCGCCGCTCGATGGTCGAGCGCTTCCACGCCGACCCGCTCGTGCAGACCGGCGAGGTGCTGCTCAACGAGCGCGCCCCGGAGCTGACGCCGGCCGAGTGGCCCCTGGCTGACGGCCCGGCCGCGACCGACGCGGGCCAGCCGACGCCGGCGCCCGGCCCGCTGCCCGGGTGGGAGGCCGACGAGGCGGCGCGCCCGCAGGCCTTCGTGCTGAGCAACGGCCGCCTCTCGAGCCTGCTGACGGGCTCGGGCGGCGGCGGGCTCCGCTGGCAGGGGCTGGCGTTGACCCGCTACGACGTCGACGCGACGCGCGACGGCGACGGCGTCTGGCTCTACCTGCGCGACGAAGAGACGCGGCGCGTCTGGCGCGCGACCTCGGCCGCCGGCCGCACCACCTTCTCGGTGCACCAGGCCGGGTTCCACCTGCGCCACGAGGGCATCTCCGGGCACGTCGACGTCACCGTGGCTCCGGCGGACGACGTCGAGGTGCGGCTCGTGACGCTGCACAACGAGACCGAGCGCCCCCGCCGGCTCACCCTCACCAGCGCCGGCCGGCCCGTGCTCTTCGACGCGGCGAAGGCGCCGTCACACCCGGCCTTCTCCAGCCTCTTCGTCGAGACCGAGCGGCTCCCGGAGCTCGACGCGCTCCTCTTCGCCCGCCGCCGCCAGGAGCTCGACGAGGCCTCCGCGGTGGTGGTGCACCGCCTCGCGCACCAGGGGCCCGGCGTCACGCTGGTGGGTGACGAGAGCGACCGCGGCGCCTTCTTCGGCCGCGACGGCACCCTGCACGCCCCCCGCGCGCTCCTGGGCGACGGGCCCGCCCGCCGCGGCACCGTGGGCGCGGTGCTCGACCCGGTGATGAGCCTCACCGCCGCCATCGACCTGCCCCCGCAGGCGACGGTGACGCTGGCCTTCGTCACCACCGTCGCCCGCTCCCGGGCCGCCGCCATCGAGCTGGCGCGCAAGTACGGGTCGATGCACGCCGTGCGCTGGGCGTTCCTCGACGCCGAGCAGGAGGGCCCGCGCCGGCTGCAGCGCCTGAACCTCGCGCCGGCGCTGCTCCCCGTCGTGCAGCGGCTCTTCTCGGCCATGCACTTCGCCGACCCCACCCTGCGCATGCCCCCGCCGCTGCGGGCGGCGAACCCGCCGTGTCAGCGCCGCCTGTGGTCCCGCGGCATCTCGGGCGACGACCCGCTCATCGTGGTGCGCGTCAACGAGCCCGAGGCGCCGCTCCTTCAGGAGGTGCTCGCCGCGCAGCGCTTCTTGCGCGCGTGCGGGGTGCGCCTGGAGCTGGTGCTGCTCGACGAGCGGGTGACCGGCTACCTCACCGAGCCCACCGGCACGGTGCGCAGCGCGCTCGTCGAGGCGGACGCCGAGGCGTGGCTGGGGCGGCGCGGTGGCGTCTTCGTCGTGGTGGCCGACCAACTGGCCGAGGCCGAGGTGCGGCACCTCGAGGCCTGCGCGCGAGTCCTGCTCGACACCCGCGACGGCTCCCTCGCCGCGCGGCTCGAGCGCCCGGGCGAGCACCCGCCCGCGCTCCCGCGCTTCGAGGCCACGCTCGTCGAAGCGCCAGACGCGGCCGACGCGCCCCGACCGCCTGAGGCGCCGCGCCGCTTCGACAACGGCACCGGCGGCTTCACCGACGACGGCCGCGAGTACGTCATCGACGTCGTCCCCGGCGCGCCCACCCCCGCCCCCTGGAGCAACGTGCTGGCCAACCCGGCCTTCGGCTGCGTCACCAGCGAGTCTTCGCTGGGCGTGACGTGGTCGCTCAACAGCGGCGAGAACCGGCTCACCCCCTGGCGCAACGACCCGGTGCTCGACCCACCGTCGGAGGTGGTCTACCTGCGCGACGAAGAGACGGCGGTCGTCTGGTCCTCCACCCCGCGGCCCGCGGGCCTGCACGAGCGGACGCGCGTGCGCCACGGCGTGGGCTTCACCACGTACGAGCGCCAGAGCCACGGCCTCACGCAGGCGCTGACGGTCTTCGTGCCGCCCGACGCGCCGCTCAAGGTGCTGCGCCTGCGCCTGACGAACACGCTCCCACGGCACCGACGCCTGACCGCCACCTGCTTCGCGGAGTGGGTGCTCGGTAGCCGCCGCGAGGTGCAGCGCCCCTTCATCGTCTCGGAGTTCGACCAGGCGCACGCGTGCCTGCTGGCCACCTGCGAGTGGAACGCCGAGTTCAGCGGCCGCGTGGCCTTCCTCGCCGCGAGCCGCCCGGCGCACGGCTTCACCGCGGACCGCACCGAGTTCCTCGGGCGCGGGGGCGACGGCGCGAGGCCCGAGGGCCTCTCGCGCCTGGGGCTCTCGGGCCGCGTCGACACCGGGGCCGACCCCTGCGCCGCGCTCCAGGTGCACCTGGAGCTCGAGCCCGGCGAGACGGTCGAGGCCCACTTCCTCCTCGGGCAGGCGCCGGGCCGCGGCGAGGCCCTCGACCTGGTCGCCCGCTTCCGCGACCGCGGTGAGGTGGAGACGGCCTGGGCGGCGCTCACGCGCTCGTGGGACGAGCTGCTCGGCCACCTGCGCGTCAAGACGCCCGAGCCCGCGATGGACCTGATGCTCAACCGCTGGCTGTTGGCGCAGACCGTCTCGGCGCGCCTCTACGGGCGCACGGGCTTCTACCAATCGAGCGGCGCCTTCGGGTTCCGCGACCAACTGCAAGACGTGCTGGCGCTCCTCCACGCGGCGCCGGGCCAGGCGCGGGCGCACCTTCTCGAGGCGGCGCGGCACCAGTTCGCGGAAGGCGACGTGCTGCACTGGTGGCACCCACCGTCGGGGCGCGGCGTGCGCACCCGGTGCTCCGACGACCTCGCCTGGCTCCCCTACGTGGCGGGCGAGTACGTGGCCGCGACCGGCGACGCGTCGGTCCTCGACGAGCAGGTGCCCTTCCTCGAGGGTGAGCCGCTGCGGCCCGGCGAGCACGACCGTTACGCGGAGTACCCGGCCTCGGCGGGCACCGCGTCGCTCTTCGAGCACTGCCGCCTGGCCCTCGAGCGCGCGCTGACGGCGGGGGTGCACGGGCTGCCGCTGATGGGCGACGGCGACTGGAACGACGGCATGAGCCGCATCGGGCGCGAGGGCCGCGGCGAGAGCGTGTGGCTGGGCTGGTTCCTCTGCGCGACGATGGGGCGCTTTGGCGCGCTGTGCCTGCGTCGCCAGGCGCCCCTCGACGCGGCGCGGTGGCAGGCGCGCGCGCGGGCGCTGCGTACGACGCTCGAGACGGTCGCCTGGGACGGCGCCTGGTACCTGCGCGCCTTCCACGACGACGGCTCCCTCGTGGGCTCGGCGACGAGCCGGGAGTGCCGCATCGACTCCATCGCGCAGACCTGGGCGGTGCTGTCGCGGGCCCCGGGCGACGCGCCCGACGCGCGCGCGCGGGCCGCGGTGGCGGAGGCCGACGCACAGCTGGTGCGAGCGCGGGAGCGGCTGGTGCTGCTCTTCACCCCGCCTTTCGACACCACGCGCCACGACCCCGGCTACATCCGCGGTTACCCGCCGGGCGTGCGCGAGAACGGCGGCCAGTACACGCACGCGGCGGCCTGGCTGGGCCTGGCCCACGCGGCGCTGGGTGACGGCGCCGCCGCGGAGCGCATCTTCAGCCTGCTCAACCCCGTGCTGC
>CAYUZK010000157.1:12846-14597 GCA_964449625.1 uncultured Archangium sp.
CGTGCACGTCATCGTGGAGAACCCCGAGCACGTGGCCAGCGGCGTGGCCAGCCTCACGCTCGACGCGGTGCCGCTCGGCTCGAGCCGCGTGGTGGTGGACCGGAGCACCGCGGGCACCCACGAGGTGCGCGTGCGGCTGGGCGCGGGCGCGGTGGCGCGGCGCGAGGCGGCGAGCTCGTAGTCAGCCGGGCACGAGCGACTCGACGCGAAGGCGGCCCATCCACGCACGCTACCCGAGGGGTGCGCCGACCAGGAAAGGCCATCGGCGCGACGTGACGGCGGAAGGCCAGGCGCTGACCCCGACGCGGCGGGCCAACCATGCTACGCGCGCGCTCCGTGACGGCCCCGGGGGTCAAGGACACGACGTGGGCGCTCGGCGCGTGGGCGCTGGGGCTGCTCGCGGCCTTCTGGCCGACGCTCTTCCTCGGCCACACGCTGGGCGACGCGGGCGACGCGCGCTTCGTGAACTACGTGCTGGAGCACGACCTGCGCGCGCTGGGCAGCGGCACCTCGCTGCTCGACCCGCCCTTCTTCTTCCCGCTGCGCGGCGTCGGCGCCTGGTCCGAGCTGCTGCTCCCGCTGCTGCCGCTCTACGCGCCGTGGCGCTGGCTCGGCGTCGCGCCGGAGCACGCCGCGCAGCTGTGGCTCCTGGGCGTGGCGAGCCTCAACGCCTGGGCCGCGTGGCGCCTCGTGCGCGGCGTGGTGGGGGCCGAGCCCTTCCCCGCCGCCGTGGGCACCTTCCTCATCGCCTTCGGCAGCCCGCGCGTGGCGCAGCTCAACCACCAGCACCTCACCGCGACCTTCTTCGCCCTCTTCGCCCTCGAGGCCTTCGCGCGCTGGCTGCGGCCCTCGACGCCGACGCCCGGGCCCTGGCTCCTCGGCGCGAGCGTCGCCGCGGCGCTGCAGCTCGCCGCCGGCCTCTACACCGGCTTCTTCCTCCTCCTCGCGTGCGCGCTGGCGGGCCTGATGCTGCTGACTCGCGCTGACGGCCGCGCGCTCGTCGCCAACGCCCTGCGGCGCAGCGGCGGGTGGACGGTCGGCGCCCTCGCCGCGGCCCTGGTGCTGCTCGTGCCGCTCGCGCGCGTGTACCTCGCCGCTGGCGGCGCGCACGACTTCGGCGTGGTGCGCGGCTACACGCCGGAGCTGCACTCCTGGCTGCACGTGGGCACCGGCCACTGGCTCTACGGCTGGAGCGGCGAGCTGGCCCTCTTCCAGCGGCTCCCCTCGGAGGGCGAGCACCGCCTCGGCGTCGGCCTCGGCACCCTGGGCCTCGCGGCCTGGGCGCTGTGGCGCGTGCGCGGCACGCTGGCCGGCCGGGTGGTGGGCCTGACCGTCGTGGCGCTGGTGCTGCTCGCGCTGCGCTGGCGCGGTGGCTTCACGCCCTGGCAGCTCGTCTACGACTGGGTGCCCGGCGCGAAGGGGCTGCGCGTCGTCGCGCGCGTCGGCGTCTTCATGCTCATTCCCTGGGGCGTGGCGGTGGCCTGGGCCTTAGGCGCCGTACGCCGCCGCTGGCTCGCCGCCGCCCTGGGCGTGCTGGTGGTGGTGGAGCAGCTCCGCGCGCCCGCGCACGTGAGCCCCGCCCTCGGCCGCGCCGCCATCGCGCGCGTGATGGTGCCCGCCGGCTGCCGCGCCTTCTTCTTCGACGCCCGCGGCACCCCCGAGTGGCCCTTCGAGTACGTGCAGCTCGACGCGATGTGGGCGGCCCTCGAGGCGGGCGTGCCGACGGTCAACGGCTACACCGGCCGCGTGCC
>CAYUZK010000158.1:0-14443 GCA_964449625.1 uncultured Archangium sp.
GCTCGCTCTCGAGCAGCTCCCCCGGCATGGCCGCGCAGTTCACCGCCACGAAGGGGGCCGCGCTCCGCGGAGAGCCGGCGTCGAGCGCGCGCGCCACGAGCTCCTTGCCGGTGCCCGACTCGCCCAGCACCAGCGCCGTGGCCTCGGTGGGCGCCACGCGGCCGATCACCTCGCGCACCCGGTTGATGGCCTCGCTGGTGCCGAGCAGGCGGTGCTCGGTGCTCGTGCCGCCCACGATGCGCCGCAGGCCCGCGAGCTCGCGCCGCAGCCGCACGCTCTCGACGGCGTGCACCAGCTTCTGCAAGAGCTCGTGATCGTGGAAGGGCTTGGTGAGGAAGCCGTAGGCGCCCCTGCCCATCGCCTCCACCGCGGTCTCGATGGTGCCGTGCGCGGTGAGGATGATCACCGGCACGTCGAGCGAGCGCTTCTGCACCTCCGTCAGCACGTCGAGGCCCGAGCCGCGGCCCAGGCGCAGGTCGACGATCATCGCGTCCACCAGCTCGCTGGCCAGCACTGCCAGCCCCCCCTCCGCCGTCGACGTCGTCGAGACGCGGTAGCCGTGGTGCTCGAGGCGCAGCGCGAGCAGCTCGCACATGTCCTCCTCGTCGTCGATGACCACGACGTGCGCGCGCTCCCTCTCCTTCGTCGCCGCGCTCATGCCGCC
This sequence comes from uncultured Archangium sp., assembly GCA_964449625.1. Lineage (GTDB taxonomy): Bacteria > Myxococcota > Myxococcia > Myxococcales > Myxococcaceae > Archangium_A. The sequence goes on from CAYUZK010000158.1 coordinate 665, forward strand.
ACCTCCGTCTCGGCGCGCGCCGCGGCGGGGCTGCCCTGACCGGGACCGTCTTCGGCGAGCGACAGCCACAGGCGGAAGGTGGCGCCGGGCGCGGCGGTGTCCACCAGCTCCAGGTCGCCGCCGTGGGCCCGGGCCACCTCGCGCGCCAGGGCCAGGCCCAGGCCGACGCCGACGCCCTTGGGGCTGTTGGCCACGGCCTGGGTGACGAAGGCGTCGAAGACCGTCTGGCGGATCTCCAGGGCCACGCCGGGGCCCTCGTCGGCCACGGTGACGACCGCGAAGGGCCCGCGCCGCCCGGCCAGCGCCGGCACCACGTCGCGGGTGACGCGCACCCGCTGGCCAGCCTTCGACACGCCCAGGGCGTTGCGAACCAGGTTCGCCACGGCGCGCTCCACCATGGCGGCGTCCATCACGCTGCGCGGCGCCTCGCCGGCGAGCTGCACCTCGAGCGTCACCTGCGCCTCCCGGGCCTCGTCGGCGTGCTCGGCCACGGCCTCGCGCACGGCCTCGTCCACCGAGGCCCCCGACTGGAACTTCACCGCGCTCCCGGCGCGCAGGCGCGAGAGGTCGAGCAGCGTGCTCACCGTGCGGATCTCCCGCTCGCAGGCCGTGCGGGCGATGCTCACCAGGCGCCGCTGCTTGTCCGCCAGGGGCCCGCCCACGCCCTCGGCGAGCAGCGCCAGCGCCTCGCGGATCTTCGACAGCGGCGTGCGCAGCTCGTGCGACACCGACGCGAGGAAGCCCTGCTTGAGGGCGTCGAGCTCCGCGAGGCGCGCGCGCATGCGATCGAACTCCGCGCCGAGCGTCTCGACCTCCAGCGGCCCTCGCACGCTCGCCTGCACCGAGAAGTCGCCTTCGCCCACGCGGTGCGCGACGCGCGCCAGGTCGCCCAACGGCTCGGTGACGAGCCGGCTGAGCCGCTGGGCCACCAGCACGCCCAGGCCCAGGGCCGCGATGGCCGTCGCCAGGCCCACCGACAGCGCGGCGGCTCCCACGCGGCGGGCCTCGTCGTCCTTGCGCGCGACGGCGTCGTGCAGCTCCGACGTGCTGGAGACCCAGGCGTCGGTGAGCTGCTCGTCGAGGCGCCACCGGCGCGCCTGGTGCTCGGTCGAGCGCAGCCCTGCGCAGGCGTCGCCGTCGGCCAGCACCGCCTGCGCCAGCACCACGTAGCCCTGCGCGACCGCGGCCATGGCCTCCTGCACCCCCGCCGCCCGGGCCGCGAGCGCCGCCTCGAGCGCCGTCACCCGCGCCGCGAGCCCCTCGGTCACCACCGCCGGCGCCTCGCCCGCCTCACAGGCCGCCAGCCCGTGCCGCATGGCCAGCTCGATGGACCAGCCCGCCCGGTGGAGCACCTCGCCAGCCTGCAGCGCCCCCAGCTCCCGCTCTCGCACCTCGCCCAGCAGCACCGTCATGCGGACCAGCGACACGAGCATCACGCCCAGCGCCGCGCCCATCACCAGGATGGGCATCGTGTGAGAGAGCAGGAGCCGGGTGAGCAGACGCATGGGGGCGCACTTTGCGGCTGGCGTGCCAGCGCGGGTTCGAGGGGGGCCGTCGGGAGTTTCGGACACGTGTCGGAACTTCCCGACGGTGATCAGTAGGGATTCACCGACAGGTGCGCCAGCCTTTCAAAGCGCCCCGAGCGGGGCCGCGGTTGGCCCGCGGCTTGAACAGAGGCCGCGTCCCATGCAGGCCACCGACTCGATGAAGCGTACGACGAACGACCTGCGGACGGCCGCGGTGGAGACCTTCGGCTCCTGGCGCGACATGGTGCGCGGCGGGACGGTGATCAACAATGTCCTCGCGGGCGTGACGGTGGCCTTCGTCGCCCTGCCCCTCAACCTCGCCCTGGCCATGGCCTGCGGCCTGCCGCCGGCGGCGGGCATCATCACCGGCGTGCTGGCGGGCGTGGTGGCCGGGCTGTTCGGCGGCTCGCGGCTGCAGATCAGCGGCCCCGAGGTCGCCCTCGCGCCGCTCACCTACGAGATCGTCAGCCGCCACGGCGTCAAGGGCCTCATGGTGGCCACCTTCTTCGCCGGCCTGCTTCAGCTCGGCTTCGGCGCCGCGCGCTTCGGGCGCTTCGTGCACTCCATCCCCCGGCCGGTGATCGGCGGCTTCCTCGCGGCGGTGGGCGTGCTGGTGCTCGACGCGCAGCTGCCGCGCCTGCTGGGCCTGCCGGCGGACGTGCGCCTGCTCTCGGCCGTGGCGCCGCACGACGCCTTCGTGCGCACCGACTGGGTGTCGCTCGTGCTGGGCGTGGTGGTGATGGCGTGCTTCGTGTTGATGCCCCGCCTCAGCCCGCGGGTGCCGGGCGCGCTGGTGGGCCTGACGGTGGTGGGCGTGGCCATCTGGCTCATGGGGGCGAGCCTGCCCACCGTGGGCTCGCTGGAGCTCTCCGGCCTCCACTTCACCCTGCCGGCCTTCGGGGAGATCGAGCTGGGGGCGCTGCTCCCCGAGGCCCTGGCCCTGGCGCTGCTCGCGAGCATCGACTCGCTGATGAGCGCGGTCAGCATCGACGTGGTGACGAAGGCGAAGCGGCACGGCTCGGAGCAGGAGCTCATGGCGCAGGGCGTGGCGAACGTGCTCAGCAGCCTCGTGGGCGGCATGCCGGTGGCGGGCGCGGTGGTGCGCTCCATGGCCTCGGTGCAGGCCGGGGCGACGACGCGGCTGGCGTCGATCTCGCACGCGGGCGCGCTGCTGGTGATGCTGCTGGTGGCGGCGCCGCTGGTGGGCTCGCTCCCGCTCACGGGCCTCGCCGGCATCCTCGTGGTGGTCGGCATGCGGCTGCTCAACTGGCGCGAGCTGCGCTTCATCTGGCGCGCGTCGCCGTTCGAGGCGCTGGCCTTCGTGGTGACGGCGGCCTCCATCCTCGCGGGCGACTTCGTGCAGGGCGTGGCCACGGGCCTGGTGGTGTCGCTGGTGCACTTCGCGGTGCAGCACAGCCGCCTGGCCCTCAACTCGCAGCGGCCGCTGGCGACGGGGAGCCTCTCGCTCGAGGCCACCACCATCGTGGAGATCCAGGGGCCCATCTTCTTCGGCTCCCACGGCCAGCTCGAGGCCCTCGCGCAGCCAGAGGGGCGCCAGACGCTCATCCTCGATCTGCGCAGCGTGCCCATGGTGGACCTCACCGGCGCCGACGCGCTGCGCGGGCTCATCGAGCGCCTCGGCGCGCGCGGCACGCGGGTGCTGGCGGTGGGCGCGAAGCCCGAGGTGGCCGCGCGGCTGGCCGACGTGGGCGTGGTGCCGGTGCTCTTCGGCCGGCGGCTGTTCGACGGGGTCGACGCGGCCCTCGCCGCCCTCCACGTCGCCGAGACGCAGCAGCACCCCGCCGCCCCCACCCCGGCCGTGACGCCGCCGGCCTTCCAGTTGACCCTGAACGAGCAGACGCGCCTGGGCGCTGCCTGAGCCCTTCCCCCCCCACCGTGACGACCCGCGAGGACTTTTCAATGGAACTCATGAACCCCGGCCTCGAGCAGACGCTCACCGCGCCGCTCAGCCAGACGGGCGAAGCGACGGCCCGCGCCCCCCGCGTCGCGCTCGACGAGGCGACCATCGACCGAGAGCTCTCGCGCTACGCCGGCGCCCTGGGCGGAAGCCTGACGCTGACGATGATGTTCAGCGCGGCGCTGCTCATCGGCGCGGGCGTGGCGGCGCAGTGGGCGGTGCCCGGCTTCGACCAGCTGCCCACCACGCTGGCCGTGGGCTGCCTCTTCTCGGCCCTGGGCCTCTCCTTGAGCGCGCGGGCGCGCTTCCGCGCCCAGGTGGCCCGGTGCGGCGTCGCGCTGGGCCTGGACGACGCCGAGGCGCGGCGGCGGGCCAGCGCGCTGCTCGCCCGGTGGTTCGCCGACAGCCGGGGTGGCGAAGCGTCCTGAGGCTGACGTCGGGGCGCTCGGGCCTCCCGGGCCGATGAGCTGACGCCTCGACGCGCGCCAACGCCGCCGCGAGCGTGGTAGCAGCGCCGCCGGGAGGCTGGCCTTGTCTACGAGCGCGGTCGCGGTGGCGAAGAACCCGGTGCGGGAGCTGGTCGAGTCGTTCGCGGCGGTGCGGCACCTCGACGCGCGCTTCTGGGCGCCGAACCTCGTCTTCCTCCTCGACGGGGCGGCGTACTTCGGGGTCCTCAACATCCTCACGCTGCACCTGGGCGGCACCGTCGGGCTGGGCGACGTCTGGAGCGGCCGGCTCGTCGCGTACATGACGGGCATGCTCACGCTGGCGATGGCGCTGCTGGGCTCCACCGTCGATCGCCTGGGCGTGCGGCGCACGATGACGCTCACCATCGCGGCGTCCTTCGTGGGGCGCGTGCTGCTGGTGGCGGCCCCCTCGCTGCCCTTCAGCCTGGGCGTGGTGGTGCTCGCGCTCACCTTCATGGCCGTGGGGGCGGGGCTGCTGCAGACGGCGGTGTACGCGGCGGTGAAGCAGGCCACCGACGAGCGCACCAGCAGCGTGGGCTTCTCGCTCATCTACTCGCTGATGAACCTGGGCATCGTGCTCGAGTCGGGCGTGTCGTCGCCGGTGCGCGCGACCTGGGGCACCACCGGGGTGATGGTGATGTGCGCGGGCCTGTCGCTCGTGTACCTGGTGGTGCACCTCGTCGGCTTCCCGAAGGGCGCGGGCGGCCCGGTGCTGGCGCCCAGGCCGGTGGAGGGCGGCGCGCCGAAGACGTCGTGGCGCGATCACCCGCTCGCCGACGGGCGGTTCCTCTTCTTCATCGCCATCTTGCTCGGGGTGCGCACGCTCTTCGCGCACCAGTGGCTGACGATGCCCGACTACGTGACGCGGGCGTACGCGCCGGCCGTGGGCGCGCGGTACGAGTGGATCAGCGGGCTCAACCCGTTGATCATCGTGCTGGGCACGCCGCTCGTCGCGGGGCTCACGCGCCGGGTGCACGTGCTGACGATGATGACGGTGGGCACGGCGGTGAGCGCCCTGTCCACCTTCCTCCTCGTGCCGGGCCCCGACCTCAAGATGCTGCTCGCCTACGTCATCCTCTTCTCGCTGGGCGAGGCGCTGTGGAGCTCGCGCTTCCTCGAGTACGTGGCGAGCCTGGCGCCGCCGGCGCGCATCGGCCTGTACATGGGCGTGGCGAACCTGCCGTGGTTCCTCGCCAAGTTCACCACGGGCCTCTACTCCGGGGCGATGCTCGCGACCTATGTGCCCAAGGAGGGGCCGCAGGACACCTCGACGCTGTGGTTCGTCTACGCGCTCATCGCGCTCACCTCGCCGGTGGGCCTGCTCCTCGCGCGGCGGTGGCTCTTGTCGGGCGTGAAGGGCTCGGCCGAGCCGGCGCGCGCCTGACGGAGGCGGGGGCGGCTCATTCGGCCAGCGCCCAGGCGAACTGCACGCCGGCCTGCAGCGTGTCGGGGCCGCGCGCGTAGCCGACGTCGGTGCCGGCGAGGCCGTAGAGCGAGAGCGACAGCACGTCGCGCTCGCGGCGCCAGCGCCCCCCGAGCCGCAGCGCGAGGCGGCGGGCCGGGGCGATGAGGGGCGTGGCCGCCATGACGTCGCCGGCCACCGCGACGAAGAGGGCCCAGCGCGCGGCCTCGTCGAGGGTCAGCTCCTGGCTCCCCTCGAGGCTGAGCTCGAAGGTGCGGTCGCCGCGCCAGCCGAGCCCCGCGCCGCAGCGCGCGGTCGACACGGTGCAGGTCAGCACGTGGAAGCGGCCGGTGAGCTGCACGAACTGGGGGTGGCGCACCAGGCGGGCCAGGCGCCCCGCGAGGGCGACGTCGTTGAAGTTCACGAAGCCGAAGTCGGCGGTGCCGGTGGCGGTGTTGGGGCCGGTGGGGTGATCGCTCTCGTGCTCGAGGAGCGCGAGGGCGTCGAGGCGCAGCTCACCCAGGCGCCAGCGGTAGCCGGCGCCCACGGCGAGGCGCGCGCGCCAGAGCTGGTAGGGCACGACGGAGCCGTTGCCGGGGGCGTTGTGCAGCTCGATGAAGGCGGGCACCTCGAGGAGCAGGCCCGACGCCGCGGCCGGGGGCGCCGCGAAGGCGAGGCGGAGGCCGGCCTTCGCGCGCAGGGAGCCGCGCCAGCCCACCTCGACGGCGGGCGCGTCGGGGCTGGCGGAGGTGGCGTCGAAGCTCGCCGCGCGGGCAGGCCCGGCGAGGAGGAGCAGCGCGCAGAGGGGCCCGCGAGGCAGACGCATGGCGCGCAGATAGCGCAGGCGACGGCTCACGTCCTCGGCCCGCACGGCGGGTTTCTCGGAAGCGCGCGGGCGGCCGCGGGGTTACCTCTGGCGCCCATGAGCCTCCGCCGCCTGGGCCGCACCGACGTCTCGCTCTCCTCGATGGGGCTGGGCTGCTGGCAGTTCTCCGCGGGCTTCGGGCTGGTCGGCGGCTTCTGGCCGGCGCTGCCGCAGGCGCTCGTGAACGAGATCGTCGAGCGCTCGCTCGCCGGCGGCATCACGTGGTTCGACACGGCGGAGGCCTACGGCAAGGGCCGCTCCGAGTTCGCGCTGGCGCGCAGCCTCGAGGCCGCCGGCAAGAAGCCAGGCGACGTCTTCGTGGCGACGAAGTGGTGGCCGAGCGGCCGCTTCGCGAGCTCCATCACCGGCACCATCGACGAGCGCCTGGCGCAGCTCTCGCCCTTCCCCATCGACCTGCACCAGGTGCACCAGCCGTTCGGTCTCTCCAGCGTCGAGGCAGAGATGGACGCGATGGCCGGGCTGGTCGAGCAGCAGAAGCTGCGCTTCGTGGGGGTGAGCAACTTCAAGCCGGCGGCCCTGCGGCGCGCCCACGCGGCCCTGGCGAAGCGCGGGCTGCCGCTGGCCTCGAACCAGGTGAAGTACAGCCTGCTCGACCGGCGCATCGAGTCGAACGGTACGCTCGCCGCCGCGAAGGAGCTCGGCGTCACCGTCATCGCGTACTCGCCGCTGGAGCAGGGGCTCCTGTCGGGCAAGTTCCACCGCGACCCGGCGCTGCTGGCGGGCACGGGCTTCCGCAGGTGGATGCCGGGCTTCCGGCCGCGGGGGCTGGCGAAGAGCCGGCCGCTGATCGATGAGCTCGAGGCGATCGCGCAGGCGCACGGCGCGACGTCGTCGCAGGTGGCGCTGGCGTGGCTCGTCACCTTCCACGGGGACACGGTGGTCGCCATCCCCGGGGCGACGAAGACGAAGCACGTCGAAGAGAACGTGGGCGCGATGGGCCTGGCGCTGTCGCGGCGCGAGCTCGATCGCCTCGACGAGCTGTCGCGGCCGTTCCGCTGATTCGCCGAGGTCCCCGATCTCGAGGAGACCTACGGGCGTGACGGGGTCCACCGGGGCCGTTACCGCAGCGGGTGCCGGGCACGGAGCCCGGTGCAACCCGTGGGGGGAACCACCATGCATGTCTCAAAAGACGACGTGGACGTGAAGCTGCAGATCCCGGGCGCCGTGCTCCGCCAGCGGGGGGACTTCGGGAGCGTGAGCGGCTACGACCAGATCAGCGGCGAGTACTTCAGCCTCGCCAGGGGCGTCGACACCACGCCGCTGTTCATGGGCCTCGAGGGGAACCGGTGCCAGTGCCCGCACTGGGGCTTCGTGGTGCGCGGCCAGCTCACGACGACGGGGGCTGACGGCACGAGCGAGACCGTCAGCGCCAACGACCTCTTCTACTGGCCGCCCGGCCACAACGTGAAGGTCGCCGAGGACGCGGAGATCGTCATGTTCAGCCCCCAGGGGCCGCACACGCGCGTCATCGATCACATGATCGAGATGACGAAGGCCTGACGCCGCCGCAGTCGTGGCGCGGCGCGGGCTCAGGGCCTGGGCCGCCGCCGCCGCCGGGTGCCCGCCAGCGCGGCCTTCAGCGCGTCGTCCCGCCGCTCGTCGTCGACCGTCGGCGCGGGCGGCGGCGCCATGCGCGGGAAGATGAGCCCGACCGCCCCGCCGAAGGGGCGCAACACGCGGTTCAACGTGTCCAGCGTAGGGTTGGCGTCAGCCCGGTCTTCGAGCTTCTGCAACGCGGCAGGGGAAATGCCCACCAGGCGCGCGAAGTCGTGTCGGCTCCGCCCCAGCACGACGGCGCGCAGGAAGCGCACCGCGTCGCCGAACCGCCACTGTCCCGAGTGCACCAGCCTCGCCACGTCTTCGAGCAGCGCCTTTCGCTGCAGCGGGCCCATGGCCGCGAGCTCCTCGCGCTTCACAGCAGGCCCCACGCGCGCAGCCGCGCTTCGGCGTGGTGAAGGCCGAGGGAGGGGAAGTCCAGCGTCTCCCGGGGCAGGCCGAGCTCGGTGAGCAGCGTCGGCAGCGCAGTCAGCCGCTCCGCGAGCTCGCGCAGCCCCGCCCGAACGGAGGCCTCGTCCTCCCCGAAGCTGCGCAGCAGCCCGCCCCAGTCGATCTCGCCACCCCGCTCGAAGTCGCCCCAGTGGCTCGTTCGGCTGATGCCCTCGAGGTCCATCTTCATCGGCGCGAAGTCGTAGACGGGCGCCAGCCACACCGCGTCGGCGCTCTTGAGCAGCGCGGTGTTCCGGCCGTGGTTGTCGGCGTTCCCGAACACGAGGTTGAGCACGTCTCTCTGCACGTACTCGAGGAGCAACCCGGGCCAGTCGAGCGGCCGGACGACCTTGCGGAGCGCGTGGAGCACGTCCTGGTGACGCAGGCGCGCACCGGGTCGCGCGGAGAGCAGCGAGTACATCGACTCCACGCCCAGGCGGACTTCCTGACCCGCCTGTCGACGCACGTCGAAGCGCGGCAACCAGAGGCTGGGCCCCCCCGCGCCCTCGTGGAGCTCCAGGCCTTCGGCACAGATGGTGGGGACGCCGAGCTTCGCCAGCGCCTGGTAGTAGACGTATTCCGAGCGGAGGATGAGGCGGTCTCGGTCGCTCCTGCTGCGGGCGAACTTCACCACCACGTGTGTCGCGGAGCTCTCGGGCTCGTCTTGCCAGACGTCGATCCACACTTGCCCGTCCGCCTCGCGTCGCAGCAGCACCTTCGGCGAGTCACCTCCAGCCCCGGTCGCCCCGCCCACCTGCGCGCCGTGCTCGGCGGCCCAGGCGATGAAGTCGTGCTCGCGCTCGATGACCGCCTCAGCCGGAAATCGACGCGGGGGCTCCGTCTTGCGCGGCACCGCCTCGGCGACGCGGAGGTTCCCCACGGGAGCGACCGTGCCCCGCTGCAGCAGCCGGAAGTCGCTGGCGGGTGCGTCGGGCAGGTTCAGGTGGCCGAGCCACCAGCGGCGCGCCGAGCCCATGGGCCTGAGGTCGTCGAGGAAGGCGGGCCAGCTCGGCAGGCTCGCAGGCCCGAACTCGAGCGGCAGCGTGACGCTCGCCGCGGCGTCGAAGCGCCCTCCGTCCAGCCACCGTTGGAGGTAGTCGAAGTCGTACCCGAAGTAGCACCGGCCTCGGTCGCCGGCTGCTTCCTCCGGGAACTCGAGCGTGGCGGCGCGCTGCCACTGACCCGACAGGAGCGATTCAATCGTCACGGCCGACATTGGTACTTAAGTACCATAAACCCGGTGAATCAGCGGCATATTGGGTATTAAAAGCTATTAGCGCTCTATTCATTCGACGTTGGGAACGTCGGCTTGCCTTAGTTGCGTCTCTAGGAAAGTCTACGTTCCTAGTTGGAAGCTTGGGAACGCGCGTGTTCCCAGCATGGAGGATGCGGTGCGAACGACCGGTCACTACGCCGTCTCTCGCCTTGGAGGCGAGGAGGTCCGCGCCTTCGTCCCGGCCCCCCTTCCTCCGGCCGATCCACCCCTCGCGCTCGAGCGGCTTCAGGAGAAGATCCGCCGCGCGGAACAGGCGCTCATCCGCCTGGAGTTGGCCGGGGAGATGGTGCCCGCGCTCGACTGGTTCATCTACGCCTTCGTCCGCAAGGAGGCGGTCGTCTCTTCGCAAATCGAAGGAACGCAGGCGACGCTCATCGACCTCCTCACCTTCGAGGCCCAGGGAGGCGATCGACCGAACGCCGACATCGAGGAGATCTGCAACTCCCTCGACGCGCTCGCCTACGCGCGCGCCCAGCTCGCCGATCCGAAGGGCCTCCCGCTCTCGCTGCGACTTCTCCACGAGACGCATCGGCGACTGATGCGCGGGGTCCGCGGTGCGGAGAAACAACCGGGCGAGGTGCGCCGAAGTCAGAACTGGATTGGCGGCACGCGGCCGGGGAACGCGGCGTATGTCCCACCTCCGCCCGAGCGGCTCGACGAGGTGCTCGGCGACTTCGAGCGCTCCCTGCACGCCGATGACGAGCTGCCCCCCGTCGTCCGCGCGGGCCTGCTGCACGCCCAGTTCGAAACCATTCACCCCTACCTCGACGGGAATGGCCGCATCGGTCGGCTCCTGGTCGCCCTCGTCCTCGAGCAGCGCAGCGTGTTGACGCGCCCGCTGCTCTACTTGAGCTTGTTCTTCAAGCAGCACCGGGACGAGTACTACCGGCGCCTGAACGCCGTCCGCTCCGCAGGTGACTGGGAGGGCTGGCTCGACTTCTTCCTCGAGGGCGTGGCGTCCATCGCCGACGAGGCCGTCGCCTCTGCACGCGACCTCTTCAACCTCGTCGGCCAGGACCGGACACGCGTCCTCGCTGCCGAGGCGATGTCGCTGCCGGGGCTGAGGCTCTTTGAGCTGCTCCCGAAGCACCCCATCATCACGGTCTCAGCGGCGATGCAGCTCGTCGCGACGACGAAGCCGACCGCGAGCCGCGCCATCGACCTGCTCGTGCACGCTGGCGTGCTCGTCGAGACGACGGGCAAGAAGCGCGACCGGGCGTTCGTCTACCAGCGGTACCTCGAGCGGCTCCGTGTCGGAACCGAGCTCGACTCGCTCGGGAAGCTGCCTGTGCCCAGGTAGGCGGAGACTCGACGCGAGCTCGCCATCGCGGCTCGTCGGCCACTCGGACGTGCGCATCACCTCGGACGTCTAAGGGCACCTCGACGTCGATGATCTCCGCGAGTCCATCGAGCGCCTGTCCTTCGCCGACGACGCGGTCGATGGTGCAGATTCCGCTCCGGGCAAAAACAAAACCCCCGAGGTCGAAGGATTTCTCCAACGACCTCGGGGGCTTTCACCAGTCGGGGAGACAGGATTTGAACCTGCGACCCCTTGGTCCCGAATCCTCCCAGGGGGCCTCGGACGGCTTCGCACAGGGTCCCTCGCCTTCGCATCCACCGGAAACGACTGAGGGTGGAGCGCCCCGCCCGCCTCCACCGGTTGACAGGATTTCCACCGAGACGACGAAACGTGGTGCGCCGGTGGTGCGGAATTTCCTGAAGGTGCGCGAGGTCGCGACGGCGCTCTCGGTGTGCCGGGCGACGGTGTACCGGCTCCTCGACGAGGGGCGGCTCGAGCGGTACTGGGTCGGCACGTCGATCCGGGTCCCTGCCGAGTCGCTGGCCGCCTACCTGCAGGCCTCAGGCCCCGATGTTGAGCTCCTTCTCGATGTCGCCGAACCTGGCCTTGACCACGAGTGAGCCCCCGAGCTTCTCGACATAGTTCCGGAGCGTGGACAGCTTCGTGTCGGCCTGGTGCTCGAGCTTCGAGAGCGCGCTCTGCGTGATGGACAGGGCGTCGGCCAGCTGGACCTGCGTGACGTCGAGCTCGTTGCGCAGCTCCATCAACGTCAAGAGGCGCTCCGCCTCCGCGTCGTTGGCCTTGATACGAGCGGCGCTGAACATCTTCTTCCGGTCTTCAGCCCACGGGCGCGCCACCTCCGGTGTCAGCTTGCCCGCCGCCTTCTTCTTCGTCGTCTTCGACTTCTTCATCGCACGCTCCTTCTGCGTTGCACCTCGGCGCTACTTCTTCCGCTTCTTGGCTGCGTCCTCCGCGGCCTTCCTCGCGGCATCGACGGCAGCTTTGTGGCCAGCGAGTTCTCGCTCCGCGGTGGCGATCGCGCTCTCGTACATCTTGGCGTCGGTCTTCAGGGCGCCGCACAGCAGCACCGCTGCGCGATTCTGGTCGAAGGCGTAGAGCACCCGGGCCGCGCTCGCCCCAGCCGCGGGTCGCAGCTCCCGCAGTTTCGAGGTGCCCTTGAGCTCGCTCGACAGTGGGAAGCCCAGCAACACCCCCTTCACCTCCAGCGCCTTCACGATGGCGTCGACCTGGTCCTGAACTTGCTCCGTCTGCTGGCCCAGCCACTCCCGAAAGGTCCCCGTCGCCAACACCGTCGTGGGCATACGACCAATATAACCTGCAACGACTATTCATTCAATGGCCTATCGACCGAGCAGAGCCCCTGCGCGCGCCGGTGCTGCCATCGGGGGTCGAAGAGAGCTGCCAGCCGCTGGTCGAGTTCTCCTGGCAGGGCGACGACGAAGGCACTGAGGCGAGCGGCCGAGGGTGGGCCGTGGTCGACCGAGCCGGGAGGCTGACTGGGCGCATCTTCTTCCACCAGGGCGACGACTCGTGCTTCACGGCGACCCGGACCAACGAGGCGCTGCGCCCGAACTGAACGCTGGTGATGAAGTGCGTGTTCGAACGCTACCTTCCACCAGCACCGTCGAAACAACCCGTGCGCGGAGCCAAGCTCAAGACTTGGGCCGCCGCCGCCGCCGGGTGCCCGCCAGCGCGGCCTTCAGCGCGTCGTCCCGCCGCTCGTCGTCGACCGTCGGCGCGGGCGGCGGCGCCATGCGCGGGAAGATGAGCCCGACCGCCCCGCCGAAGGGGCGCAACACGCGGTTCAACGTGTCCAGCGTAGGGTTGGCGTCAGCCCGGTCTTCGAGCTTCTGCAACGCGGCAGGGGAAATGCCCACCAGGCGCGCGAAGTCGTGTCGGCTCCGCCCCAGCACGACGGCGCGCAGGAAGCGCACCGCGTCGCCGAACCGCCACTGTCCCGAGTGCACCAGCCTCGCCACGTCTTCGAGCAGCGCCTTTCGCTGCAGCGGGCCCATGGCCGCGAGCTCCTCGCGCTTCACAACAGGCCCCACGCGCGCAGCCGCGCCTCGGTGCGGTGAAGACCCAGCGCGGGGAAGTCCAGCGTCTCCCGGGGCAGGCCGAGCTCGGTGAGCATCGTCGGCAGCGCAGTCAGCCGCTCCGCGAGCTCGCGCAACCCCGCCCGAACGAAGGCCTCGTCCTCCCCGAAGCTGCGCAGCAGCCCGCCCCAGTCGACCTCGCCACCCCGCTCGAAGTCTCCCCAATGCGTCGTGCGGCTGATGCCCTCGAGGTCCATCTTCATGGGCGCGAAGTCGTAGACGGGCGCCAGCCACACCGCGTCGGCGCTCTTGAGCAGCGCGGTGTTCCGGCCGTGGTTGTCGGCGTTCCCGAACACGAGGTTGAGCACGTCTCTCTGCACGTACTCGAGGAGCAACCCGGGCCAGTCGAGCGGCCGGACGACCTTGCGGAGCGCGTGGAGCACGTCCTGGTGACGCAGGCGCGCACCGGGTCGCGCGGAGAGCAGCGAGTACATCGACTCCACGCCCAGGCGGACTTCCTGACCCGCCTGTCGACGCACGTCGAAGCGCGGCAACCAGAGGCTGGGCCCCCCGGCGCCCTCGTGGAGCTCCAGGCCCTCGGCGGAGATGGTGGGGACGCCGAGCTTCGCCAGCGCAAGGGAGTAGACGTACTCCGAGCGAAGAATGAGCCGGTCTCGGTCGCTTCGGCTCCGGGCGAACTTCACCACCACGTGTGTCGCGGGGCTCTCGGGCTCGTCTTGCCAGACGTCGATCCACACGTGCCCGTCCGCCTCGCGTCGCAGCAGCACCTTCGGCGAGTCGCCTCCGGCCCCGGTCGCCCCGCCCACCTGCGCGCCGTGCTCGGCAGCCCAGGTGATGAAGTCGTGCTCGCGCTCGATGACCGCCTCAGCCGGAAATCGACGTGGAGGCTCCGTCTTGCGCGGCACCGCCTCGGCGACGCGGAGGTTCCCCACGGGAGCGA
>CAYUZK010000159.1:0-14395 GCA_964449625.1 uncultured Archangium sp.
CCTTCTGCCGCCGCTCCTCCGCGGTGAGGCGCTTCGCGTCGGCGAGCTCCTCGGCCTGGCGCTGCTTCGCCTCGGCCGCCAGCCGCTTCGCCTCGGCGGCCTCCTCGGCCTGGCGCTGCTTCGCCTCGGCTGCGAGCCGCTTCGCCTCCGCGGCCTCCTCGGCCTGGCGCTGCTTCGCCGCCTCAGCCTCGGCCAGCAGGCGCGCCTTCTCGGCGGCGGCGAGCTCGGCGGCCGACGGCCCGGCGTCGATGACGGGCCTGGCCAGCGGCTCGGGCATCGAGCCATCATCGAGCTTCGCGAGCATCACGGGCTTGGCCGGCAGGCTGAGGCGGAAGCGCCTGGCGATGTCCGTCTGCGCCCCATCGCGCAGCGGCGTCACCTTCACCTGCACCTCGATGCCAGCGTTGACGTCGAAGCTGACGGAGCCCCCCACCTTCCACTTGTAGCCGCCCTCGTCGCTCAGCACGATGCTGGTGCCGTTCGCGTACACGAGCCGGGCCGCCACGACGTGCTTGCCGGGCGCGACGTCGCCGCTCCACACCAGGTGGGTGCCCTCGCGGTTGAGCTGGCCCAGGGTCGGCGCGCCGAGGGAGCGCCCGTCGAGCTCGAAGGCAGCCTCCTCCAGCACGTAGTTCGGCTCGTCGAGGGCCTCGAGCTCGACGCGCACGCGCGTGGGGGCCTTGCCCACCATCTGCCGCAGCTGCCGCTCGAGCTCTTCCCGGGCCGCGCGGGCCTTCGGGTCCTCGGCGAGCGACACCGCCGAGGCCAGCACCACCACCGCCAGCAGCCACCGTGCGCTCACGTGAAGTCCCCCCAGGGCGTCATCTACCCGGGTTCTGCCACGCGCGCACCGAAGAGGCGATTGACGGATTCGAGGAGCTCGTCGCAGACCTGCACCTTGAGGTTGGTGTTGCCCACCAGGGCCTCGGCCTCGCCGGGCATGTGGAGCGCGACGGCGATGGGCGTGGCGCCCGCGTACTTCTTCGCCAGCTCCGCCAGCCGGGCGAGCTTCTCGTCGGTGGCCATGTCCACGTGGAGGCGCAGCTCCAGGCGCTTGACGCGCTTCTCGCGCACCTCGCGCAGCGACTCGATGTTGTCCACGATGAGCTCGGCCACGGGGTTCTCTTCGTCGCGGCTGTTCATCTGCACGGTGCCCGACACGAGAATGGGGTCGTCGCTCTTGAGCAGGTGCTCCCACTGCTCGTAGCCGGGCCTGGGCCCCGACTTGCCCCACTTGCCGGTCTTGGGGTCCATCACCGAGCGGCTGCCGTCCTTGCCGGGGAAGACCACCAGCTCCACCGAGCCCGAGAGGTCCTCCAGGGTGACCCAGGCCATGCGCTTGCCCGTCTTGGTGGGCCGCTCGCGCATGGCGGCCACGACGCCGGCGATGGTGATCTTCTCGTCGCGCCGGGCGCGCTGCACGGTGGCGATCTGCCGCGCGTAGCGGCGCAGCTCCTTCTGGTACGCGTCGAGCGGGTGCCCCGAGACGTAGAAGCCGATGGCGGCCTTCTCGTGCGAGAGCTTCTCCTTCTCGCTCCACGGCTCCGTGCGCGCGTAGTCGGCCGAGGTCACCTTGCCGGCGCCGGTGTCGGCGAGCATGCCGAAGAGGCTCGACTGCCCGACGATGGCGTCGCGCTGGCTCGAGGCGCCGCGCTCGAGCGCAATGGGCACGGTGTCGAAGAGCTGCTTGCGGTCGCGCCGCTCGAAGTCGAAGGCGCCGGCCTGCACCAGGGCCTCGAGCGTCTTGCGGTTGACGCGGCGGCCGTCGACGCGCTCGGTGAAGTCGAAGATCGAGGTGAAGCGGCCCTTCGCCCGCGCCTCGAGGATCGCCTCGATGGCCGACTCGCCCACGCCCTTGATGGCGCCCAGCCCGAAGCGGATCTTGCCCTCCACGGCGCCGAAGGCGAGGTCGGACTCGTTGATGTCCGGCGGGAGCACCTGGTACCCGGCCTGGCGCGCCTCGGCGATGTGGAGCACCACCTTGTCGGTGTTGTCCTTCTCGCTGGTGAGCAGCGCGGCCATGAACTCGATGGGGTGGTGCGCCTTGAGCCACGCCGTGTGAATGGTGATGAGCCCGTAGGCGGCGGAGTGCGACTTGTTGAAGCCGTACTGCGCGAACTTCTCCATCAAGTCGAAGACGCCGGAGGCGATCTTCGGGTCGACCTGAAGCGTGCCGGCGCCCTCGAGGAACAAGGCCCGCTGCTTGGCCATCTCCTCGGCCTTCTTCTTGCCCATCGCGCGGCGCAGGAGGTCGGCGCCCCCGAGCGAGTAGCCGCCCAGCACCTGGGCGATCTGCATCACCTGCTCCTGGTAGACGATGACGCCGTAGGTGTCCTTGAGCACCGGCTCGAGCGTGGGGTGCGGGAAGGTGACCTTGTCGCGCCCGTGCTTCCGGTCGATGTAGACGTCGACCATGGTGCGGCCGTCCTCGAGCTTCTGGTCGAGCGGGCCCGGGCGGTAGAGCGCGCCGGCGGCGATGACGTCCTCGAAGCACGAGGGCTTCATCTTCATCACCATCTCGGTGAAGCCCGACGACTCCATCTGGAAGACGCCGGCCGTGTCGCCCGCGGCGATGAGCTGGAAGGTCTGGGCGTCGTCGAGGGGGATCTGCTCTCGCGTGAGCTGCGCGTCGGCCGGCAGCTTGCGGTTGATGAGGTTGATGGCGTTCTGGATGACGGTGAGCGTCTTCAAGCCCAGGAAGTCGAACTTCACCAGGCCCGCGGCCTCCACCTCGTCCTTGGCGAACTGCGTGACGAGCGTCTTCTCGCCCGGCGGCCGGTAGACGGGCACGAACTCGTAGAGCGGCTTGTCGGCGATGACGACGCCGGCGGCGTGCATGCCGGCCTGGCGGTTCAAGCCCTCGAGCGCCATCGAGACCTCGAGCACGTCCTTGGTGGTGATGGTCTTGCCGTCCACCTCCGCGAGCGGCTGCGGGTTGTCGATCATCTCCTTGAGGCGCGGCTCGCCGGCGATCTCCTTCTCGGGGTCGCCGAAGATGGCCTGCTTGAGCGTGATGTTGAGGATCTCGGGCACCAGCTTGGCGAAGCGATCGCCCTCGGAGAACGGCAGGCCGTACACGCGGCACACGTCGCGCAGCACCGACTTGGCCTTGAGCTGCCCGAAGGTGATGATCTGCCCCACGTTCTCTTCGCCGTACTTGCCCTGCACGTAGGTGATCACCTCGTCGCGGCGGTCCTGGCAGAAGTCGATGTCGAAGTCGGGCATCGACACGCGCTCGGGGTTCAAGAAGCGCTCGAAGAGCAGGTTGTACGGAATGGGGTCGAGATCGGTGATGCGCAGCGCGTAGGCGACGATGGAGCCCGCGCCCGAGCCGCGGCCCGGCCCCACGGGGATGCCGTGCTGCTTGGCCCAGTTGATGAAGTCCTGGACGATGAGGAAGTAGCCGGCGAAGCCCATCTTGTTGATGACGCCGACCTCCAGCTCGAGGCGCTTCATGTACGCGTCGCGATCGCAGGCGTACGGCAGCTCGCGGAAGCGCTCCTCGAGGCCCTTCTTCGCCAGCGCCGCCATGTACGAGTCGGCGTCGTAGCCGTCGGGCACCTTGAAGGTGGGCAGCATGGGCTTGGCGAGGATGTTGTACTCCTCGACCATGTCCGTGATGCGCTGCGTGTTGTCCACGGCCTCGGGCACGTCGGTGAAGTAGGCGCGGATCTCCTCGGGGCTGCACACGTAGAGCTTGTCGGTGCTGTGCCGCATGCGCTTGCCGTCGGTGAGCGTCTTGCCCGAGGCGATGCACATCAGCAGCTCGTGCGCGCGCGCGTCTTCACGCTTGATGTAGTGCGCGTCGGCCGTCGCCACGAGGGGAATGTCGAGGTCGCGCGAGAGCTGCTTCAGGTTCTCGTTCGCCTTGTTCTGCTCCTCCATCCCGTTCCACTGGATCTCGAGGAAGAAGTGGCCCGGCTCGAAGATGCCCTTGTACTCCTGGGCCGCGGAGCGGGCGCGGTCCATGTCGCCGCGGAAGGCCGCGTTCGTCACCTCGCCGCCCAGGCACGCCGTGAGCGCGATGAGGCCCTTGCTGCGCTCCTTGAGCACCTGCTTGTCGACGCGCGGGTGGTAATAGAACCCGTCCATGTACCCGGTGGACGAGAGGTAGCGGAGGTTGTCGTAGCCCTCCTTGTTCTTCGCCAGGAGGATGAGGTGGTTGGCGATCTTCTCGGTGCGATCGCCCCGCCCCTTCGGGCCCGCGACGTAGGCCTCCATGCCGATGATGGGCTTGAGCGCCGCGTCCTTCGCCTTCTTGTAGAAGTCGACGGCGCCGAACATGTTGCCGTGGTCCGTCACCGCCACCGACTTCATGCCCTTCGCGTGGACCGTCTTGATGAGGTCCTTCATGCGGATCGCCCCGTCGAGGAGCGAGTAGAGGGTGTGCAGGTGCAGATGGGTGAAGGACATGCGCTCTTTCACCAGAGATCGCGGAGGCGAATCAATCCCCCGATTCGAGTGGACTTTTCATGGGCTCACCCCCCGGGCGGCGTCCGGTGCGCCGTCAGCCGGTGGCGCAGCGAACCCACCTGTTTGCCCAGCTCCGCGAGGTGCCGCTCGATGGCGTCGAGCTCGTCATCGGCGGTGAGGGTGTAGCCCTCGGCCGCGCGGCGCTCGTCGTCGGCCTCGTACTGCGCCTCGGTCATGCCGTTCACGATGACGCCGATGAAGAGGTTCAAGACGATCATCGTGCCGAAGAGGATGAAGGAGACGAAGTACGCCGCGCCCACCAGCGGCTGCGCCGTCGACGCGGTGCACAGCTCCATGGTGCCCTCGTAGCCAGCCAGCGCGCAGCCCCGCATCTGGATGTGCATCAGGTCCACCCAGCCCTCCAGCGTCACCACGCCGAAGAGCGAGAGGAGCGACACCTCGAGGCGCCCGAAGTGCAGCGGATCGTTCGCGCCGAAGAGGAAGGTGCCCGCGACGGCGTACACGTAGAAGAGCAGGAACAGCAGCATCGACACGTAGGCGATGGAGGGGATGCTCTTGAGCAGCGTGCCCACCAGCACCTGCAGCCGCGGCACCGCGCGCACCAGGCGCAGCACGCGCAACAGCCGCAGCAGGCGCAGCACCGTCACGTACTGCGCGTCGAAGGGCATGAAGGCCGCCGCGACGATGACGAAGTCGAAGACGTTCCACGGGTCCTTGAAGTACCGCCACGGCTGCCGGCCCTCGGCGCCGAGCTTCACCAGCAGCTCGACCACGAAGATGGCCAGCACCGCCACGTCGGCGGCGTGCAGCAGCGCGCCCCACTCCGCCACCACCGACGGGTACGTCTCGACGCCCACCAGCCAGCCGGCGAAGAGGATGACGACGGTGACGACGTTCTGAAACCAGGCCGCCTCGGCGACCTTCTTGAGCACCCCTGCCATGCGGCCTCCCGTGAAAGGGGGAGGACTCTACGTCAGGGGAGCCCGCACCGAGGCACTTTGCCCCGAGCGCCGGAGCACTTCAGCTCGTCCGCACCAGGCCCGTGTGCGGGTTGGTGCCGAAGGGCTGCGTGGGCAGGTTCACCAGGCGGCCCAGGTACGCCCACAGGCCCATGCCCGAGGGCGTGCCGGTGGGGAGCCGCACGCTGCCGTCCATCTTGCCGGTGGTGCCGACGCGCACGTTGCGGCCGATGACGGTGGCGGCCATCGCGTTGGCGTGATCGGAGCCCGGCAGGCTGCGCGCGAAGTCGCCCATGATCACCACGTTCACGTTCTTCGTGGGGTCGGCCACCATGCGCGTGATGAAGGTGCGCAGCGGCGTGAGGATGCGGCTGGTCATCATGCCGCGCACCGAGCCGCCGTCGCGATCGCCGTGGGTGTCCCAGCCGCCGTTGACGGCCACGGCCACGTTGGCGCCGGCCTCGATCATCACCTCGGCGGCGGCGATCTGCGTGGTGAAGTTCGTCACCGCGGTGGTGGTGGGCGCGAAGCCGTAGGCGGCGGCCAGGCCCACGTAGTCGTAGGTCTTCACCGGGCGCTGCAGCGTCTCGATGGCCGCGGAGTAGCCCTCGCCCAGCTGCTTCGTCATCGCCGGGCTCGTCACCAGCGTGCGCGCCGACATGAACTTCGACGCGCCCATGGCCTTCTCCGCCACCTCGCGGTTCGGCAGCGTGGGGTCGGTGATGCCGCCCAGGGCCGCCAGGGTGCTGCGCATGTCGGTGATGGGCTGCAGCGAGACGCCCGCCTCCATGCCGCGCTCGCCGGGCACGCGGCCGCCGCCGAGCTGCGCGCACTTGATCGAGCCCTCGCCGCCCATCTCGGCCGCCAGCTTGATGGCCGCGTTCGCGCCGGCCGCGGTGAAGCAGTGGTCCTGCGCGGCCTCGTGCGAGGTGATGCCGTGGCGCACGCCCACCGTCGCCATGTGCGCCAGCGCGAAGTCGGGCAGGGTTCCCAGCGTGGGCCGATCGACGACGAGGCCGTTGCCCAGGTCGCGCATGTTGCCGCCCGCTACGCCGAAGGTGCCGGCGCCCGCGAAGCTGTCGGCGCTGCCGAAGAGGGCGTTGTAGCCGCCGTTGAGCCACACCACGAGCACCGCGGCCTTCTGCGGCACCTCCTGCGCGAAGGCCGTGCCGGGGAAGAGGCCCAGGCGAGAGGCCGCCGCCGCGCCAGCCACGCCGGCGACACCCTGGAGCCACTGACGACGAGAGAGACGAGTCATGTGCGCACCGCTTTCTTCGGGAGACGAAGGGTCAGAAGGTGAGGAAGTCGGAGGAGGTCAGCACGGACGCGCAGCCGTGGGCCCAGCGGCGCCGCACCTGCGTCTCCTTGAGCGCGTACTGGCCGATGACCGTCGCGCAGGCCTCGAGCTCGGCGCTCAGGGCCGCCCGGCCCCAGAACTTCTGGGCCCAGGCCGAGCACTCGGCCGTGGCCGTCGCGGCCGTCGGCGGCGTGGCGTACTTCTCGGCGGTGCCGGTGACCGTGAGGCAACCCTGAAAGGCGATGCGGTACGCCTGGTACAGGCTCACCGCGTTGGGGTCGCCCTTCGTGTACCAGCGCGCCGCCGTGGTGCCGAAGGTCGACTCCGACTGCGCGAGGAGCGCGGGCGTGGTGCCCAGCACGCGCGGGTACTCCGTCTGGAGCGCCGAGAAGGGCTTGGCGCGGGCGCGCTCGTAGCCGACGTCGCGCTCGGGGCGATCGTACGTGAGCTCCATGCCGCCGAAGCCGACGTACGCGCGGCCCGAGTTGCACAGCGCCACGTCGGGGGCCGTCACCTTGAGGTGGTCCATCGGCGTCAGGTCGATGGGCACGAGGTCTTCGTTGGCGATCTCCACCTGCTCGATGGCCGCGTCGCAGCCGGCCAACACCACCACGAGTCCGACGATGCTGATTCGAGTCATGACGTGTCTCCTCACTGGCAGTAGGCGGGGTCGGTGGCGACGGCCGAGAGGGCCGCCTGGACGGTGCCGCTGGCGCGGAAGGCGTCGACGCAGCGGTCGAACACCGGGCCCTCGCAGGCCAGCTCCTTGCGGCCGTAGAGGAACTCGAAGGCCAGCCGGCAGACGCGGAAGTCGAAGTCGGTGCTGCCCACCAGCGCGGTGAGGAGCTCCTTGTCGTCGGCGATCAGGCGGCCGTCGAGGAGCTCCTGCGGCCCGGCCGTCGGCGCCACGAAGCGAATGGTGGTGCCCTCCTCCACCTTGGTGGTCAGCACGCTGGCGATGCGGTCGAGCGCGAACCAGCCGTCGTAGTGGCAGCCCCGGCACTCGGCGGCCTGGCGCCCGGTGGCGCTGAAGTCCTGCCCCGCGGCCTGCACGGCGGCCTTGAGCTTGATGCCCGTGGTGTTCTGGAGCATGCGGTACGCGGTGGCCAGCTTGACGCCGTGCTCCTCGTTGCCCGCGTAGCGCTCGAGCCAGGCCTTCGACCGGAAGTAGCCGACGCCGTTCGGGTCGTCGCGCACCTGCACCGCGCCGCTGACCAGCGCCACGTCGTAGCGGCCGACGAAGAGGTCGCGCCAGGGCTTGCCGTCGGTCAGCACCTTCTTCGCCAGGTGGTAGGCCGCGTCATCGGCCGACGAGGCGCCGGGGGCGTCGTTGAACTGGCTGTTGATGAAGCGCGCGAAGCGCTCGATGAACTCGGGCGAGGCGAGCAGCGTTGGCACCTCGCTCTGGGGGTTGCTCGTCGCGAGCACCGCCGCGCTCGGGCTCTTCCCCGTCAGCGCGATGGCCACGCGCACCGCGCACCGCTCCGACCGCTGCGGGTCCACCGGGCCACCCGTCGCCGTCTGGGCCGCCACCGCCGCGCCAACCAGCACCGTCATCGTCGTGAGGAACCGCTGCATCGTGCCTCCCTCGGAAAGAAGTCGAGGGAGCGACATTGCAGCCCATGTGCCCGAAACCCCTGGGGAAGGGGCGGACCCTTGATTTAGAGCAATTCTCTGAACTTACCCCGGTGTCGCCGTAGCGCGTACATGTGCACAGGGGTGAGCAATGGGAGCACGCGCGCTCCCCTCACCTGGCCACCGCGGGTGTCAGAAGAGCGGCTTGGGCGTCAGCGTGCCGGCGCGCCGCTGGAGCTCGGCGTCGAGCACGCGCAGCTCGGCCTTGAGGCGCACGAAGTTGGCGTACATGCCGTCGGGCTGCTTGCCGGGCATCTTGCGGATCTGGTCGCGCAGCTGCGTCATGGTGCGGTCGATCTCCGCGAGGCGGCGGCGGAGATCCTCCTCCACCCCGGCGCGCAGCACGAGCAGCTCGTCGACCTCCAGCTTGCCCTCGAGCTGCCGCTCCATCTGCTTGAAGGACAGCTTCACCGGGGTGGCGCCGAGGGCGCCGTCCACCAGCGTGGCCACGGCGCCGGCCTCGGTCTCGAAGGCGACGAGGTCCTTCGCGGCGCGCAGGCGGGCCAGGGCGTCGCCCAGCTCCCCGAAGAGGGGCTGCTTTGCTGGCTTGCCCGGGAAGGCGAAGAGCACCGAGAGCCACGCGTCGATGCCGTCTCCGCCCGCCTGCTCGAGGGCCTGGCGCAAGAGCGGCAACCACGCGGTGCGCACGGCGTCGAAGGTCGCGCGCGGGTGGCTCGCCGTGGCCAGGGCCGTGCGGAGCGACGCGCGGAGGCCCGACACCACCTCTTCCCGAGGCATCACCGCGCGGGGCGTGAAGACGCGCTCGCGCCAGGCGCCCTGGCTCACCTCGGGGGCGACCTCGCCGGCGGCGCGCTTGATGTCAGAGAGCGACACCTTGGAGCGGCCCACGAAGGAGTCTTCAGCGCGCTGGGTGGGCCCGGGGAGGCCGCGCAGGGTCTCGTCGCCCGGAGGCTTCTTCGTCGACATGCGAAGGGGCCAGTCTGCCATGGCCGGGCCCGCCCGTCGTGGGGGCGGAAAAATTGGCGTCCTCCGGGGGGCCGTCCGTACTCTCGGCCCATGACCAGACCGCTCACCCTCCTGTCCCTGGTGCTGCTGTCGGCGTGCGGCGCCACCAACCCCGGCGGCGGCACGCGGACGCTCCACGTCGTCGCCCGCTTCGAGAGCAACGGCAGCACGCCGGGCACCTGGGCGCGCGTCACGGTGCGCCAGGGCTCGGGCAACGGCGACCACGTCGCCAACGCGGAGGTCGCCCTGCGGGGCGGGCGCCTCGGCCGCCAGGTGCTGGCCTTCGACGACAACGCCCGGCAGTACCGCCTCGACGACTTCGCGTGGGACGACGCCCTGCGCCTCGAGGTCTCTCGCGGCGAAGACTTCCTCGACGGGGCCATCGAGGCGCCCGGCTTCACCGTCATCACCCGCCCGGTGGCGGGCACCACCTACCGGCGCGCCGACGGCCCGCCCCTCGTCGTGGAGTGGAGCGACTCGATGAACCGCCGCGCCGCCCGCGTGCAGGTGCGCCTCGACAAGGCCGGCATCGACACCACCCTGCCCCAGGACGGCCTCGAGCTGCGCGTGGAGCCCGGCGAGCTCAAGGTCGACGACAAGGAGAAGGTGCGCGTGGAGCGCAGCAACCAGGTGGACCTCGCCGGCGGCCTGCCGGGCTCGCAGCTGAGCGCCACCACCACGCACAGCATCGAGTTCCGCGTCGAGTAGTCAGCGCCGCGCGCGCGGTCGCAAGAGGCCCTGGCGCTCGAGCCGGGCCCGCTCCCCCGGCGCCTCGGGCGGCACCAGCGCGTCGGACCCGCGGCCGATCAGATCGCCGCGCCCCGCGAGCTGCAGCGCCTCGCGCGCGTCGGGCCAGTGCTCCGGGTTCCAGTAGAGGAGCAGCGCCTTCTGTAGCCGCTTCTCCTTGAGGCCCTTCGCCACCGGCACGGGCTCCAGCTTCATGGGGTCGAGGCCCGTGTAGTACATGCACGCCGCCATCGACATCGGCGTAGGAATGAAGTCCTGCACCTGCCGCGGGCGGCGGCCGTTCTTCTTGAGCCACAGGGCGAGCTCGACCATGTCCTCCAGCGTCGAGCCCGGGTGCCCGCTGATGAAGTAGGGGATGTCGTACTGCTCCTTGCCCGCCGCCTGGCTCTCGCAGGCGAACATGGCCTGGAAGCGCTCGTAGCTCTCGATGCCGGGCTTCTTCATCTTCTCGAGCACGCGCTTGCTGACGTGCTCGGGGGCCACCGAGAGCTGGCCGCCGGTGTGGTGCGCGGCCAGCGCCTTCACGTACTCCGGGCTGCGCTCGGCGAGATCGTAGCGGACGCCGGAGGCGATGAAGACGTGCTTGACCCCCGGCTCCTCGCGCACCTCGCGCATGAGCTCGATGAGGGGCCCGTGGTCGGTGCCCAGGTTCTCGCAGACCCCCGGGTGCACGCAGGACAGCTTGCGGCACTTGGCCTCGATGTCCGGCGACTTGCACTTGAGCCGGTACATGTTCGCCGTGGGGCCGCCGAGGTCCGTCACCGTGCCGCGGAAGTCGCCCATGCGGCGCAGCTCGCGGATCTCCCGGAGCACGCTCTGGGCCGAGCGGTTCTGGATGACGCGGCCCTCGTGCTCGGTGATGGAGCAGAACGAGCAGCCGCCGAAGCAGCCCCGCATGAGCACCACCGAGTGCTTGACGATCTCGAAGGCCGGCACGCTCTCACGCCCGTACATCGGGTGCGGCGCGCGGTTGAACGGGAGATCGTACAGCTCGTCCATCGGCACCGACGCGCGGCCCTTCGTCGCGTCACCCTGCCCGTCCTCGAGCGGGAAGGCCGGCGGGTTCAAGTACACGCCGCGATCTCCGTGGCGCTGCACCACGGGGCGCGCGTTGCCCGGGTTCGTCTCGAGCTGAAAATCGCGCGTCATGCGCGCGAAGGCCTCGAGGCTGGTGGAGACCACCTCGTAGCTGGGCAGCACCACGGGCTTGCGATCGGCGGCGCGGCGCGCGGGGTCGGCCTCGAGCTGCTTCATGGCCTCGTTGCCCAACAGGTACGCGGTGCCGCGCACGTCGCGCAGCTGCTCCACCGGTTCGCCGCGCTGGAGCCGATCGGCGATCTCCCAGATGGGGCGCTCGCCCATGCCGAACACCAGCAGATCGGCCTTGGCGTCCAACAAGATGGAGCGGCGCACCTTGTCGCTCCAGTAGTCGTAGTGCGCGATGCGGCGCAGCGACGCCTCGATGCCGCCGAGCACCACGGGCACCTCGGGGTACGCCTCGCGGCAGCGCTGCGCGTAGACGATGGTGGCGCGGTCCGGCCGGCTGCCCGTGCGGCCACCGGGCGAGTACTGATCTTCGCTGCGGTTCTTCTTCTGGGCCGTCAGCCGGTTCAGCATCGAGTCCATGTTGCCGGCGGCCACCCCGAAGAAGAGGCGCGGCTTGCCCAGCTCACGAAAGGGCTCGGCGGAGTGCCAGTCGGGCTGCGGCAACAGCCCCACCTTGAAGCCGCGCCCCTCGAGGAAGCGCGCGATGAGGGGCGGGCCGAAGGCCGGGTGATCGACGTAGGCGTCGCCGGAGACGATGACGATGTCGAGCTCCGCCCAGCCGCGGGCCTCGAGGTCGGCCCGGCAGACGGGGAGGAACGGGTGCGGGTGGCGAGACATCGACGGCGCGCCTACCACGAGGCGCGCAGGCCGACGAAGAGCCCCAGCGTCCACTGGGCCTGCATCGGGCCGTCCGGCACCTGGACCATGCCCTGGTTGCCGCCGTGCAGCTGGAAGGTGAGGAACCGCCAGCTCACCTCGACGTCGGCCTTGAAGCGCGTGGGGTCGATGGTGCCGCCCAGCACGAGGTACGTGCCGTTGAGGCCCACGCGCCACTGCGGCGTGTCCATGAAGGTCAGCCCGATGGAGGGCCCGGCCCCGAAGCCCAGCGTCGAAAGGCCCGGGCCTGAGGCGCTCACGCTCCCGCCGAGGCCGACGCCGAAGGGCCCGAAGAAGTACCGGGCCGTGAGGAGCGAGTCGGCGATCACCGCCGGCGGGCCGGCCAGCTGCCCGAGGAATTGGCCCCACAGGCGCACCTCGAAGCCCGAGGCCATGCCCTCCGGCGGCGCGTCACCCCAGAAGCCGAGGTGGGCCAGGCCCAGCACGCCGAGGCCGAAGCCCCCGGCGTTGGCCGCGCCGCCGCCGGCGATGCTCACGGCGCCGCGCGAGCGCTCGTAGGAGTCATCGATGACGATGGCGTCAGCCTTCTGCCTCGCGTCGAAGAGCTGCTTCTCGGCCGCGATGCGACCCTGCTCGGCCTGGGCGGCCTCGGCCACCGCGGCCTGGGCGATGGCCGGGCTCTGGTCTATCGCGGCGATGGCGGCCTGCTTCTTGGCGAGCTCCTGCCCCTTCGCGAGGTCGAGGGCCGCTTCGGCCTCGCGCACGATGCGGGCCTTGTACTCGCGCTGCTCGGCGACGCGGGTGTTCCGCGCGTCGATGAGGCGCCGCTCCTCGGCCTGCTTCACCTTCCGCTCCGCCTCCTCCTTCTCGGCCCGGGCCTTCTTCTCGGCCTCCTCCTGCTCCTGCTTGCGCTGGGCCTCCGCCTCCTTCTGCTCCTGCTTGCGCTCGGCCTCCGCCGCCTTCTGCTCCTTCTTGCGCTCGGCCTCGAGCTTCTCCTGCCGGGCCTCGGCCTCCTTGCGCTCCTGCTCGCGCTCCTCGCGGGCGCGGCGCTCGGCCTCCTCCTGCTTCTTCTCGGCGGCGACCGCGGCCTCCTTCGCCTCGCGCTCCTTCTGGGCCCGGGCCTCGGCGGCCTCGCGGGCCTGGCGCTCCTGCTCGGCGCGCACCGCGGCCGCCTCCTGCGCCTGCTTCTGCTTCAGGGCCTCGGCCGCCGTCACCACCGCCGCCGCCGCAGCCAGGCGCTCGGCTTCGGCCTTGGTGGTGGCCGCCTTGGCCTGGTCCACCGCGAGCTGCTCGCGGCACTTCTGCTGCTGGCCCTGAGCCCACTTGCCCCAGGCCGTGTACTCCTGGCCCACGGCCTCGCGCCGCGCTGCCTGCGCGTTGCGCCGCTGGGCCGCGGCCTCCAGCGTCGCCACGTCGACGTTGCACGAGGTGTCTGGCGCGAGCGTCACCGGCCCGAAGGTGCGCGTCATCGGGTAGCTGGCCCCGAGGTATGGCAGCAGCATGTCGCGCAGCCACACCCCCTCGTCGAAGGCCACCTGCTTCTGGATGGTGCCGGAGAGCACCGCGGCGCACTCGAGGCGCGCCTGGTCGCACGGCTCGCCCCGCTCGGCGCACAGCCCCGCCGCTTTGAGGAACGACAGGGCCACCACCTTGTCCTGCGCGATGGCCGTCAACAGCGGCGCGGTGTCGCGCGCGCGCGGGGCTTCACACGGCTCGCCCGCGTGCAGCGTGAGCGAGACCAACAGTGCAGGCCAGGACATGGTGACTCCCCTTCGAACTCAGTACTTCGTCAGGCTGAACGTGCCGGGCTCACGCGTGTTGCTGGAGGTCTCGCGGTAGTTCATCGAGTCGACCAGGCCCGTGGTGATGCAGGTGTCGTAGGTCTGGCTCGAGCTGGAGAGGGCGAGCACGCCGGTGGTGTAGGTGTACCCCTGCGAGCCCGAGTCGTTGATGCGCGTGGTCAGGTCGCACACGCAGGCCGTGGTGGTGGCCGCGCAGGTGCCCGTCGTGCCGGCCTGCAGGAGCCCGGGGACCACGGAGCAGTTCGCGGCGCAGACCGTGCCGGTGAGCGTCACCGTGAAGCTGATCTCCGTGGCCACGGTGCGGGCGAGCGTCGTGCCGTTGAAGCCGATGACCCCGGCCACGAAGCCCTCCTTGTTGCTGGTGGCGCCAGTGCACCCGAAGTTGTTGCCGACGTTCTCGATGGCGGTGAAGGCCGCGTCGTCGATGCAGCCGGCCGTGTAGTACCAGGTGCCCACCTCGTTGCCGGCGCAGGCGTTCACCGTGCCGCAGTTGGCCATGAAGGTCAGCGGCACCGTGGGCGGGTTGAGCATGCCGCCGTCGGGCAGGACCACGCCCGCGTCGAGGACTGTCCCCGCGTCGGTGGTCGATCCGCCGTCGCCGCCGGTGCCCGCGTCGGAGCCGCCGCCACCACCGCCCGTCGCGCCGCCGCCGCCGCCCGTCGCGCCGCCAC
>CAYUZK010000160.1:0-14358 GCA_964449625.1 uncultured Archangium sp.
GCGGCCTTCTCCTCCGGGCTGGCGGGCGGCGCCTCGCTCACGGCGCGGCGAATGGCCTCGGCGACGTCGCGGGCGGGGGCGCGCGGCGCCTCCTTCTCGGCGCGGGGGCGCTCGGGCGCGCTCTCGCGGCGCGGCGGGGCCTGGGCCACGGCCGGCCGCGGGGGCACCGGGGCCGCCGCGGGCGCCTTCGCCGCCGCGGGGAGCGCCGCCAACATGGCCTGCATGGCCGGCTTCATGTCGTTGGCCTGGGCCAGCGAGGCCTGCAGCACCTTGCGCGCGCCCACCGGGTCGCTCTCGCGGTCGGCCAGCAGCTTCGCCAGCGCCAGGGCCGCGTCGTCGGTGAGGCGGTGGCTCGGCCAGCCGTCGATGAGGCGCCGGTAGTTGCGCTTGGCCGCCTCGCGATCGTCGTCGCGCTGCGAGATGCGCGAGAGTTCGTTGGAGAGCTGCCCGGCGTTGAAGAGGGCCTCCGGCGCCCGCTCCGTCTTCGGGTGCTTGCTGGCCACCGCCTCGAACTTCTTCGCCACGTTCTGCCAGTGGTGCCGCAGCGCCCGGCGCTTCTCGTCGCCCTTGAGCTTCGCGTAGTCGGCCTTCGCCTCGGCGTAGGCCTCGTCGGCCGTGGCCGCCCACCCGGTGGCACTCACGGCGATGGCGGCGGCGATGGCGAGTCGGATCATGGGCTCGTGGGGAAAGGCGACGGACCGCTACAGACGTGTGAGATGTGACCACGCGTCGCACATGGCCGCAAAAAATCGGCCCGTTCGGTCTAGACTGGCCGCCCCATGTCGCAGCAACGCCAGCCGGGCAAAGGTGGATCAGGAGATCAGCAGCGGCAGGCCCCGCAGCAGAAGGCGGCGCCGCGCACGGCGACGGGCAGCATCCCCGCCCAGGGAGGCTTCGACGACGCGCCGAGGCCGCGGCCGACGGGGCAGCACCCGGCGCAGGGCGGCAAGCCCGGCGGCAACGGCGACCCGATGGCCGAGGGCCTGACGGACATGGCCACGGACAGCTCGATCCTCACCAAGCACCAGAAGAGCCAGCTGGGCTCGGGCTTTCAGGACTCGTCGGCCGAGCGCCGCCGCAACTCGCTGCTGCAGGCCACCCTGCCCTCCACCGGGGGCACACGCAGCGACCTGCCGGTGGTGCAGGATCTCACCTTCGACGGCAAGGAGGCGCCGGCCGCGCTGCAGAACCGCGACCTGTGGAAGGCGGTGCAGGCCCCGCTCCAGAGCCTGCCCGGCAAGCGCAGCCGCAAGCTCTACGAGAACGTGCTGCGGCAGTTCGCGCTCCTCACCAACCCCCGCTACGGCGACGACGCGCCGGGCAAGACGCGCGGCCACATCTACGTGTGGGACGTCAGCCGCGCGATGCAGTGCGAGATCCCCCACTTCGTGGGCGCCAAGGAGCTGACGCTGGCGCAGACCTGCGACTGGCTGCGGCACGAGGGCCCCATGCGCGGGTGGAAGCGCGTGACGGACTCCGAGATCTACGAGCGCGCGAAGGCCGGCTACCTCGTCATCGCCCTGCCCCGCGACGCGCGCACCAAGCAGCTCGCCGTCGTCGCCCCGCAGGAGCAGCCCTCCGACAACAGCCCTCGCCTCGACGGCCTGTGCCTGCAGCGCGGCCACGGGCTGCACCCACGCGACATGTTCGGCGCGAAGCCCGTCGACTGCTTCTGGCACGACTGACGGCGCCGGCTACCGGTACCAGCCCAGCCCCTGAGCCAGCTCCTCGTCGATGACGCGCACCCACGTAGGCTGGCTGGGCACCACCGCGGCCAGCACCTTCTCGCCGTTGCGCACCGGGCGCCGCCCGGGCCGGCCGGTGGCCGTCACCGCGTGCTTCACGTCGTCGCGGAAGTAGTGCGCGCCGAAGCGCAGCTCCGCCTTCGTCTCCGGGAGCGGCCCGTCGGGCGTCAGCCACACCAGCGCCCCCAGCCGCAGAGGCGCCAGCTCGCGCCGCACCGCGCGCCGCAGCTCGAAGGCCACGCCGCCCAGGCCCACGAGGAGCCCCACCCCCAGGCCCACCGCCGAGAGCCACCACCACGCGCCGCGGCCGCGCACCCAGTCGGCCGCCACGGGCTTCGCCGGCGCCGCCGGGTCCACCAGGAGCAGCACGGGCGCGCCCAGGCCCAGGCCCCGAGCGGCGTCGCGATCGAAGCGCACCCCGGAGGCCGAGTAGTCGTCTCGGCCCACCTTGTAGATGACGCGCAGCTTCGCGGCGCCGTCGCCCTCGGGCACCGTCACCTCCGTCACCCGCGCCGGCACCTCCTCGGCCACGGCGAGGAAGTCGCGCTCCTCCGACAGCGCCCGCTGCGCGCGGCTGCCGCCCCACCACAAGAGCGCCGTCACCAGCAGCGCCCCGCCCGCCACGAGGCCCACGCGGCGCAGCGCCCCGGGCACCTGCCCCAGGCGCACCGGCCGCGGCGCGGACGGAATGGCGAGCTGCACGGCGGCTTACCCCTGGCCCTTCGCGGCCTTGAGGCGCTGCTTCCACGCGGCGACGGCCGTGAGGGCCTCGAGCGGGCTCGAGGTGTCGACGCTGAAGGCCTCGAGGGCGGCCAGCACCGCGTCGGCGTCGCTCTTCGGGGCCGTCGGCTTACCGCCGCCGAAGAGGCCAAGCTGCGAGTCGTCGGGTAGCGCGGCGCTCCCGTTGGCGGCGCGGGTGGCGCGGCGGGCCAGGCGCGGGCGGCCGGCCTCGTCGAACTCCCCGGCCTCCAGATTGTGGAGCAGCTCCCGCGCGCGGGCCAGCACCTCGGGCGGCAGGCCGGCCAGCTTCGCCACCTCGATGCCGTAGCTGCGGCTCGCGGCCCCGTCGATGAGCTTGCGCAGGAAGATGACGCGGCCCTGCTGCTCGCGCACCGCGATGGAGCAGTTCTTCACCCGCGGCTTCTCACGCTGGAGGTCGGTGAGCTCGTGGTAGTGCGTGGCGAAGAGCGTGCGCGCGCCGAGGCGATCGTGCAGGTGCTCGGCCACCGCCCAGGCGATGGAGAGGCCGTCGAAGGTGCTGGTGCCGCGGCCGATCTCGTCGAGCACCACGAGGCTGCGCTTCGTCGCGTGGTGGAGGATGTTGGCCGTCTCGATCATCTCCACCATGAAGGTGGACTGCCCGCGGGCGAGGTTGTCGGAGGCGCCCACGCGCGTGAAGACGCGATCGCACAGCCCCAGGCGCGCCGACTTCGCGGCCACGAAGCAGCCGGCCTGGGCCATCACCGCCGCCAGCGCCACCTGCCGCATCACCGTCGACTTCCCGGCCATGTTGGGGCCGGTGATGATCAGCACCTGCGCCTCGTCGCGGTCCACCCGCACGTCGTTGGGGATGAAGGAGGCCCCGCCGAGGGCCTGCTCCACCACCGGGTGCCGGCCGCCGAGCAGCTCGAGCACGCCCGACTCGTCGACGACGGGGCGCACGTAGCCGTGCTCCGAGGACACGCGCGCGAAGGACACGAGGGCGTCGAGGGTGGCCACGGCGTCGGCCGCGGCGCGCAGCTGCCCGGCGCGGGCCACCACCACCGCGCGGAGCTCCTCGAAGAGGCGCTGCTCGAGGGCGACGCGCTTCTCGTCGGCCGTCAGCACCTTCTCTTCGTACGTCTTGAGTTCCTCGGTGACGTAGCGCTCGCCGCCCGCGGTGGTCTGCTTGCGGATCCACCCCTTGGGCACGAGGTGGAGGTTCGCCTTCGTCACCTCGAGGTAGTAGCCGAAGACGCGGTTGTAGCGGACCTTGAGCGAGCCGATGCCGGTGGCCGCGCGCTCGCGGGCCTCGAGCTGCACGAGGTAGTCCTTCCCCGTGGTGGACAGGTCGATGAGGACGTCGAGCTCCGGGTGGTAGCCCTTCTTGAAGTAGCCGCCGTCAGCCAGCACCACCGGGGGATCCTCGACGAGGGCGCCCTCGAGCGTCTTCGCCAGCTCCACCACGCCCGCGGACCCCAGCGGCCCCACCAGCGCGCGCAGCAGCTCGCTCTTGCAGCCGCCCAGCCCCTCCGCGAGGCCGGGCATGGCGCCCAGCGAGCGCCCGAGGGCCTTCAGGTCTCTGGGCCCGCCCGAGGCGAGCGAGAGGCGGCCGCAGAGGCGCTCGACGTCGGCGATCTCCTTGAGCGAGCCCACGAGCAGCTCTCGCCACGCGGCCCGGGCGAAGAGCTCCTCCACGGCGTCGAGGCGGGCCTCGATGGCGCGCACGTCGAACAGCGGCGTCAGGAGCCAGCGGGCCAGCTTCCGGGCGCCGAGCGAGGTGACGGAGCGATCGAGTACGCCCAACAGCGAGCCGGCGCGACCGCCGTCCTTCAACGTCCGCACGAGCTCGAGGTTGGCGCGAGACGCCTCGTCGATGACGAGCTGCCCGCCGCGAGCGGCGAGGCTGATGCGATCGACGTGGCCGGCGGCGCTCTTCTGCGTCTCCTTCAAGTACCGCAGCGCGGCCCCGGCGGCGCCGAGCGAGGGGCCGGCCTTGTCCACCCCGAAGCCCTCGAGGTTCTGCACCTGCAAGTGCGCGGTGAGGAGCGCGCGGCCGCGCTTGGCGTCGAAGGCGTCGGGCGGGAGGCTGGCGGTGGCGGGCCGGCGGGAGAAGGCCTGGAGCAGCAGCTCGACCTCGGCCTCCTTCCCCTCGGGGAAGAGGAGCTCCTTGGGCGCGGCGCGGGCGACCTCGTCGGCCACCAGCTCGAGGGCGCCGGGCTGCACGGCGACGAACTCGCCGGTGGAGGCGTCGAGGAGCGCGGCGCCCCAGCTGTCGTCGTCGGCGCCGGGCACGACGGCGGCGAGGAAGTTGTTCTCGCGCGACTCGAGCACGTCGTCGTCGAGCACCATGCCCGGCGTCACCACGCGCACCACCTCGCGGCGCACGATGCCCTTGCCGGCCGGCTCGGTCTGCTCGCAGATGGCCACGCGCTGGCCCGCGTCGATGAGCCGGGCGATGTACCGGCGCACCGCGTGGTACGGCACCCCGCACATGGGGATGCGGTCGGCCCCCTTCGCGCGCGAGGTGAGGGTGATCTGCAGCAGCTCCGCGGCCTTCACCGCGTCGTCGAAGAAGAGTTCGTAGAAGTCGCCGAGGCGGAAGAAGAGCAGCGCGGTCGGGTGCTGGGCCTTCACCTCGAGGTACTGCTTCATCATCGGCGTCAGGGTCGACGCGTCGACGATCTCCGCTGGAGCTGGCTCAGGCGCGGCGTTCACGAGCCCGGCGTCTAGCACGGCGGTCTCCCCGATGATCGGCTCCACGGCGGCTCCTCTCTCTCGCCCGTCAGGCCACCGGCTGGGCCCCGGCCCCCAGCGCCTCGGGGGCGTCGTCATCGCGGTCGGCGTCCATCGCGCGGGTGGCGGCGTCGAGCTTGTCCTGCTTGCGCACGCGGGCGCCGAGCTCCACCAGCCGGTGGGCAGCGGTCAGCACGTTGCCGGGCCCAGCGCCGAGGCGACCGCGGGCGCGGGCCCAGGCCTCCTGCGCGCCATCGAGCCGCTTGCCCACCTCGTCGAAGGCCTCCACGGCCAGCGCGAGCTTGTCGACCATCTTCCCGGCGGCCTCTGCGATGCGCTCGGCGTTGTGGGCCTGCCGCTCGCTGCGCCAGACGTGGTTCACCACCTGGAGCGCGGCCAGCAGCGTCGTCGGGCTGCAGAGCACCACGCCCTGCGCGAAGGCCTCCTCGAAGAGCCGCGGCGCCCGCGAGAGGGCCGCGTGGAACGCCGCCTCGTTGGGCAGGAACATGAAGGTGACGTCGAGGGAGCGCTCGGCGAGCAGCGCCGCGTAGTCCTTCTTCTGGAGCGTCTTCACGTGGGCGCGCACGGAGGCGAGGTGGGCGTCGAGGTCCACCTCGCGCTCGGCGTCGTCGTTGGCGCGGGTGGCGGCGATGAAGGCGCTCAGGCTGCACTTGGCGTCGATGACGACGGCGCGGTTCTGCGGCAGGTACACGAGGGCGTCGGGGCGCCGGGCGCCGCCGTCTTCGTCGCGGTGGTCCACCTGGAGCTGGTACTCGCGGCCCTCGGTGAGGCCGGCGGACTCGAGGAGGCGCTCCAGCACGAGCTCGCCCCAGTCGCCCT
This sequence comes from uncultured Archangium sp., assembly GCA_964449625.1. Taxonomy (GTDB): domain Bacteria; phylum Myxococcota; class Myxococcia; order Myxococcales; family Myxococcaceae; genus Archangium_A. The sequence continues at coordinate 6,021 of CAYUZK010000160.1, forward strand.
GGGCCTTCGACTCGCCGGTCAGGGCGCGGGCGAGGGCCTCGGCGTCGGCGTGCAGCCGGGCCTGGGTCTCGCTCATGCTGCGCAGGCTCTCGAGGAGCGTCGCGCGATCGCGGTTCTCCTGCTGGTACGTCTTGTTGATGGTCTCCTCGAAGGCCACGAGGCGCTCCTTGACGGGCGCGAGCAGGCCCTCGAGGTCCTTGTGGCCCTGCTCGAGCATGGCCTTGCCCTTCTCTTCGAGGAGCTTCTGGGCGAGGGCCTCGAACTCCAGGCGCATCACCTCGCGGCCGCGGGCCGTCTCAGCGGCGCGCTCCACGGTGCGCGCGCGCTCGGCGTCGAGCTGCGACTCGGCGCGGGCGAGAGCCTCGGCGAGGTGCTGGGCGCGGCGCTCGACGCCCTCGAGGTGGGCGAGCTGGGCCTCGACGGCCTCGCGGCGGTCGTGCGCGGCGACAAGCTGCGCCTGCGCGCCGGCGAGCTGGGCGCGGGCGGCGCTGGCCTCCTGCTGACTCGCAGTGAGGCTCGACGCGCGGGCGCCGAGCTCTGCCCGAAGCTGCTCCACCTGCCCGGCGAGGCTCCGCCCGTCGGCATCGGCGCGGGCGAAGTCAGCGCGCGTGGTGGTAAGGAGCGCGCTGAGCTGCTCCTCCTGCTGGCGCAGCTGCCCGGCCTGCTGCTCGAGGCGCCGCACGAGGTCGTCTCGGGCGGCCAGCTGCGAGCGCGCGGTGGCGAGCTCCACCTCGACGGCCCGGCGCCCGCCCTCGTGCTCGCGGCGCGCGACGAGCCAGGCCCCCAGAGCCCCCAGCACCACGCACAGCACACCCACGGCCAGCGTCATCGCCATGCGCGGGGTTGTACCCGCCGGGTCTGACATGCGGGCGCGGGCCCTGTTGTTTCAGTTACTTCGGCGATGCAGTTGCCGCCGTCGCACCCGGGCTCATAAGGTCCAAGTCGAGATCCCAATGAAGCAGTCGCTCAAGAACTCTGACTTGAAGAAGATGAGCCCCGACGAGCAGGACGAGGCCATGCGAAATCTGGTCAAGGTCGCGCGCGGCAAGCCCAACGGCGAGTTCAAGGATCTCGACGCGCAGATCGAGGCCTTCGAGCAGAAGCATCAGCTTTCGTCCGATGAGCTGCGCCACGAGTTGGCGCAAGGCAAGCGGAAGGAGAGCTGGGAGATCTGCCAGTGGTTGATGCTGCTCGACCAGCGAGATCTCCTTGGCTCCCGCGAAGCACGGCCCCACTAGGCTTCGCACCTACCGGCAGGTTCACGACAGCCGCATGGAGCAGTTCTACTCCAGCGGCTTCGTGTGCTCCGACACGTTGACCTGGGAGGCCGTGCCGGGGGCGCTGCGGCTCTACGGGGAGATCGGCTGCAAGGGCAACATCGTCATCGGCGTCGAGAAGCTCATCGCGCTCGTCGACCCGGACGGAGCCCACGATGACCTCAACGTCAGCGTGCAGACGGTTCGCTACGCCTACAACGCCTTCGTTCGAGGCGGCGGAAACCTGCTGCGCCACGACAACATCCACCCCCACCCGGGCCACCCCGACAGCCACCACCGGCACGAGTTCGACTGGCAGACCGACCTCGAGCGCCCGGGCTTTCCCAGGTGGTGCGGCGTCGATGGGTGGCCGACCCTGGGCGACTTCATCCAGGAGGTGGAGGCCTGGTACTGGAAGCATCGAGACGAGCTCCCAGAACCAGAGGGCGAGCCGAAGCTTGGGCTTCGTTGAGGACGACGGAGAGCGGACTCCGCGGCGTCCGCGCCTACTTCTTCTTCTTCGCCGCCTTCTTCGCGGGGGCCTTCTTCTTCACCGGCGCGGCCTTCTTCTTCGCGGCCACCTTCTTCTTCGCCGGAGCCGCCTTCTTCTTCACGGGGGCCTTCTTCTTCGCCGGCGCCTTCTTCTTCGCCTGCGCCGCGTCCTCCTCCTCCGCGAGCGCGAGGTGCGAGCGGACCTCGTCCATGTCGAGGGCCTGCACTTCCTTGATCAGCTCCGCGAGCATCTTCGCGGGCAGCTCGCCCTCCTCATTGAGCACCACCACGCCGTCGCGGATGGCGATGAGCGTGGGCACCGCCTCGATGTCGAAGTCGTCAGCGAGCTGCGCGTCGGCATCGACGTCGACCTTGCCGAAGACGACGCCCGGGTGCTGCTGCGCGGCCTGCTCGTAGACCGGCGCGAAGGTCTGGCAGGGCGCGCACCACGTGGCGGTGAAGTCGATGAAGAGCGTGCCGCCCTTCTGCACCGCGGCGTCGAAGTTCTTGTCAGTCAGCGCGATCGTTCCGGCCATGGGGTGACTCCTGGGTGGGGTTCGAGTCGCGCCGCTAGCACAGAACGCGCGCGTCCCCTACCGCGCGAGCACCTCCAGCACCACGACGAGCAAGGTGACGAAGAGGGCATACGCGGCGGCGTGGGCGCGGGCGGCGAAGCGCAGCTCCATGAACTCGAAGCCCAGGAGCAGCGCCTTCACCCCGGCCAGCACCAGGGCCAGCCCGAGCCGCCCGTCGAAGAGCGACACGGCCGTGAGGACGACGAGCGCCAGCCAGGTCGCCAGCCGCATCACGCCCCCACGAAGAACAGCGGCAGGAGGAAGAACCACGCGACGTCGCACAGGTGCCAGAAGAGGGCGCTGCCGACGACGGCGCCCTCCTCGTCTTCGAAGGGCGTGCGCCCCACCCGCCCGGCGACGCCGAAGAGCAGCCCCAGGCCCACCAGCACGTGCGCGAAGTGGAAGCCGCCAGCGAGGAAGTAGGCCACCCAGGGGTCGGAGCTGCCCAGCCCGTGCCCCGCGCGCACCAACTGGACCGCGTCGAACACCTTGAGGGCCACGAAGCCCAGGCCCACGAGGCCGGCGAGCTGGAAGAAGCGCCGCGCCGTGTCCTTCGCGCCAGCGCGGAAGTGGTGCACCGCCTGCGCCGCGAGCGCGCCGCTGGTGACGAGCGCCAAAGTCAACGCGAGGCCCGTCGGGCGATGGAGCGCGCGCTGCATCTCGGCGAAGGCGGCCGGCGCGCTGGCCCGGAGATCGGCGATGACGCCGAAGAGCATCGCGAAGGTGACCAGCTCGACGATGACGATGAGCCACAGGAGCACGCCGCCGGGCGGATCCTCGAGGGCGCGGGGGTGGGTCGAAGGAGACGTCACGCGCGCCCAGTAGCCACAGGCCCCGCCACCCCGCCACGCGCGATGCACGCCGCGCAGATCTTTCGCGAGTTCAGCTCACGGCGCCGATGACGCGAAGGCTCAGTCCCTCGGGCCGGCCATGCGGGCGAGGCCGAGGAGCGCGAAGTCGCGCCGGACCCCGGAGGACTGCGCCGCCTCGCTGAGGAAGAAGCGGCACCACGAGAGCTCCTGCTCGCACGCGAGGGCGGCGAGGCGGCCCTCCTCGGCGAGGGTGCCGTTGGGGAGGGTCCAGCGGCCGCTGCTGCTGCGCGCGAGCGTGCCCGAGGGGTAGCTCAGCGAGCCGGAGCTGGTGCGCACCATCGTGCCGGAGGGGGCAGACCAGGTGCCGCCGGAGCTCCGGGCGAGCGTGCCGGTGGGCCAGCTCAGCGCGCCGGAGCTGGTGCGGAGCGTCGCGCCGTTGGGCCACTGGAGCGGCCGCGGCGGCTCGTCTTCGCGGCCACACCACACGGCCCGCTGGGCCTCGAGCGCGTTGAGCGTCTCGCTGGGCTGCTCGAGGGCCATGGCCAGCATCCAGAACTCGTCGAGCTGCTGGCAGGCGACGCGGCCCTGGGGCTTGCCGCAGAGCTGGGGCTCGAGGTGCAGCAGGTCGCCGACGTCGAGGGAGTACCGCTCGGCGATGGCCAGCACCCGGCGGATGGCGTCGCAGTCGGAGGGCTGGGCGAAGGTGACGGCGGGGGCGGCGAGGCACGCGGCGACGAGCAGGGCGCGGAGACGCATGGGCGCCCCAACGAAGGGGGCCGGTGGAAATTCACTCCGGAGCGGTAGGCTCGAGGGCGATGCGAGCCCGCTCCATGCCCGAGGCGCCGCGGTGAGCGCCGTCGGCCTGCTGCTGCTGGGGGTGGTGGCCCTCGCGGGCCTGTCGATCGTCTGGAAGACCATCACCACGGGCATCTCGCCGATGCCCACGAGCCCCCGGGTGCGCGCGGTGGTGCTGGAGCTGCTCCCCCGGCCGGTGGTGGGCGACGTGTTCGAGCTGGGCGCGGGGTGGGGCTCGCTGGCGTGGCCGGTGGCCGCCGCGCTGCCCGACTCGCGCGTCATCGCCTGGGAGGGCTCGCCGGTGCCGTTCCTCTTCTGCTGGCTGCGCCAACGCCTGCAGCCGCGGCCCAACCTGGAGCTGCGCTACGGCGACTTCCTCAAGGCCGACCTCCGCAGCGCCGGCCTCGTCGTCACCTACCTGTGGACCGGCGGCATGGCGGCCCTGGCCCCGAAGCTCGAGGCCGAGCTGCCCGACGGGGCACACGTCATCAGCCACACCTTCGCCTGGCGCGGCCGGGAGCCGGAGGTGACGCGCCAGGCGGGCGACCTGTACCGGACGCCGGTGTACCGGTACGTGGTGGGGCGTGGGGGCCAGTGAACGCCGCAGGAAGTGACGAGACGCCCGCGCGGGCAGACAACTCCGCGACGCGAATGTGCGACCGTGACCGACCGCAGCGGAGGCTTCGCTGTCATGCCGGGAGCGACTTCGCGCCGCACTTGAGGAGAAACCCCGCAATCTCGTCGTAGATGGCCGGGTCGCGAGTGGGATCCTCACCTGACAGGTCGCCACGTGGCACGAAGATGGTCATGCCCTTTCGGGACCGCGTGAGCAGCACGCGATAGCTGTTCTTCGCCACATCGAGTTGCTTGTCGGCCTGCCACGCGGCGCCTCTGACCTGAAAGCCCCGCCACTCCTCCTTGATCCGTCGGAGGTCCGCATCCCAGCAGACGATCGTGTAGTCGATCTCCAGCCCCTGGATCTGGAACTGATTCTGGACCGTCTCGAGCATGTTGGATGAGCGGATGTCTCCACGGGGAGCGAGCACCCACTTCGCAATGTCCGGCTTAAGATCAACAAACAGGCCCTCAGCCGCCAGACGTCGAGCCTGGCCGGATGCAATGAGCCCGGCCCGTTCATCGCCGACCCGTTCTCTGCGTGCCCAGGTCTTCGCGTGCGCCAGTTCTCGGGTCAGCCAGATTGTGTCGCCCGCCGGGAAGGCCGTGGCGAGCGCAGCAGCTCGGCCACTATCGTTCTCGAGGACGGCGGCGGCCCACTCCTCGATCCCGCCGTTGCGGTAGTGACGAAGCGAGTGAGGAAGGTGACCGGTGCGCAGGACCTCTCGCAGCGGCTCCGTCCCCCAGTCTCCCGACCGAGCCACCTCCGAGAGCGCGAGCGTCTCCTCGCTGATCGCGTAGCGCCAACCGCGCCGCTTCGCCGCGTTGAACCACGCCACCGCGCCCAACTCGCCCTTGTTGATGGCCTGGTTGTGGCCGAGCAGCGCAACGACCACCGCGCCGCGGTCCGGATAGGACGCCTCGAGCGACCGCAAGATGAGTTCTGCCTCGTCCTCTTCAAGCTTCTTGCGAAGAACCTCTCTCCCTTTCGCGTAGGTGCGCTGAGCTTCGTCAAAGACGACCACGTTCCCATCGGCGGAGCCGGTCTTCGACCCCCTCTCCTTCAGGAAGCTGTGCGCCTTGACGATCCTGTAGTTCGCCATGCGCACGACTTGATGCACGTCCTCCTTCGAGTACCCGCTCTGGACGATCAGGTCTCGACGCCGCTGGCCCCGTCGATACGAGGCCTCGAGGGCCTCACTCAGCACGTCAACAAGTGGCGCGTTCCCGGTGACGAAGACCGCGTCGCTGCGGAAGCGAGGGTCGAACGCCAGCTTGAGACCGACCAACGTCTTGCCGGCGCCTGGCGCCCCCGAGACGAAGATGATGCGATTCTGCCGATCCTTCTTCGACTGCTCGATGACCTGCGCCACCTCCTCGGTGCAGTCGCGGATCCGCTCGGCGGAGGACGCGTGATTCTGGATGGCGCTGACATCATGGTCGCCGTAGAGCGAGATCGCAGCGTCCACGATCGTTGACGAGGGCGCGAAGCGAGACGCAAGCCAACGGTCGGCAGAGACACGCACGTCGGCACGACGCGCTCGCAGCGCAACCCGAAGGGCGACCGCGAGCGTCTCGCTGTCACACAGAAGGGGTTCGCGCACCACCGAGTTCCACGGGGCGTTGTGGAAGGCGATCGAGGCGGACTCCGCGGCCGGCAACAGGCCCGTGGTGACCGCCAGAACGGGAACGACGACCGCCGCCTCCTCCTCGCAGGCGCGCCTTGTCTCCTCGTGAAACTCGACGAGATTGACGCAGTAGTTGGTCACCTGGTCTCGATCAGCCGCCACGACCTGCGACCGCTTGAACTCAAGGACGGCGATGATGCCCTCCCCGAGGAGGACGCAGTCGAGGCGAAGCCCGCGTCGCTTGAAGTCGTACTCGAGGATGATGTCGCTGTAGGCCGCCAGGTCTGGCGCCTGGAGCGCCCGACGAATCAGTTCGACTCGGTCGCTGAGCTGCTCCTGGAGCACGCCAATACTCGACCGCCACTCCTCGTTCTGTTCCGGCTCGATGTGGAGCCCGCTCTGCGTCGCAGCGTCCGCGAGTTCGCCGACGACCCGGTCCAACTCGGCCTTCAGAAAGGAGGCACGGTCGCTTCGATACCAGGCGAGCCCCGCCGTCACAGCCAACCCTCCGAGGCACCCACGCGCGCCTTGATGAACATGGGCCCCAGGCAAACACTCCGCGAGACCGTCGACCAGGCACTTTCCGCAGAGGACGACGCCCGCGCTCCCGACGCAGAGTCCCGCGTGTGACCCGGAGTGTCCTACCAACTCGCTCGCGTCGCTTGTGTCTGGACGACGCGAGGGTCACTGGCCTTCGAACCCGCAGCGCCGTGGGCCTCGGTTCCTTGGAAGTGGTCAGCGATCCGCGCCTCGTTCCTTGAAACCGTCCGCCCAGCGCCCCCGCGTTCCTTCAAACGCGCCGCGAACCCCCACCCCGCTCCTTGAAACCGTCCACCGACGAGACCCCTCGTCCTTGATCCGAGACGGCGTCGCCCGGGCAAGGCCTTGAAACTCGCCGGCTCCGGGTTGGCCGCGTCGTTGCTCCACCCGTTCGCACGCCGGACTTCCCCGGCCCCAACGGAGCAACCACCATGAAGATCAACGTCCTGAACGCGAAGTACGCCGCTGTGTCCACGTCCGCCTCCACCCTCTCCTCGCTGCTCGAGCCGCTGCCCAGCCAGCCGGCGAAGGACAGCTACGCGCAGCTCGTCTCGCTCCAGAGCCGGCTCCAGGAGGACCGCCGCCTCGCCGAGCTGGCGGTGGAGCTCGCCGCCAGCGCGCGCGCCACGCACAAGGCGCTCACCCGCTCGCTCGATCGCGCCATCGACAGCGCCATCGCCGCCGGCGAGCTCTTCGGCTGGCCCGACATCGCCGACTTCAAGCACCAGGAGCAGGCCGTGCACCTCACGCTGGAGGGCCTCGAGAAGCGCTTCGCGCTCCGCGGCGACCTGGGCCTCGCCTTCACCCGGCGCCTCGACGAGCTCGGTGACGTCTTCCGCCGCGCCACCGCCGACCTCGCCCAGGCCGAGCAGGACGCCCAGCGCACCAGCCGCGAGTACGCCTCCACCTTCTACCGGCTCTCCAGCGCCATCAACCTCGCGCGCTCGGTGCTGCAGCTCGAGGCCGTGCCGCTCCCCGCGCCCACGCCGCGCCCGAAGAAGAAGGTGAAGAAGCCCGCCGCCGCGGCGCCCGTCGCCACGCTCGTGCCCGCGCCCACGCCGCCGGTGCTGCCGCAGGTCGCGTGAAGGGCTGCCGCGAGTCGCGCCAGGCCCCGCGCCTCCACTTCCGGAGCGCGGGGCCCTCGGCGCCCTGAGCGTCACCACGTCGCCGTGAGCGTCACCCCGGAGAAGTCGGTGTACCCGTACGCCATGAGGTACCAGAAGCCCGCCGCCGGGCTCGGCACGATGATCAGCTCCTCGTTGCCGAACTCCTCGGAGTAGTAGTCGATGTCCGCCGGCGTCGGGGCCGTGCCGAACTTGAGGTACAGGTCCACGTCGCCGGAGCCGCCCGTCGTCTCGATGCGCAGCTGGCTCGCCCCCGAGGGGATGGTGATCAAGTAGAGCGCGTCGCTGTCCGCGACGCCGGAGATGGTCACCGGCGCGCCGCTCGCGAGGATCGGCCCCGCGCTGCCGCCGCCGCCGCCCACCACGCCCCCGCCACCGCCCGTCGCGCCGCCACCACCGCCGACGGAGCCTCCACCGCCACCCGTCGCGCCACCTCCACCGCCGCCTGTCGCACCGCCTCCACCGCCGCCGACCGAGCCGCCGCCGCCGCCCACCTCGCCG
>CAYUZK010000161.1:0-14280 GCA_964449625.1 uncultured Archangium sp.
CCACTGCGCCGCCCTGCCGGAGACGCTGCTCGAGTCGGAGCTCTTCGGGCACGAGAAGGGGGCCTTCACCGGGGCCACCGCCTCGCGCCAGGGGCACCTCGAGGCCGCCGACGGCGGCACCGTCTTCCTCGATGAGATCGGCGAGGTGACGGCGGCGACGCAGGTGAAGCTGCTGCGCTTCCTGCAGGACCGCACCTTCGTGCCCGTGGGCGCGACCGCGGCGCGCAAGGTAGACGTGCGCATCGTCGCCGCCACCAACCGCGATCTCCCGGCCGCGGTGCGCGAGGGTCGCTTCCGCGAGGACTTCTTCTACCGCCTCAACGTCTTCGCCATCGCCCTCGCCCCGCTGCGGGAGCGGCCCGAAGACGTAGCGCCGCTGGCCGAGCGCTACCTCGCCGCGCGCGGCCTCTCGGCGGCGAAGCTGACGCACGGGGCGCAGGCGGTGCTCCGGCAGCGCACGTGGCCGGGCAACGTGCGCGAGCTGCACAACGCGCTCGAGCGGGCGCTCATCCTCTCCGGGCCCGGGCCCATCGAGGCGGAGCACCTCACGGCCCTCGATCTCGAGGGCCAGCGCGTGCGGAACACGCCGGAGGCGCTCCTCTCAGAGGGCTTCAACCTCGACGCCTTCGAGCAGGACCTCCTGCGGGCGGCCATCGTGCGCGCCGGCGGAAACAAGTCGGCGGCAGCGCGCCTGCTGGGCATCACCCGCCGTCGCCTCTACTCGCGCCTGGAGAGCCTCGAGGGGCGGCTCAAGGACGAGGACAGCTGACGAGCGCCGACGCGGCGGCCCCCCGGAGCCCGGCGCGCCGGCGGCTCGTCGAGCCCCCTCAGAAGCAGCGCTGGGAGGCCGTGTTGCACAGCAGCGAGCAGCACTGGGTCGGCGACGAGCAGGTCGCGCTGGCGGCGAGGCAGCTCCCGGCGTCCGCGGGCGACCGGCAGGTGCCCGTGTCGCACAGGAGGCTGCAGCACTCGGTATTCGTGGTGCAGGGCAAGCTGTTCGCCCGGCACACGGTGCCCACGGCGCACAGGCCGGTGGTGGTGTTGCAGCTCAGGCTGCAGCACTCGAGGCTCGCGCTGCACGCGCTCCCGTTGGGGGTGCAGGCGCCGCCATCGGTGGGCGCGAACTGGCAGGTGCTGCCGCTGCCGCAGTAGGTGCTGCAGCACTGGTCGCTCAACTGGCAGCCATCACCGTTGGCCCGGCACACCGGCAGCCCGGCGTCGGTCGTACCGGCGTCCTGCCCGGCGTCACTCGCCGCGCCCGCGTCGGAGGTCCCCGCATCGTCACTCCCGGCATCGGCGTCGCCCCCGCCGCCGCCCTGCCCGCCGTCATCGTCTCCACCACCCCCGCCGACCCCGCCGCCGCCCCCCTGGCCGCCATCGCCCCCGCCATTGCTCGACGGCGTAGCGCAGGCCCCCGCGGAGCACAGCCCGGAGCAGCACTCGGTGCCTGCGGTGCACGCCTGCCCGTTGGTGACGCACGCCCCAGTGGTGCCCTCGCAGCTCGTCACGGCGCACGTCGTGCCTGAGGGGCACGCGACGCAGGTCTGCCCCGGAGGGCCGCAAGCGTCGTCGCGGTTGCCGGGGTCGACGCACTCGCCGCTCGCGGTGCAGCAGCCGGCGCAGGTCTCGGCGCAGCCCACGGGGGAGATGGCGGGGTCGCACGTACAGGCGACCACCGACGACAGACCGAGCAGCAGGAGGACGGAGCCCAGGCGCAAGGAAGGCGTCATGCGGCCCCGTGGAGCACCAACCATGCCGCGACCGGGAGACCGACGCGCCCACAGGTTGAACGCCGCGCGGTGTGTACGCAACGGGACAGCCGGGCGCACGGAACCGTACAGGTGCGCGGGCGACGGCAACACTGGTACCGTGAGCCTCTTCGCGTTTCACCTGGGAGACCTTCCGATGCGCATGACTCGACTCGCGGTAATGGCAGCGGTGCTGGGGCTCTCTGCGTGTGAGTGTGGCGGCTCGGGAGCGCTGACGGACGGTGGCCTCGACGGCGGTGGCGGCGGCGGCACAGCCACCGGCGGCGGGAGCGGCGACGACGGCGGCACCGGCGGCGGCGGCGGCACCGGCGGCGGCACCGGGACAGGTGGCGGCACGGGCACCGGCGGCGGCGGCGGCGGCGTGTCAGTCAACGACGGCGGCTGCGGCATCGCGGGGGCGAGCTGCTCGGCCGACGGCGAGTGCTGCGGAGGCCAGTGTCGCGGCGGGCTCTGCGTCGAGACGACGTTCTGCCAGTCGGCCGGGGCGAGCTGCAGCACCTCGACCGACTGCTGCAGCAACCGCTGTGAGGCTGGCACCTGCTCGGCGACCCAGTGCCTCGATGTCGGGCAGAGCTGCGGTGCGGGCGCCGAGTGCTGCACGCTCAACTGTGCCTCAGGCCAGTGCGCGGCGATCCCCGGCAGCACCTTCACCTGCCGCGTGCAGGGCCAGGCGTGCACCGCCGGGGCCGACTGCTGCTCGACGCTGTGCAGCGGCGGCGCCTGCGCGCCGGCCTACAGCTGCCAGGCCAACGGTGACGTCTGCACGCGCGACGCCGACTGCTGCGGGAACGCCTGCTCGGCCAGCGACGGCGGGAGCGGCTTCTGCCAGTTCATCAGCGGCGGCGGCAGCGGCGGGTGGCTGCAGGACGGCAACCCCTGCCCGATGGGGGGCGAGAACTGCGCCTCGCGCACCTGCGTCGACGTGGGCACGGGCGCCGCGGTGTGCGTGCCCGCCACGGGCTGCCGCACCACGAGCAACTTCTGTGACGCGACCGACTCGTGCTGCGGTGGCTCGCCCAACACGCCCGGCACCGTGACCTGCGACGGGGCGACGAGCCGCTGCACCCTGCCCACCGGCTGCCTGCCGCCCGGCACGGTCTGCGGCAACGCGAAGCTGCCCGACGGCGGCACCTACGACGTCAACGCGAACGTCGACTGCTGCACCGGCACGGTGCCGCCGGTCGACTCGAGCGGCGCGCTCTGCAAGATCGACACGACCGGCGTGCCGCGCTGCTTCGGCGGCAAGTCGTCGCAGTGCCCCACGGGCCACACGGGCACGGCCCCCTGCTGCATCGCCGCGGGAGACGCCTGCCAGTTCAAGGACCAGTGCTGCAACGGCGCTCCCTGCCTGCCTCGGCCCGATGGCGGGGCCGGCTTCGTCTGCGCGACGGCGTCGAGCTGCCTGCCGCTGGGCACGCTCTGCGGCGCCGACGCCGGCACCTGCTGCACCGGCACGCAGTGCCTCGACACCGAGCTGGGGAAGGCCTGCCTCATCCCCAGCACTGGCACGACCGACGGGGGCGCCGACGGCGGCACCTCGAGCTGCAAGGCGAACGAGCTCTCGTGCACCAGCTCCGCGGAGTGCTGCTCGGGCACCTGCGCGGCGGGCGCGGACGGCGGCCTGGTCTGCAAGACGCCGTCGACCACCTGCAGCGTCTCGGGCGGGGCGTGCACCGCCTCGGCCGACTGCTGCACCGGGCTCGCCTGCGTGATTCCGGGCGGCGCGAGCAGCGGCACCTGCCAGAGCAGCACCTGCCAGAACGCCGGCCAGAGCTGCAGCAGCACGCTCTCCTGCTGCAACGGGTTGGAGTGCCTGACCTCCACCGGCCAGGCCTGCGGCACCACCGGCTCGTGCACCTGCACGGTGACCATCAACTGACCCCGGCAGGGCTCGGGGTAGTTCCCCGCGCTCGGCGGGCTCCCGCTGCGCTAGCTTCGGGAGCCCGATGCCACGGATCAACCGCAGCGACTTCCTCGACACCCGCCGCGCCCAGCGCATCGACCTGACCGCCGCGAAGGCCGACCCCGCCTTCCGCGAGAAGGTCGCCGCCGCTGGCCTGAAGTTGGAGGACCTCGACAAGCTCGACCTCTACGAGCGCGACGGCGTGGTGGAGGGGCCGCGGGAGCTCCGCGCCCTCTTCGACCTCTTCAAGCGCCTCGAGCGCAGTGGCCCGGCGGAGGTCCTCACGGTCAAGGAGCTCGGCTGGGCGGCCACCACGCCGCTCGACCACGCCCACGAGGCCCTCGCCGGTCGCTTCGAGGCCTCGCCCGTGGCTCCGCTCGACACCCGCGTCGACGCGGCGGCCCGCGCCCGCTTCCCGCTCTCGGCGCCGGTCGGCCCCGGCCTCGCCAACCGGCGCGACGACGTGCGCCTCGTGCAGACCCGCCTCCGGGAGCTCGGCTTCGAGCTCGGCGTCGACGGCCAGTTCGGCGGCCAGACCGAGCGCGCGCTCAAGACCTACCGCGCCATGCTGCTGGGCACCGAGAGCACGAAGGACGAGCCGGGCCGCCTCGCGCCCGACGATCTCGTCGACTTCGCGCTCTCGCGCAGCGCCCCGCCCCGCTGGGTGGCGATGCCGCGCGTCGGCCCCGGCTTCGTCAACGAAGACACCGATCACTTCGGCTTCGGCTCGAGCGAGGCGAAGGCCGCCATCGAAGAGATCGGCGCCGCCTACGCGCGCGACTACCAGGCCGCCAACCCCGGCGCCGCCCCCGTCAGCTTGAACGACGTCTCGCAGCGCCACGGCGGCCCCAACCGCGACCACCAGTCGCACCAGAACGGCCTCGACCTCGACCTGCGCCTGCCGCGCACCGACGGCACCTCGGGCTCCGACGTGCGCTGGGCCACCTACGACCGCGAGGCCGCCTGGGGCATGCTGCAGGCCATCGCCAGCAACCCGCGCGTGGAGCGCGTGCTCTTCACCGACCCGGTGCTGCTGGAGCGCCTCAAGAGCTCCGGCGCCGAGTGGGCCTACAAGGTCTTCGACGGCGGGGCCCTGCACCGCAACCACTTCCACGTGGACGTCAGGCCGCCCACGCTGGGCCCCGAGTAGACCCCGGCGCGCCATGACGACCCAGAAGCCCCCCGTGGCGGTGGTGACCGGCGCAGGCAGCGGCATCGGCCGCGCTCTCGCCCAGCAGCTCGACGCCGAGGGCCACGCGCTCACCCTCTGCGACATCAACGAGGCAGGCCTCGCCGAGACGGCGGCGCTCCTGCGTCGCCCCCCGCACCTCGAGGCCCTCGATGTCTCGCGCCGGCCCGACGTGGAGGCCATGGCTCACGCCGTGCTCGCCCGCCACGGCCAGGTGGACCTGGTCATCAACAACGCCGGCGTCAGCGTGGCCGCGACGGTCGCGGAGCTCGACTACGACGACTTCGAGTGGCTCTTCGGCATCAACTTCTGGGGCGTCGTCTACGGCACCAAGGCCTTCCTCCCGGCGATGCTGGCGCGGGGTCAGGGCACCGTCGTCAACGTCTCGAGCATCTTCGGCATCGTCGGCTTCCCGCGGCAGGCCGCCTACAACGCCGCCAAGTTCGCCGTGCGCGGCTTCACCGAGGCGCTGTGGCAGGAGCTCGAGGGCACCGGCGTCACCGCGGTCTCGGTACACCCGGGCGGCATCAGGACGAACATCGCCCGCGCCGCGCGGGTGCCTCGCGGCGAGGCGGCCAAGCGCGCGATGGTGCTGGGCTTCGATCGCAGCGCGCGCACCTCGCCCGAAGAGGCCGCCCGCGTCATCCTCCGCGGGGCGCGCGCGAAGCAGCGGCGCGTGCTCGTCGGCGCCGACGCGCACCTCATGCAGCTCGCGCAGCGGCTCCTGCCCGGGGGCTACCCGCGGCTCTTCCGCGCCGTGGGCAAGGCCCTGCGCTGATGGCGCGCGCGAAGAAGCCCAGGCCGGGGTCGGGAGAGGCCGCGCGGGTGCGGCACCTCCTCGCGCTCGACGCGGACAACGTGGTGCGCCGCCTCGAGACGAAGCAGGACGAGATGGTGGCCCTCTTCAGCCGCCACCGCTCGCGCGAGCCGATGCTGCTGGTGCTCAAGAGCTGGTTCACCACCATCACCTTCCCCGAGCTCGCGCTCCTCGAGCCGCGCGAGCAGAAGGCCGTCAACGCCTTCCACGCCGCCCTCGAGGAGCTGCGCTGGTACGTGCACTACACCGAGGACATGCCCAGCACCGTGCGCACCACGCTCGCCCTCCAGGCCCGGCGCCTGGTGGAGCTGCGCCACGCGCTCACCACCGCCATCGGCAGCGCCGACGACGACGGCCACCCGGTGGTGGACGCGAGCCCGAAGCGCTGACGGCCGGGCCCTTCAGCTGATGCCGAGCAGCCGGGGCACCTTCTCCTCGAGCAGGTCGATCTCCTCGCGGGTCTCGCCGAGGTAGGCCAGCAGCTGCAGGTCCTCCCGCTCCACCGCCCCGCCGTGGACGATCCACGCCCGGGTGCGCAGGAGCCGGTAGAGCTTGATCAGCTTGCGGTCCGACACGAAGACCTCGTCTTCCCGCGTCAGCGTGCGGATGACGCGGCGGAACTCGCGCATCACCTCGTCGCGGAAGAAGAGCTCGCGGTCCTTTGGCTCCTTCCGCGCCATGAGGAGCGTGAGGTAGCGGTGCGCCTTGAGCAGGTCCTCGAGGTTGGCGAGGCCCTCGGCCCAGGGCTTCTGGTTCATGTCCTTGTTCGTCTGGAACTCGAGGCCGGCGTCGAGCAGCTCCACGAAGTGCGTCTCTTGCACCGAGCGGCAGGCGGCCTTGAGCACGAAGCGATCTTTGAGCGCGCCCAGCTCGCTGTGCTCGGGGATCTCGTTCGTCGCGGCGAAGAGGATCTTGAGCCGCACCGGCACCGGCACGCCGTCCTGGTAGAACTTGCGCTCGTTGATGACGGTGAGCAGCGCGTTCAAGATGGCCGAGCTCGCCTTGAAGATCTCGTCGAGGAAGACGAGGCGCGCGGTGGGCAGCTTGCCCTTCTCGCGGCGAATGTAGCGGCCTGAGCGCAGCTCGTTGATGTCGATGGGCCCCAGCACCTCCGAGGGCTCGGTGAAGCGCGTGAGGAGGTACTCGAAGGAGTCGATGCCCTCGATGCCCAGGGCCTCGCGGAACTTGATCACCAGATCGCTCTTGGCCGTGCCCGGCGGGCCGACGAGGAGCAGCGGCTCCTGCGCCGTGGCCGCCACCAGCATCAGGTCCACCAGGCCCTGCTTGTCGACGAAGTGCCGCCCCAGTGCCACGCGGAAGCGGTTGAGCTTCTCGCGCAGCGCCTGGGCCTCGCCCTGGAGCTGCTCCAGGGTCAGCTCGCCCACCGTGTCCACCCCGTCCGTGCCGCGTGCTGCCTGGCTCATGGCTCTCCTCCGACGTCGCGGTGCACCCGCCGCCGCACGAGGTACTCGTCCTCGTCGAGGAAGCGCCGCGTCGTCTCGTTCAGCGTCAGGTCGTCGCCCACGTGGCCGAGCACGAGGGCGTCGGCGAAGTCCACCAGCGAGAGGCAGAAGTGGGTGTTGGTGTTGTAGCTGTCGGTGATCCACGGCAACTGCTGCGCCACGCGGAGCAGCCCCGGCAGCGCGAGCTCGGTGGAGGCGTGCGAGAGGGCCTGGGTGGTGGCCCGCGAGAGCCGCTGCCGCTCCAGGGGGTTCAAGCCCGACTCGCGCCCCAGCCGCACCTGCGCCTCGTCCACGATGGGCTGCGCCGCCGAGAAGGCACCCAGGTACATGAAGCCCGAGGCTAGCCCCAGGCGCGCCTGGAGCGTGCCCACGTCTTCGCCCTTGAGCACCGTCGAGGCCCGCGAGAGGAGCTCCGCCGCCTCGTCGCGCAGGCCCACGCGGCGCAGCGTGCGCACGCCCGACACCAGCATGCCGCCCACCTCGCTCACGCCCTCGCTGCCGAGCTCCTTGATGACGTTGCCCAATTGCAGCACCAGCTGCTTCACCAGCGCGGTGCGCCCGAAGTGCCCCGCCACTTTGAGCGCGTCCTCCAGCACCTGGGCGCGGTGCTTCGGCGCCAGGGCCTCACCGGCCGAGAGGAAGCGCTGGAGCAGCGGCAGCGCGTGGGCCTCGGGGAGCTGCGGGAGGTAGTCGAGCAGCCCGTCGATGAGGCGCACCCGCTCCTCGACGTTGAGCTGCCCGTCGACGGCCACGGACATGCGCGACTCGATGGCCTTGAGCAGCTCGGCGGGCTCGCGCAGGCCGCGCAGGGCCGCCAGCTCCTCGCCCCGAGCGTCGCGGGTGTTGCGCCAGAAGGCGCTGATGGCCTCCAGCCGCTCCTGGGGCTCGAGCACCTGGCTGAACTGCCGCACGCGATCGACCTTGTAGCGCACGAAGGACTCGAGCCCGGTGAGCAGCCCGTTGATCTCCGGCGCCAGCGGCGTGTCGGGTGCGGCGCCCTCGAGGGCCTGCTCGATGCGCGCGTGGTAGGCGCGCGTGAGGTAGTGGTGCACCGGGTCCTTGCGGTCGATGGCCGCCAGCGCCCCGTCGCGCAGCTGCCGCGCCCGCTCGGCGTTGGCCAGGCGCGCGAAGCCCCAGGCGAACTCCAGGGCCACGTAGGGCCGGGTGAGCAGCGGCGCGGCCTCCACGGCGCTGCGCTTGCGCGGCGTCTCGTCGAAGGCCTTGAGCAGCGCCTCGAGCTGCGCGCCCACCCGCATCGCGCGGCCAGTGCCAGCACCCGCGGCGTTGGCCTGCCCCATCACGCGCAGCAGGCGCGGCACGTCGCGGTCGAGCGACAGCCCGCTCTGTAGCCGCGCCAGCACCCGGTCGCGCCCGCGCGCCAGCCCCAACGCGTCGCCGCCGGCCAGCCGCGCGAGGGCGACGCGGGCGAGCCAGTAGCTCCGCACGTCGAGCTCGTCGCCGAAGCGATCGACCCAGGCGGCCCAGTCGGCGACGCGCGCGGCGAGCCCGGCCTGGCCCTCCAGCGCCCCCGCGAAGAGGTGCGCCACCGCGCCGCGCGCCTGATCCACCGTCGGGGCCTGCAGCGCGGTGACCGTCTCGAGCCGCACGCCCGAGGTGTCGGCCCAGCGGCGCGAGAGCGGCAGCGCCTCCTCGGCCGAGGCCTCCCACACCGAATGCGCCCAGGCCATGCCGGCGTCGCGGGGCCGCTGCACGCGCGTGTACATCTCGGCCAGCCGTACCCAGGCCGCGCGCCGCGCCGGCGAGTCGGGCGGCGCGTCGAGTTCGAGGAAGTTGGCCTCCTCTCGCTGCACCACCGCCTCGGCCTCCGAGAGGCTGGCGGGGAGCTCCACCGTGACGAGGGGCCCGGTGGGGCTGGCGCCCGGCGCGTTGTCTCGCGGCGCCGCGGGGCGCGGCGGCAGCGGCGGGGGCCGGGCCGGGCGTGGGGACGCCGTGGGCTGACCGCTCGCCGCGGGCGCCTCTCGCGGGGCCGGCTGGGCGTCCTCCAGCGCGACGAAGGGCTCGAAGTCGAAGGTGGCCGAGCGCGCCCACGTGGCGAGCGTCTCGCCGGCGCCGTCGATGACGTAGTCCACCCAGTCAGTGAGGGGGCGGAAGGCGGCCTCCAGCACCGCGCGCTGCGTGAAGCCGTGGTCGCTCGGCTCGAGCCAGCTGATGAGGTCCGGGTCAGGGGCGAGCCAGGCGCGGAGGCGATCGCGGCGCAGTGGCGGCTCCACCGTCTGGCCGGCCGGGGCGAAGAGGTTGGGCAGCTCCTGCACGCGCGCGTAGGGCTCGCCCGGCAGCGCGCCGGCGTTGGCCTCGCGCCCGGGCCGCGCGCGCAGGAGCACCAGCTCGCCGGCGACGGCGAAGAGCACGTTCTCGAGCTGCGCCTCGGGGGTGGAGCGCACGAGGGCCTCGACCTGCGCGCGGCCGCCGGGAAGCACGAAGAGCGTGGCCGGGTCGGCCCGCGCGGCGCGGCTGAGCGACAGCCGCACCTGCACCTTCGGCGCGTCGGGCGTCGCCGCGACGGTGTGCGCGCCCTCCAGCCCCACCGGCACGAGGAGCTGATCGACGTCGATCCACGACGTCTCGCCCAGGCGCCACCAGGCCCCCTCGCGGGTCATCAGCACCAGACCCACCTCCGGCGTCTCCAGCGCGCCCTGCAGCGGGTGCGCGTAGCCGACCTCGACCCAGGCCCGCTCGTCGCCCGGCGTCACCGGCACGAAGGCGCGCAGCGCGTCGACGTGATCCAGCGCGCGCGAGAGGACGAACCACGGCGGGTCCACGACGCGCACGAGGGCGTGGGCGTGCGGCGCGCCGCCGAGCGAGAGCTCCTGGCGATCGCACCCCAGGCGCAGGAGCTCGCCGGCGAGCTCCAGCAGCGACGCGTGGCCGCTCACGGCGAAGAGCACGGGGCCCAGCGCGCCCTCGGGCTCGCCCACCCGCCGCGGGCGCAGGGCCTCGGCCCAGCACGACACCTGGCCAAGGGGCACGGTGCTGCTGCGGGCCTGTACCCCGGCCGCGAGGAGCGCCTTCTTCACCTTCGCCGGCACGGCCGCGCCGGGGATGACCTCGAGGGCCCCGTCGCTGGCGAGGCCCACGCGCGCCGGCTGCCGCTGCAGGTCGAGGGGCACCAGCCCCGACCGCAGCGCCACCTGCAGCGCCTCCTCGTTGAGAAAGACCAGCGCGTCCATCGGAGCGGCCCACTGTAATGGACGACGGCGGCCCTGACCCCCGTCTAAGTTGTGGGGTGGTCCCGCCATGACGCTGCCCCCCCTGCCCGGCTGGCTCGCCGCCCAGCTCCCCTTCCGCCGCGCCCTGCACCGGGTCGGTGACTTCGAGATGCACGTCCTGGAGGCGGGCCCCGAGCACGGCCGCCCCGTGCTGCTGCTGCACGGCAACCCGACCTGGGGGTTCCTCTGGCGGAAGGTGGCCCTCGCTCTCGAGGGGAGCGGGCTTCGGATCATCATGCCGGACCTCGTCGGCCTGGGGCTCTCGGCGCACCCCGCCGACGCGCAGGTGCACACGCTCGACTTCCACGCGAAGCAGGTGACACGGCTCCTCGAGCAGCTCGACCTGCGCGACGTCGTGCTGGGCGTGCAGGACTGGGGCGGCCCCATCGGGGGCTGCGCGGCCGGCGACGCGGGCGGGCGCGTGACGGCGCTGGTGGTGCTCAACACCTCCCTCGCTCCGCCGAAGCCGGGCTTTCGGCCCACCGCCTTCCACCGCTTCGCGCGCGTGCCGGTGCTGAGCGACGTGGTGTTCCGCCTGGGCAACTTCCCCGCGCGCCTGGGCATGACCCTGGCTCAGGGCGATCGCGCCAGCGTGGCCGGCGACGTTGGCCGGGCCTACCGCTGGGTGCTGCGCGACCGCCGCACCAACGTGGCGCCGCTCGCCCTGGCGCGCATGGTGCCCGACTCCCTCGAGCACCCCTCGGTGCCGCGGCTGCGCGACTGCGAGGCGTGGGTGCGCGGCTTCGACGGGCCCTCGGCCATCGTGTGGGGCACGCGAGACCCGGTGCTGGGCCGCCTGCTCAAGCGCACCAGGGAGCTCTTGCCGCGCGCGAGCGTGACCGAGACGGACGCCGGCCACTTCCTCCAGGAAGAGGTGCCCGGGCCCATCGCGCAGGCCCTGCGCCGCGTCGCCGGGGCGTGAGTCTGTCGTTCATCGCGGGCCCGTTTGCGGCGACACTCCGCCGCCATGAGCGACCTGTGGACGCGCTACCGTGACTGGCTCTGCGTGGTGGAGCCGCTGGGCTTCACCCTCGACGTCTCGCGCATGGCCTTCAGCGACGAGTGGTTCGCGGGCCTGACGCCCACGCTGCACCGGGCCCTCGACGCCATGGGTCGCCTCGAGGCCGGCGCCATCGCCAACCCCGACGAGGACCGCAAGGTGGGCCACTACTGGCTGCGCGCGCCGGAGCTCGCCGCGCCTGACGCGGCCGAGGCCATCCGCACCACGCTCCTGGGGGTGAAGGCCTTCGCCGGCGCCGTGCACTCCGGCGCGCTCACCGGGCCCGGCGGCGTGCGCTTCACCCGGCAGCTCATCATCGGCATCGGCGGCTCGGCGCTGGGCCCGCAGCTCTGCGCCGACGCGCTGGGCAGCGTGGGCGACAAGCTGGCGCCCCTCTTCTTCGACAACACCGACCCCGATGGCTTCGATCGCGTGCTGGCCGCGCTGGGGAGCGATCTGCGCGAGACGCTCGTCGTCGTCATCTCCAAGTCCGGCGGCACGAAGGAGACGCGCAACGGGCTGCTCGAGGCGCAGGCGGCCTTCAATCGTGCGGGCCTCGACTTCGCGCGGCAGGCCGTGGCCATCACCGGCGCCGGGAGCGAGCTCGATCGCGCCGCGGCGAAGTGGCTCGCCCGCTTCCCCATGTGGGACTGGGTCGGCGGCCGCACCTCGGTGCTCTCGGCCGTGGGGCTGCTCCCGGCGGCGCTCCAGGGCGTGGACCTCGACGAGCTCCTCGAGGGCGCCCGGTTGATGGATGTGGCCACGCGCGCGCGCGACGCGAAGAAGAACCCGGCGGCGCTCCTGGCCCTCATGTGGCACCACGGCAGCCGCGGCGTCGGAGCGAAGGACCTGGTGGTGCTGCCCTACAAGGACCGGCTGCTGCTGCTCAGCCGCTACCTGCAGCAGCTCATCATGGAGTCTCTGGGCAAGGAGAAGGACCTCGACGGCAAGGTGGTGGAGCAGGGCCTCACCGTCTACGGCAACAAGGGCTCCACCGATCAGCACGCGTACGTGCAGCAGCTGCGCGACGGCGTGGCCAACCACTTCACGCTCTTCGTGGAGGTGCTCAAGGACCGCGCGGGCGCGTCGCTGGAGGTCGAGCCCGGGGTCACCTCGGGGGACTACCTGCAGGGCTTCCTCCTGGGCACGCGCGCCGCGCTCCACGAGAAGGGCCGCGAGTCGATGACCCTCACCCTGCCCGACGTCAGCGCGCGCTCGCTGGGCGCCGTCATCGCCCTCTTCGAGCGCACCGTCGGCCTCTACGCGGCGATGGTGAACATCAACGCGTACCACCAGCCGGGCGTCGAGGCGGGCAAGAAGGCCGCCGGCGTCGTGCTGGCCGTGCAGCACAAGGTGCTCGCGGCCCTCGACGACACCGCGCGCACGGCCGAGGCCATCGCCAGCGCCGCGGGCACCGACGCGGAGACGACCTTCCACGTGCTGCAGCACCTGGCCGCCAACGGGCGCGCGCGCCGCGAGCCGGCGCCGCGACGCACCGACGACGCCTTCGCGCGGATCACGGCTGGGTGAGCCACCGTCCGCACTCTCGACGTCGGCCCTCCTGACGCTCC
Organism: uncultured Archangium sp.; assembly: GCA_964449625.1. Classification (GTDB taxonomy): domain Bacteria; phylum Myxococcota; class Myxococcia; order Myxococcales; family Myxococcaceae; genus Archangium_A. The sequence continues at coordinate 12,940 of CAYUZK010000161.1, forward strand.
GCACCCCGCCCTCGGCGCCCTCCGACGAGGCGCTGGCCCTCCTCCGTGCGCCGCGCGCTCCGGTCGCTGGTGGCGTCTATTGTCCTCGGACGAGCGCAACGCCGAGAGGCGGGCTCTCTTGCAGTGCGGGGATCGCGGGCTCGAACTCAGGGGCGAAGAGGATCGTCCCGAACGCAACTTCCGCTTCGCCTTGTCTTCCGTCTCCATGGGACACCCTAACTTGCTTCAGAAAGTGTCCACGGGATCGGGTCAAGCCCATCGCGAATCCAAGAAGTCGAACAGAGCACTGCCGGTGCGCGTGCTTCTGAGGCGATCAAGCTGTCGGCTCAGTTGCGCATCGGCTCGATTCCAAACGATGCGAAGTCCGTCAGGGTCGACGTACATCAACGGGTTGTTGTTGGCGTAGGCGTAGGTCGGGACGCTCAGCCCACTCTGCGCCATGCGTCGTACAAATGCCGGCGACTGGAGGAGCGGCTCAGGAGAGAGGTATCGACTTGTAACCATCAGTCGCCCGTAGTGGACCCGAGCAGGTCGAACCCAAATCCGAGGGAGAACTTTGCGAGCGCAGAGATCTCAGCGGCATCAAGGTCCACGCCGTTGGCTTCCGAGAAGTCTTGGTGAACCAGAACCTCACAAGTACCACCAGTGTCAATGACGTGGTCCAGCACGGCACGGTGCTGCGCGGCGAATGCCAGAACCTTCGCCAAGCCGTCCGATACAGAGGGCGCAGTTCCTAGGTCGAAGAAGAGATAGGTCGCTCGATACACCCCATCCAGTCTTTGTCCCTTCGGCGTGACGCGAGGCATGCCGACTGACTGCGTGACATCGGGGAGCACGCCGAATGCCTCGCTGATTGACTCGGCGCTCTCCGTCGGGTGATCGACTCGAAGTCCAAAGTGTCGCTTCGTCATGGAAGGTAGACCTCGAAGGGACCATGATTCTGCGCACCACCCTCGCCATCCCCCGTCCAAACGTTGCCCTCCGGATCGATACCCGTCCAATCCGCGGCCTTGGCACCAACACCTTTCTTGATTCCATGAATCTTGTCCTTGTCGAGGCCAGGATACTGGTCAATCGGCTTCGTTCCCGTCGGACAGCCATCCGGCTTGTCGGCGCCTAGGCCCGGCCGCTTCTTCGCGAAAACGTCAGTGGGGAGAGGCGGGAGCAACGGAGGGTGCTCCATCGTGTACTTCGCTAAGTAGTAGAGCAGCAGGCCCCCCGCGAGAACGGCGCCAGCAGCGGGAGCCAGAATCGCCGGGTTCTTCCCGTTGCGGTCGACATACCGGAGCGGGTTGTTGTTGGCGTAGGCGTAGGTCGGGACGCTCAACCCACTTTGCGCCA
>CAYUZK010000162.1:0-1630 GCA_964449625.1 uncultured Archangium sp.
CGCAGGCGGCAAGCTGGAGCGGCACCGCCTCGTGAGCGACTGACGGCGGCAGCGGGCACGCGGGCTGTGCAATCCGCCCAGCGACGTGAGCGCAGGTGCCGGCACGCCCCGCGTCACGCGCTTCCCTCGGCCGCCGCAGCGGCGACACCGTCAGCTCATGTGCTCGTTGGCGGGCAGCGCCGGCCCCGCGTCCTGCTCACCGCGCAGGCGCGCCCGCATGCGGCGGAACCCCTCAGCGTGCCACTGCCGGAACTTGGGCCTGGTGCCGTAGCGGTCGGCGAGCGCGAGGTACTGCGCCTGGGCGGCGTCGAGCTCGGCCTCCGACTCCGGCCCGCCGGCGCCTTCGCCGCGGAGCCCGCGAAAGACCCACGGGGAGCGGATGGCGCCACGGGCGATGAGCGCGCCGGCCGCGCCCGTCTGCGCCTGGAGCCGGAGCCAGTCTTCGCGCGTGACGACGTCGCCGTTACGGATGACGGGAATGCGCGCGCGCGCGACGAGCTCGCCGATGGCGCTCCAGGTGGGTGCGTCGGTGCTGCCCTGGCGGGCGTGGCGGGCGTGGACCACGAGGTAGTCCAGGTGCTCGCTCGCGAGCTCGGCCAGCGGCAGGTAGACGCGCTGGTCCTGCTCCTGACGGTTGAGGCCAAGACGAATCTTCGCGCCCACCGCGCCGATGGGCAGGGCGGTGGTGCGCTTCCACGCAGCGAGCGTCGCGAAGATCGTCGCGAGCTTCCCGCGTCGCTTGAGGAGCGCCGGGCCCGCGCCGACGCGGATGACCTCGGGGCTGGGGCAGCCGAAGTTGAGATCGATGGCCCGCAGGTGCTGGAAGTGCGGGTGCGTGGAGGTGGCGGCGCGCTCCACGCGGGCGAGGGCCTCCTCGAGCTCGCGTTCGTTGGCCACCATGAGCTGCAGCCCGGTGAGCACCTCGGGGTCGAAGGTGTCGATGAGGTCCAGGGTGCTCTTGTTGTTCCTCGCGAGCGAGCGCGCGCGGATCATCTCCGTCCACGTCAGGCTCGCGCCCCGGTCCCAGCACACGCGGCGAAAGGCGCAGTCCGAAACGCTCTCCATCGGCGCGAGGATGAAGGGGCTCGAGAGCGCCAGGGAGCCCAGCTGCAACGTCATGGCCGCACCATGCGTCGCCGCGCGCCGGCTTTCCAGTCGGCGCTCACGACGCCGGGGCCTCGCCGTCGAGCTCCCGCGCCAGGAGCGCTGCCTTCCGCCCCAGGCCCCAGCGGTAGTCGCCCAGGGCCCCAGTCGCGCGGATGACGCGGTGGCAGGGGATGAGCCAGGCCACGGGGTTGGCCCCGACCGCGTTGGCGACGGCGCGGCTGGCGGTTGGGCGCCCGCAGCGCGCCGCCAGCTGGGCGTAGGTGACGACGGCGCCCGGAGGGAGCTCGAGGAGCGCGCGCCACACGGCGAGCTGCAACGCGGTCCCCGGGACGACGACGGCCAGCGGGGCGGCGAGGCGCTCCCCCCGGAGCGCGCGCCCCAGCGTCTTCGCGACGGCGCGCAGGCCCGCGTCGTCACGCGTGAGCGTCGCGCCCGGCCAGCGCTCGGCCAGCCCGCCCACGCCCTCGAACGACGCGCCGCTCAGGCCGCGGGAGGTGGCCGCGAGGGCGAGGGGGCCCAGGGG
>CAYUZK010000162.1:1730-5401 GCA_964449625.1 uncultured Archangium sp.
ACGGCCTGGGCGATGCGATCGAAGGGGCTCATGGCGCCACGGTAGGGAGGCCGCCGGGCGGTGGGCCACCCGGCTCTTGCGGCTCAGAACACGACGACCGTCACGCCGTCGCCGCCTTCGTTGCCGTCGCCGGGCCGGAAGGACGTCGCGTAGGGCGTGCGCTTGAGCCACTCGCGCAGCTCCCGCTTGATGGCCCCGGTGCCGTGCCCGTGGATGACGAGGGCCGCGTCGTCGCCGTTGCGCGTGCAGCGATCGAGGAACTGCTCGATGAGGCGCATGGCGTCTTCGGCCCGCTGGCCGCGCACGTCGAGGGTCGGGCTCGCGAGCGTCAGCGGCTGCGCGGCCGCTTCTTTCGCCCGCTCGAGGTTCGCCGCCTTCTTGTTGGCGCCGGGGAACTTCGGCGGCTCCTTCGGCTTCGTCGCCGGGCCCAGCTCGCCCACGGGCACGCGCATCTTGAGGGCGCCCAGGGCCACGGTGGCCGTCTCGCCGGCGAGGTCGAGGATCTCCACGTCGGCGTCCATGCCCCGGTGCCGCGCCCGCGCGCCCACCTTGAGCTCGAGCGGCGCCAGCTCGCGCACCTCGCCCTTGAGCTCCTGGCGCAGCGTCCGCTCGGCGACGGTCTGCTCGGTGATGCGCTGGGTGAGCTCGGCGGTGGCGGCCTGCGCGGCCTTGAGCGCCTGGGGGCCCTTGGCCCGCTCGAGCTGCTCCACCAGCGCGCGGAGCTGCTGCCGGGCGAACTCCAGCTCGCCCCGGAGCGCCTCGCGGAAGCGCACCTCCTCGTCCTTGCGCGTGCGGGCCAGCGCCTCGCGCGCGGCTTCGGCCTCAGCGCGGGCCTCGCGGGCCAGCCGGGCGTCGCGCTCGGCGGCGTCGCGCTGCTCAGCCAGCTTGCGGCGCTCCTCCTCGCCCGCCGCGAGCGCCTTCGACAGCGCGCCCCCGGTGTTGGTGGCCAGGTCCGTCGCGCGCAGGCAGATCTCGTCGGGGAGGCCGACGCGCCGGGCGATGTCGATGGCCGACGACGCGCCCGCGAAGCCGAGCTGCAGCCGGTAGGTGGGCGCCATGCGCTTGCCGTCGAAGCCCACGCGCGCGTTGACGAAGCGCGGGTCGAGGTGCGCGAGGGCCTTGAGCTCCTCGAGGTGCGTGGTGACGAGCACCACCGCGCCGCGGTCGAGCAGCGCCTCGAGCACGGCGGTGGCGATGGCGGCCCCCTCGCGCGGGTCGGTGTCGGCGGCGATCTCGTCGATCAACACCAGGGCCCCGCGCCGCGCGACCTGCGTGATGTCGCGCAGCATGGTGACGTGGGCTGAGAAGGTCGACAGGCCTGCCTGGAGATCCTGCTGATCGCCGATGGCCGAGTGCACCTGACTGAAGAGCGGCATCGTCGAGCCGGGCTCGCAGGGAATGGGCAGGCCCGCGCGGGTCATGAGCGCGCACAGGCCCACGCCGGTGAGGGTCACCGTCTTGCCGCCGGCGTTGGGGCCGGAGACGACCAGCGCCCGCGCGTCGCCCAGCTCCACGTCGTTGGGGATGATCTCGCCACCCTTGAGGACGAGCCGCGGGTGGCGCAGGCCCTTGAGCACCAGGGCGCCGTCGGGGGCCTCCACGCCTGGCGTGGTGGCGTGCAGCTCGTTGGCCAGCGCGGCGACCGCCTCGAGCTCGTCGAGCTGCGCGAGCGCGACGAGGCCGTCGAGGAGCCCAGCGGCCTCGCGCCCGACCAGCCCGGAGAGCTCGAGGAGCACCTGGCGCTCCTCCTCGAGGACGAGGGACTGCGCGATGGCCAGCTCGTTGCCCAGGCCGATGAGCTCGGTGGGCTCGACGAAGAGCGTCTGCCCCGACTGGCTGGCGTTGTGCACGATGCCGCCCACCTCGCGCTGGTGGCTCGACTTCACCGGCACCACGTAGCGCTCGTTGCGCACGGAGTAGTAGCCCTCGCGCAAAGAGCCGCTGAACTTCTCGTCGCGCAACAGCTCGTCGAGGCGCCCGCGGATGCGGCGGTGCAGCCCCCGGGCCGCGTCGCGCGCGTCCTTGAGCGCCGGGCTCGCCCGGTCGGAGATCTCCCCGCTGGCCTCGAAGCTGCGATCGAGCCGCGTGGCGAGGCGGTTCTGCACCGGCAGCCGCTGGCCCAGGGCGGCGAGGCCCGGCAGGCGCTCCCGTCGCTCCACCAGCAGCTCGTGGCAGCGCTCGAAGGCGAAGAGGGCGCGGCACACGCTGATCAGCTCCCGCGGCTCGAGCAGGCCGCCCTTGCTGGCGCGATCGATCGACGGGCCCAGATCGATGACCCCGCCCAGGGGCAGGCTCATGGGCTCGCTCTTGAAGGCCCGGGCCTCGTCGGCGAGGGCGAGCGCGGCCAGCACCTCGGCCTTCGAGGCGAGGAAGCCGCGGGCCTGGGCGCGGGCCTGCCCCACCTCGGTGCGGCAGCGGGAGGCGAGGGCGGCGCGGATCTCGTCGAAGCCGAGGGACGCGAGGGTGCGCTCGTTCAGCTCCATCGGCGCACCAGGGCTCGAGGCAGACATGCCCGGGCCTGTCGGCGGGGCGGGGCGTTCCTGACGGGCGGCATCATTCGGCGCCCTTGTAGCGCCGAACGAGTGGTAGGTGAGGCCGATGGTGTGGGCCTGTCTGAGCGCGGTGCTGGCGGCCGGCGGCGCCGGGGCCGTCGAGCTGGCGCGCGCCCAGGAAGAGCGCGGCGCGGTGCAGGAGGCCCTGGGCACCCTCCAGGCCGCGGTGACGGCCGACCCCCGCTGGGTGCTGGCGCGGCTCGAGCTCGGCCGGCTGCAGCTCGCGCAGGGCGTGGCGCCGGAGGCCGCGCTCCACCACCTCGACGTCGCGCGCTCCCTGGCCCCGGAGAACCCGCGGGCCCAGTACCTCTTCGCGCTCGCCGCCGACGAGCAGGGCCTGCGCGACCAGGCCCGCCGCGCGCTGGAGGTGTCCCTCACGCTCCGGCCCGACTACGGCGACGCGAGCTACCGGCTGGCGGGCCTGTTGGCCGCCGAAGGCCGCCACGCCGAGGCCGCGACGGCGCTCAAGGCCTACCTCGCGAGCGAGCCCGGGGCGACCGGCGCGCGGCTGCAGCTCGCCACCGCCCTCGAGCGCTCGGGCGACGTGCCCGGCGCGGAGCGGGAGCTGCGTGCGCTCATGCAGGCGCCTGCCCAGCGGTTTCTCGCCGGTCGTCGGCTGGCCGATCTGCTCGAGCGCAGCGGGCGCGCGGCCGAGGCGCGGCGCCTGCGGACCAGCCTCGAACCGCCGAAGCGGCAGCTCCGGGAGCTCAAGCCGAGCCGGCGGTGAGAATGTTGCGGTGCCGACCGCCCCGTTCTTCGCTAGGACGGTGCGAACGAGGTGGGGGCCCTGATGCGCGTGCCGAAGACAGCCGTGGTGTGGAGCCTGGTGCTGGCCTCGGCGGCCATGGCCGCGCCCGAGGCGTTCCCCCCGACGGGCGAGGTGATGGCCCAGCTGCGCCGCATCGAGGCGGCGGGGTACCGCGGGGGCGTCGACGCGCTCCGCCTCGAGTTCCAGGCGCAGGCCCGGCAGCGGCCCGGTGACACCCTGCCGCGCGTCTACGTGGCCTGGTGCACGCTCCCCAGCGACGACGCGTGGAACCAGCTCAAGGCCATCGCCGTCATCTTCCCGGACAACCCGTGGGTCCGCTACGGCATGGGGCGCATCTACACGACGTGGAA
>CAYUZK010000162.1:5501-14234 GCA_964449625.1 uncultured Archangium sp.
GCTCGCCCGGCAGGACTACGAAGGCGCCGACGGCCAGTGGCTCGAGGCGCTGGCCCGCGACCCGAAGCGCGTGGAGGCTCACGAGGGCCTCGCGGCCTCGAAGCTGGCCCAGGGGCTGCCCCACGAGGCGCTCGAGCAGCTCCGCGCGGCCCTGGCCCTCGACCCCACGCGCGCGCAGAGCGCCGAGCGCGCGGCGAAGCTCGAGGCCGACTTCAAGCTGCCCGCGCGCAAGGCGAAGGGCAACGTCAACAACGTCTTCTGGGCGGTGCAGGCCTCGCTGGGCAAGTTCTACGAGGAGCGGCGCAAGGCCACGCCCGGGCTCGGCGGGGCCATTCGCCTCCGCGTGCGCTTCACGAAGGACGGCGCCCTCGACGCGGTTGAGGTGCTCAGCGACACCGTGAAAGATCCGCTGCTCCTCGGGCACGTGTACTTCGGCCTGCGCGACGCCGAGTATGGGAAGCAGAAGGGCGAGCCGGTGTTCGAGTTCGAGCTCGGCGCCAGGAACGCCAAGAAAGGCAAGTGATGCGCTTTGGCATCGACGTGGAGGTGGCGCGGGGCTTCGAGGCGCTCCGGGGCAAGCGCGTGGGCGCCATCGTCAACCCCACCAGCGTCGACGCGCGCTTCGTGCACCTCGTCGACCTCTTGCACGCGGCGCCCGGCGTCACCCTCGCGGCCCTCTTCGGCCCGGAGCACGGTGTGCGCGGGGAGGCCCAGTACATGGTGGCGGTGGACGACGTCGCCCGCGATCGCCGCACCGGCGTGCCCGTCTACAGCCTCTACGGCCACACCGTGGAGTCGCTCACGCCCCGGGCCGAGTGGCTCGCGGGCCTCGACGCCCTCGTCTTCGACATCCAGGACGTCGGCAGCCGCTACTACACGTACATCTACACCATGGCCCTGGCGATGAAGGCCGCGGCGAAGGCGAAGGTGGCCTTCCACGTGCTCGACCGGCCCAACCCCCTGGGCCTGGAGCTGACCGAGGGCAACCTGGTCGGCGAAGCGTACCGCTCCTTCGTCGGGCTCTACGCGCTGCCCACCCGGCACGGGCTGACGGCCGGGGAGATCGCTCGGCTCTTGAACGAGCAGGAGGGCTTCGGGGCCGAGCTGCACGTCACGCCCGTCGAGGGGCTCGAGCGGCGCCACGGCTGGGCCGACACCGGGCGGGCCTTCATTCCCCCCTCGCCGAACATGCCGACGCCCGACACGGCGCTGGTGTACCCGGGCATGTGCCTGGGGGAGGGCACCAACGTCTCGGAGGGGCGCGGCACCTGCCGGCCCTTCGAGCAGTTCGGCGCCCCCTACCTGCGGGCCGACGAGGTGGTGGCGCGGCTCGAGGCCGAGCGGCTGCCCGGCGTCGCCTTCCGGCCCTGCGCCTTCACGCCGACCTTCGACAAGTGGAAGCGCCAGTCCTGCGAGGGCGCCTTCCTCCACGTCACCGACGCGCGGGCCTTCCAGCCGCTCCGCACGGGCCTCGCGGTGTTCCAGGCCTGCTTCGAGCTGGGCGGCGCTGACTTCGCGTGGCGGGCCGACGCCTACGAGTTCGTCGCCGACGTGCCGGCCTTCGATCTCCTCTGCGGCACCGACCAGGTGCGCCGGGGCATCGAGGCCCACGAGCCCCTGGCGTCGCTGACGAGTGGCTTCGACGAGCAGCTCCGCTCTTTCGAGCCGCTGCGGCGACGCTATGCTCTGTACCCCTGAGTCATGGCGGTCATCGGCGTCTTCTCTGACAGCGATGGAGACCTGGCGGCGTTCGACGCCGCGCTGAAGCTGCTCGTGTCGAAGGGCGCGCGTCGGTTCCTCTTCGCGGGCGGGCGCTTCGCCGATCTCGACGAGTGGGTGCGCCTCAAGCGGGAAGAGGTGAAGGCGCGCTCCGACTACAGCAACGACGACTTCCTCCAGGACGTGGAGCGCTTCCTCATCGGTCTCGAGCAGGTCGATCGCCCGGCGGCCTTCGGCACCATCCACGAGGAGGTCCGCGAGATGGAGGAACTCGCCCGCCTCAAGGACAAGATCGTGCGCGCGCCGGAGAAGGGCTCGCTCGCGTACCTCGACACCGGCGTGCCCCGGAAGATGGTGGACATGCTGGGCGACGCGCTGTGCTGCCTCGTCTACGACAAGAACGACCTCGACAAGGAAGACCTCCTCAACGCCGTGGTGCTGGTGCACGGGAAGGACGAGGAGCCCAAGGTGGTGCAGATCGGCCCGCGCACCTTCATCACGCCGGGGCGGCTCAAGAGCGCCCGGCCCACGGTGGGCCTGCTCGAGATCCAGGACCGGCAGGTGTCCTTCTCGGCCTTCACGCTCGACGACGTGACGGTCATCGACAAGCAGCCCATTCAGCTCGGCTCGGGCAAGACGAAGATCTCGGTGAAGTGATGGCTGAGATCGCGCTCCTGGGCGGCTCCTTCAACCCGCCGCACGTCGGGCACCTCATGGCCGCGCTCTACGTGCGCGCCACGCTCGGCTGCGACGAGGTGTGGCTGGTGCCCAGCTTCAACCACCCCTTCGGCAAGCCGCTGGAGCCCTTCGCGGACCGCGTGGCGATGTGCGAGGCGGCGGCCCTCGACGTGGGGCCGTGGTTGCGGGTGAGCGACGCCGAGGCCCAGGTCGGCGGAGAAGGGCGCACCATCGAGTTGCTGGAGTGGCTGCTCCCGCGGCACCCGGGCCATCGCTTCCGCTTCGTCATCGGCTCCGACATCCTCTCGGACCTGCCCAAGTGGAAGGCGTGGGATCGCGTGCAGGCGCTGGTGCAGGTGACGGTGCTGCACCGCGCGGGCTACGCCGCGCCGGGCGCCCTGGGGCCGCCGCTGGCCGAGGTGTCGTCGACCGAGATCCGCCGCCGCCTCGAGGCCGGTGAGGCGCTCGACGAGCTGGTGCCCCGGCGCGCGCTCGAGGTCGCGCGGGCCCGCGGCCTCTACGGGCTGCGCTGACTGGCGCTTTGCCCCCTGCTTCGTGCTAGGCGGAGCGCCCGATGACTCGCCGGAAGATCCGCGTCGTGGGAGCCATGCTCGAGCGCGAGCCAGGCCGTTTCTTGATCACCCAGCGGGCGCAGGCCGCGACCCTGCCGCTCCTGTGGGAGTTCCCCGGCGGGCAGGTGCAGGAGGGCGAGGACGAGGTGGCGGCGCTGCGGCGCGAGCTCAAGGAGCGCCTCGGCCTCGACGTGGTGGTGGACGAGCAGGCCATGGCCACGCACCACGAGTACCCGAACTACGACGTCGACTTCCGCGTGTTCCACTGCCGGCTCGAGCGCGGCGACCAGCCCGTGAGCCACGCGAAGGTGAACGATCACCGCTGGGCGACCCTCGACGAGATGGGGCAGTACACCTTCCCCGACGCCGACGCGCGCACGCTGGCCAAGCTCCTCGACCTGGACTCCTGACGATGCACCAGTTCCCCAAGGACATCGGGTGGATCGAGGTCATCTGCGGCTCGATGTTCTCCGGCAAGACCGAGGAGCTCATTCGCCGGCTCAAGCGCGCGCTCTACGGCAAGCAGCGGGTGCAGGTCTTCAAGCCCAACATCGACAACCGCTACGACGAGCTCAACGTGGTGAGCCACAGCCAGCTCAAGATCGTCGCCACGCCGGTGACGCGCGCCGAGGAGATTCTGCAGCAGCTCAAGCCCGAGACCGAGGTGGTGGGCATCGACGAGGTGCAGTTCCTCGGCCCCGACGTGGTGGCCGTGTGCGAGGCCATCGCCGGGCGGGGCCTGCGGGTGATCTGCGCCGGCCTCGATCAGGACTACCAGGGCAAGCCCTTCGAGCCGATGCCGCAGCTGCTCGCGGTCGCCGAGTACGTCACCAAGGAGCTCGCCATCTGCGTGGTGTGCGGCAACCCGGCCAACCGCAGCCAGCGCCTCTCGGCCAGCGACGAGCGCGTGGTGGTGGGGGCCACCGGGGCCTACGAGGCCCGGTGCCGCAAGTGCCACGTGCCGACCCCCGTGGACGCGACCCCTCCGCAGAACCTCGACCTCTTCGCCCGGTGACCGACATGCGCGACTCGCTCTACGAGAACGTCTCCTTCACGCTGTCTGAGCAGAAGCACCACTACGGGCCCAACGTGCACCTGGTGGGCAACCCCTACCTGCTGACGCTGCTGGCGACGCTCTGCGCGAAGGACACGCAGCAGCCGCAGGTGAACACCCTGGTGCGCGCGCTCTACGCCGACCTCGTGACGGCGGTGATCAACGTCGAGTTCCCCCGCCGGCAGGTGGCCATCCCCTCCCGCATGATCCAGTACACGCCGCGGGGCATCTACCACGGCGAGATCATCGACCACGACGTGCGCGCCATCTCGGTGAACATCGCCCGCGCGGGCACGCTGCCCAGCCAGGTGACGTACGACCTGCTCAACACCATCCTCGACCCGAAGCTGGTGCGGCAGGACCACATCATCATGAGCCGCGAGCTCGACGCGGCCGAGCACGTGGTGGGCTCGAACATCGGCGGCTCGAAGATCGGCGGCGACGTGGACGCCGCGGTGGTCATCTTCCCCGACCCCATGGGCGCGACCGGCTCGTCGCTGTCGACCGCCATCTCCATGTACAAGAACAAGGTGCCGGGGAAGATGCGCAAGGTCGTGTGCCTGAACCTCATCGTCACCCCGGAGTTCATCCGCCGGATCACCACCGATCACCCCGACGCGAAGATCTACGCGCTGCGCCTCGATCGCGGCCTCTCGTCGGCCGAGGTGCTCGCCAGCGAGCCCGGCGCCCGGTGGGCCGAGGAGCGCGGCCTCGACGACCGGCAGTACATCGTGCCCGGTGGCGGCGGCATGGGCGAGGTCATGAACAACGCGTACGTCTGACCCTTCACCGTAGAGGCGCCATGGGATTCTCCGATCAGTACGTCGAGGTGCTGCTGTCCGCCGACGAGCTCGCTGCGCGCACCAGGGTCCTGGGCGAGCAGATCACCCGCGACTACGAGGGCAAGGAGCTGACCCTCGTGGGCATCCTGAAGGGGTCGATCTTCTTCCTCGCCGACCTCGCCCGCGCCATCGACCTGCCCATCACCCTCGAGATGATGGGCGTGTCGAGCTACCAGGGCGGCACCGAGACGACCGGCGAGGTGCGCATCACGCACGACCTCTCGAAGCCGATGCACGGGCGCCACGTGCTCATCGTCGAAGACATCATCGACACGGGCCTCACCATGCAGTTCCTCCTCGACAACCTCGCGGCCCGGCACCCGGCGTCGGTGAAGGTGGCCACGCTCCTCGAGAAGCCCGCGCGCGCCAAGGTGAAGGTGCCCATCGACTACAAGGGCTTCGTGATCGAGGACCGCTTCGTCGTCGGCTACGGCCTCGACTACGGCGAGAAGTACCGCAACCTGCCCTTCGTGGGCGTCATGCGCAGCGACTGACGAGCTGGGTCAGGGCACCGGATCGGTGGTGGGCGCAGGCGGAGGCTCCGTCGGTCCGGGCGGAGCCGGCGGCGGAGTCGGCGCGTCGGCCTGCTTCTCCGGCACCTCGAGCTGCTTCTGCAGCGACTCGAAGAGCGACTGGAGCTGCGGCTCCACCGCCTTGAGGAGGCCACCGGCGACGTCGTTGGTCATGGTGGTGGTGCGCAGGGTGGTGGCGAGCAGCTTCACCTGGGGCTCCACGGCCAGCAGCATGAGCGTCGCCTGCGGGCGGTTCCGCGTGTCCGACTCCGCGGCCAGCTTGAGCTGCGCGAGGGCCTCTTCGAGCTGCCGGCGGGCGTCGTCGAGGCGGGTGCGCGCGAGGAAGAAGGCCACGTCAGCCTGCATCTTCTTGAGGGTGGTGCGCTGCGCTTCGGTGAGGCCGGTCAGCTTCTCCGCGCGCCGCACGAGCGCGAGGCCCTTGTCGAGATCCTTCGGGGCGTCGGAGGCCAGGCGGGGGCGGGCGAGGAGCTCCAGCACCTGGAAGAGCGCCCGGTCGAGCTCGTCGCGGTCCTCGTAGCGCGGGCCCACCACGGCCAGCGCCGTGTTCCCCTCGAGGTCCAGCGGAGCGTAGGCGTCGGCGAGGATCGAGTCGGCCGGCGTCCACGGGTCGGCGCCCCACGGCAGCATGCGGCCCTTGAGCACCACGAGCTGGCCGGCGCGCACCTCGAGCGTGAAGGTGCGCACGTTGAGCATCGAGAGGGCGTAGACGGTGGCGCCGCCCAGGCCCACCACGAGGAGCAGCACCACGACGGTCCTCAGGGCGTGCAGCAGGCGGGTGCCGAAGCTGGGCTGGTCCATGGGGCGACCCTACTCGCGCCGGGCGGGGCCAGCCATCGACGCAGAACTTGGGGCGGGGCGGGGCAGGGGTAGAGTCACCCCCGACGTGTCCTCCACCTTCAAGCGCCTCGGCCAGAGCGAGCTGCTCCCGCGCTACATCTTCGCGGAGAGCCTCGTCGCGCGCCGGCGGGTGCTGGAGATCGGCGCGGTGGCGTCGACCCTGGGGCAGTCGGCCCGCTTCCTCGCCACCCGCGGCGCCCGGGTGGTGGTGGCCGCCGACAACGACGTCGTCGCGGTGCAGGAGGCGCAGGCCCGCTACGCCGGCCCCAACCTGCGCTTCCGCGCGGCCGTCTTCGATGACTTCGAGTCGGGCAGCTTCGACCTCGTCATCGTCTCGGACCTCGCGCCCTACGTCCGCGCGCCGGAGCTGCTCAAGGACGTCGCCCGGCTGGTCGCGAAGCACGGCTACCTCATGGGCGGCCTGCGCAACCCCGCGGGCCTCGCCCTGGCGATGATGCTGGAGGCCGACGAGACGGACGTGCCGCCGACCTACGGCCAGCTCCTCGACGCCCTCTCGGCGCACTTCGGCTCGGTCGAGGTGGCCACCCAGTCGCCGGTGCTGGGCTACCAGCTCGCCTTCGAGCGCGGCGAGGGCCTCCAGGTCGACGGCTCCCTCGCAGGCTCGAGCGAGGCCGCGTACTACGTGGTGCTCGCCGGCCACGAGGAGGTGCGCAACTTCGACCCCACGTGGGTGCAGCTGCCGCCCGAGCCCCTGGCCTTCACCGGCGGCAAGCTCGAAGACGCCGCCGGTCGGGCGCGCGACTGGCGTGAGCGCAGCGATCGGCTCAAGGAGGTGCTGGGCCGCAAGACGGCGGAGCTCGAGGGGCGGGAGGTCGAGCTGCGCGAGACGAGCCAGCAGCTCGAGGCCGCGCGCGACGCCGTCAGCCGCCTCACCGCCCAGCTCGAGCTCGCCCGGGAGCGGCCGGAGACGGTGCGTGATCGCGACGATCTCGCCGGCCGGGTGAGCAAGCTCGACGCCGAGCTGACCGTGGCCCGCGAGCGGGCGCTCGACGCCGAGGGCCGCGTGTCCGCCGCCCGGGCCGAGCTCGAGGCGTTGCAGCGCCAGCAGCGTGACGTCGCCGTCACCGCGCTCGCCGCGCAGGAGTCGGTGCGCCTCGAGCGGGCGCGCCGGGAGGAGCTGGCGACGCAGCTCGAGGACGCCCGGGTGCGCCTGGCCCGCGCCTATGAGGACGTGCGCCGCGTGCAAGACGAGGCCGCCGCCGAGCGCGTCGAGCACGAGCGCTCGAAGCTCGCCCTCGACCGCCTGAAGGAGACCGCCGACGCCCGCGGCCTCGAGCTCGCCTCCGCGAAGGAGCGCGAGCTGCGGCTGGCGGACGCGCGCACAGAGGCCCTCAAGGCCATCGAGCACCTCGAGAGCGGCTTCGCCGACGCCCGCCGGCAGCTCGCCGAGGCGCGCGACGTGCTGGAGCGCAAGGAGGCGGAGCGCAGCGCGACGATGCGCTCCCTCGACGTCGAGGCGCAGTCGCGCCGGCTCCTGGAGGCGGACCTCGAGCGCCGCCGCGCCGAGGTGCAGCGCCTCGAGGCCGAGGTCACCGCGCAGGCCGGGCGGCAGGCCGGCCTCGAGACGGAGCTCGAGGCCCTGCGGACCGCGCTCGCGCGCCTCGAGGTCGAGCTCGCCGCCTCCCGTGACGCCACGGGGCGGTGGCAGGAGAGCGCCGCCAGCCACGAGGAGCGCGCCGCGACGCTCGCGCGCGAGGTGGACGGCGTCACGGGCCGCCTCGGCGACGTGGAGGCGCAGCTCGAGGCCGCGCAGGCCGACGCGAGCCGCCTGACCGCGGCGCTGGCGACGGAGCGCGCTGCTCGGCTGGAGGAGGAGTCGCACCGCGCGACCGCCGAGGCCAGCGCCGCCACCCGCGGGACCCAGCTCGAGGCGGCTGAGGCCCGCGTGGTGGAGCTCGGCGCGGCGCTCGCGGCGGCTGAGGGCCGGGTGAAGGAGCTGTCGGACGACCGCGAGGCCCTGCTGGGGGAGCGCGACGACCTGCGGGCGGCGCTGTCGGACGTCGAGAAGGTGCGCGAGCAGCAGGGCGCCGCGCTCACCGAGGTGTCCGGGCGGGCCGAGGCGCTCTCCACCGACCTCTCGCGGGTCGAGGGCGCGCTGGCCCACGCCCGGGCCGAGCTCGAGCGCGCCACCCGAGAGGCCGCGGCGCAGCAGCGGGTGCTCGAGGACACGTTGGCGGGGCGCGCGCGCACCCTCGACGAGGAGCGGGCCCTGCGGGAGGACGTCACCCGCGCGAGGGACGCCGCCCAGCAGGCCGCGGCGCAGGTCGAGGAGGCGCTGGCCGGCGCGCGCGCCGAGCTCGAGGCCCTGCGCCAGGCGCGTGAGGCGACGGAGCGAGACCTGAGCGCCCGCCTCGAGGCGCTGGGGGCGACGCTGGCGCAGGAGCGCGCGCAGGCGCAGGCGCAGGCCCGCGCGGCCGCGGACGCGCTCGCAGCGGCGACCGCCCGCGCTGTCTCAGAGCGCGCGGCGCTCGAGGCGG
>CAYUZK010000163.1:0-1062 GCA_964449625.1 uncultured Archangium sp.
GGCGGTGCGCCGCGCCGCCTACCGCCGCGCCGCCGAGGCGAGCCGCGCCGCGCCAGTGGGCCAGCACGGCGCGCTCTTCACCTGGTGGGCGCTCTCGGCGCGGGTCGAGCGCGCCCAGGCCGACGAGGCGCTCCACGCCCAGCGCGAGGCCGACGAGGAGCGCCTCGTGCCGCAGCCGGTGGATCTCGACGCCCTCTGGCGCGCGCGGCTGCAGCAGCTCGAGCGGGAGTCGCTGCTGCAGCAGCAGCTCATGCTGCTCGACCGCGAGGCCTTCGCCGACGAGCTGCGCCGCCGCGCCCAGAAGCGCCCGCCCACGGCGAGCGAGGTGCAGGACGACGAGGCGCGAAAGGCCCAGCTCGCGCTCTACGCCGAGGTGACGGCGCTGCAGGGAGGGCTCGTGGCCGAGGTGCTGCAAGCCGGCGAGCCCCTCGCCTTCCTCGAGGAGGAGCAGGCCGCGGCCGCCGTGGAGGAGGTCACCCGCTCGACCCGCAGCCTCCCGGTCTCGGGCCACTGGCGCACGGGCCTGGGCGGCGGCGCGTGGCTGCGCTCCGACGGCACGACGACGCCGGTGGTGCAGCTCGACGAGGCGGGGCTGCTGGAGTGGCTCGGCGAGCACCGCCTGCGCGGCCTCGGCGCGGCGACGGGCTCGCGGGTGCTCGAGGGGAACCTCACGCTCGCCCCGGCGCAGGGTGGCAACCCGGTGGTGGCGAGCCACTTCACGCTGCTGGGCTTCGACTCCCTGGCGCCGACGACGCCACCGTCCGCCCGGTGGAAGGACCACCTCGGCTTCGGCTTCGAGCTCGCGACGGACTACCGCGCGTGGCGCTCCATCGCCTCGGTCGCCGGGGGCGCGGGCTGGCTCCTCGTGGGCGCGCGCGCCGACTCGGCCCGGCACGTCATCGCGCTGGGCGTAGGGCCCGTGGCGTGGGTCGGCACCGACGCCGCCGGCGTCGCGCCGTTGGGCGGCTTCAGCGGCCGCCTCGTGGCGCGCACCACGCTGAGCGCCGGCTGGCCGACGGCGCTGCGCGCAGAAGTGCGGCACGCCTCGGTGTGGGGGCCGGG
>CAYUZK010000163.1:1162-6037 GCA_964449625.1 uncultured Archangium sp.
CTCAGGCCCGCTCGGCGAGGCGCGCCTTCACCAGGCTCACGAGGTACGTCGCGTAGGCCTCGACGTAGCTGGGCGCCCCGTCGCCCGGCGGCGAGAGCAGCCACGGGTTCATCAGCGTGTGGCGCAGCAGGAAGAGGCCGCTGGCGTCGGGCACGGCGAGGTCGAGCTCGAGCTGCGCGCCCAGGGCCTCGCGCTCGGCGGCGCCGAGGTGGGCGAGCTCCAGGGTGGTGCAGGAGCCGAAGAACCGGCGCACCTGCACCGGCGTGTCGGCGCGCACCGCCATGGCCTCGAAGAGCTCTCGCCCGAAGGCGTTGGCCGCGGCGAGCGAGCGGTTGCCGCGCGGGTTGACCGCGAGGCACACGAGGTTGCAGTCGGGCTCGAAGGGCACCGCGAGGTGGGCCAGCGGCGCGAGCTCGGCGCGCAGGGCCGGCAGGCGATCGTAGAGCGTCTCGCAGGCGCGCACCGAGCGGCCGATGACCTCCCCGAAGTGCGCGGCGTCGAGCGGCAGCACGCGGTGGTTGACGTAGCAGGCGGCCGCCGGCGCCCCGGGGCGGCTGCCCTCGAGGCTGAAGCGCCCGACGCGGCGGTAGCGGGCCTCGGCGTCGAGCGGCGCGCCGTCGAAGACGTAGCTGGCGTCTTGCGTGACGAGGTCGAAGACGCGGCGGTCGCGCGCGAGGAGCGCGCCGGCGCCGAAGGGCACGAAGCCCAGCTTGTGCGGGTCGACGGTGATGGAGTCGGCCTCGGGCAGGGCCGCGGTGGTGCGGTACACGCGCTCGCTGGGGAAGTGGCGGAAGCCCTGCATCACCGCCTCGCGCGCGCGCAGCTCGCCGGCCTCGTCGCGGAAGAGGCTCGGCACGTAGCCGCCCCACGCGGCGTCGACGTGGAGCCAGAAGCGCACCGGCGTGCCCTGCCGCTCGGCGAGCGCGTGCACCGGGTCGAAGGTGCCGAACTCGGTGGTGCCGTAGACCGCGACGACGGCGAGCACCGGCTTGTGGTCCGCGGCGCAGCGGGCGAGCGCCGCGTCGAAGGCGTCCACGTCGATGCGGGCGCCGCGCGTGGGCAGCTCCACCAGCTGCGCGGTGCCCAGGCCCAGCAGCTTCATCGCCTTCTGCCACGAGTAGTGGGCGGTGCCCGGCGCCAGCACCACCAGCTCCGCCACGAGCGGGTGCACGGCGGCGAAGCGGGCCAGGCCCACCGACTCCACGCGGCGCTGCACCACCTCGGCCGCGAGGGCGGGCATGGAGGCCACGAAGTCGGCGAGCGCCAGGGCGCGCTCTGGCGACCAGTTGAGCAGCGACCAGTCGTCGGCCTCGCGCAGCGTCAGGTCGGGCCAGATGCCGAGCGCCTGGCAGGCGTCGCGCACGGCCAGCGGGTAGAGCTTCACCGCGCGCGCGAGCCACAGCGCCTCGTCGTTGGCCAGCGTGCCGCCGGAGGTGAGGTGCCCCAGCGCGCAGGGCGCGTGCTTCGGGTCCACCCCGTAGCCCACCATGCGGCACAGCTGCTTGCCGACCTCCACCTCGAGGGCCGCCGTCACCGGCGCGACCTCCTCGACGACGTTGTTGGGGTTGTAGAGCGTGGTGACGAGCTGGGCGATGAGCCCGGGCATCAGCAGGTCGCTCACCATGTGCCCCAGGTAGCGGGGGTGGAAGAAGGGCACCGAGTGCTTGAGCTTCGCGGTGAGCTGGTGGAGCTCTCGCTTGGTGCGCGCGAGCCCCTCGAGGAACGCGGGGTCCATCTGCTCGCGGGTGGTGATGGGCGGCTCGTCGTCGGGGTGGAAGTTGCGCCGCCAGAAGACGTGGTCGCGCACGAACTCCACCAGCGTGTCTTCGAAGAAGTCGTCGTTCTCGGCGTAGGCGCCGAGGAAGTGCGGGGCGAGCGGGTCGGTCACGGTCTAGAGGCCTCCGACGCGCAGTGAAACACCTGCGAGCGCGAAGAGCACCGACAACACGGTCACGGGGACGATGTGGGCCGCCAGCGCCGGGAGGCGCGCCGGCGTCAAGGTGGGGATGAGGCGCAGCCGCGCGTCGACCGCCAGCACCGCGGTGAGGCCCAGCAGCCCCAGCTTGAGCAGGATGACGCGCGAGAGCGGCGAGCTCACGTCGAGCCACAGCGACGGCGGCACCAGGCGCGCCGCGAGCCACAGCCCCGTCACCACCTGCACCACCAGCGCGGGGATGCCGATGCGCTCGTAGCCTTCTTCGAAGCGCGTCAGCTCCTCGATGGAGCGCGACTCGAGCGCCCGCGGCAGCACCGTGAGCGCCAGCACGAGGTGCCCCCCGGTCCACACCGTGGCGCCCAGCACGTGGAGCGACAGCATCGTCACGTACAGCGTCACCGCGGCACCCGTTTGGGGAGCGCGTCGACGAAGGCGTCGAGGGGCTGATCGAGCGACGACATCGACGCCTTCACCGTGCCGTCGGCGCCGACGAGGAAGACGGTGTTGTCGTGGAGGATGACGCCCGACTCCGGGTTCTTCGTGTAGCGGAAGTCGAGCAGCATGGTGAGGGCGCGCACCTGCGTGTCGTCACCCACCAGCACGTGCCAGCGCGAGGCCTTCTCGAGCTTGTAGCGCGCGCGGTACTGCCGCACGGCCTCGGGCGTGTCGTGCGCCGGGTCGAGGCTCACCACCACCAGGTCCAGCGGCTGGCCGCGCTGCACGAGGGCGGCGTCGAGGCGCTGGAGCTTCTTCGTCGTCAAGGGGCAGGTGCCCGCGCACGAGGTGTAGATGAAGGTGAGCGCGAAGGGCCGCCCCTTGAAGGCGGCGAGGGTGACGGTCTTGCCGGCCTCGGTGCGCCACGTCGTCTCGAGGGCGAGCACGTCGGCGGCGGGGGCCTGGGCGAGGGCCGGCGCGGCGAGGAGCGAGAGGACGACGGCGAGGGCGCGAGTCATGGCTTCACCTGGGGGTCATATGCGCAGCGGAAGCCGAGGTTGGGCAGCGCCGTGCGCGCGGTGAGGCTCGAGCGGAGCGCGTAGCGCATGAAGGCGGCGTAGTCCTCGCGGCGGGCGCTCCCGGTGGCGCCGGCGCCGCACAGCTTCCCGGGGTTGGTGTCGCCGTCCTGGCGGTTGTCGCCGGTGACGAAGATGGCGCTGAAGTCGTCGGTCCACTCCCAGGCCAGGCCGTGGAGCGCCTCCACGCCGTAGACGTTGCGCGGGCTGCCGGGGCGCGCGAGGTCGCCGGGCCGCGCCGGCTTCGCGTACCAGTCGAGGATGCGCTGCGCGAACTCGGGGTCGCGGGACACGTCGCGGCGCGTCTCGTCGGCGGCGGCCGCGTACTCCCACTCCAGCGTGGTGGGCAGGCGGCCCTCGCGCCAGGCGCAGTAGGCCCGCGCGGCGAAGTACGACACCTCCACCACCGGCGCCGAGGGCGAGAGGCCCGCGTCGGCCTCGAGCGAGGCGAGGTAGCGCCCGTCGGCGAGCGAAGACGACGCCGCCTGCTTGCGCCAGCGCGGGTGCGCGGCGAGGAAGGCGGTGAAGTCGCCGCGGGACACCGGCCGCACGTCGAGGCGGAAGGCCCCCACGGGGAAGGCCTCCTGCCCGACGTCGAGGCCGAAGAGCGGCGCGAAGCGCCCGGCCGGCAGCGCCGCGACGTCGCCGGCGAGGGCCGGGGCGGCGAGGAGCAGGAGGGCCAGGGCGGCGCGCATGGGTGGCCCTCAGTGCCCGCCGGTGGCGGCGCCGGGCACGGCCGGGAGCGCGGCGCGCAGCTTCTTCACCTCGTCGGCGGTGAAGGCCGGGGCCTTGTTGCCCAGGTTGCTGGTGAGCCAGGTCAACAGCGTCGCGAGCTTCGGGTCGTCGAGGCCCGCGACGGGCGTCATCACGCCGTTGTACTCGACGCCGTTGACGACGATCTTCCCCGTCTTGCCGCGCAGCACGAGCTCCACCAGCTCTCCGCGCTTCTTGTTCGCGAGGTCGTGCAGGTAGTCACTCTTCGCCACCGGCGGGAAGACGCCGGGCACGCCCTGCCCTTCGGCCATGTGGCACATGGCGCAGTTGGCGGTGAAGAGGGCCTTGCCGTCGACGGCGGCGCCCATGGGCTTCATCGCCTCGGGCGTGGCCTTCATCGAGGTCGCGACCGACTCGTCGCCCAGGTACACCTCGTCGACCTCCTTGCCCGAGTAGACCTCCTTGTTGCCCGGGCCCTCGACCTTGAGCATGCCCAGCGAGCCCTTGTTGAAGGTGCGGAAGATGGAGTGGTCCACGAGGATGTAGGTGCCGTCGGTGTCGAGCTTGAACTCGACGATGGCGCTGCCGCCGGCGGGCACCAGCGTCGTCTGCACGTGCTCCTGCATGCGGGTGCCGCCCTCGAAGTACACCTTGTCGAAGATCTCCCCGATGACGTGGAAGCTCGAGACGAGGTTGGGGCCGCCGTTGCCGACGAAGAGGCGCACCGTCTCGCCCACCTTGCCCTTGAGCGCGCGGTCACCCACCATCGACAGCGCGCTGCCGTTGAACACCACGTACGAGGGCCGCTCGTCGATGGCGCGCTTCATCGAGAAGGGCTGCAGGCCTTTCACGCCGAAGTCGGCGTCGGTGTAGAAGTCGCCCTGCACCACGTAATACTCGCGGTCCACCTTCGGCAGCGGCTTCTTGGGCTGCACGTAGATGAGGCCGTACATGCCGTTGGCGATGTGCATGCCGACCGGCGCCGTGGCGCAGTGGTAGATGTAGAGGCCCGGGTTGAGCGCCTTGAAGGTGAAGCGGCTCTTGTGGCCCGGCGCCGTGAAGGTGCTCGCCGCGCCGCCGCCCGGCCCCGTCACCGCGTGCAGGTCGATGTTGTGCGGCAGCTTGTTGTTGGGGTGGTTCGCCAACCAGAACTCCACCGTGTCGCCCTCGCGCACGCGGATGAACTTGCCCGGCACCGAGCCGCCGAAGGTCCAG
>CAYUZK010000163.1:6047-9864 GCA_964449625.1 uncultured Archangium sp.
GTACTCGACGCCGTCGGCGAGCTGCCCGACCTGCTCCACCACCTCGAGCTCCACCAGCACCTTCGCCGGGCTGCTGCGCGTGATGGGCGGCGGCACGTTGGGCGGCTCGGTCAAGACCGCCCGCTCCTGAGGCAGCTTCTGCGCGGCGGCGGCACACCAGATGGCAAGTCCTACGGCTGCAAGCTGCATGGGTCTTTCCCCCAAGGGAGGCCTGGATTGGCGCTCACGCTCCATTGCACGGATGACGCCAACTCATGTCGCTGCCCGCGACAAATCACCGCACCTTCTAAATGTTCCCTTCTGAACCACACTGGAACAAGAAGTCACGCTTGCTTGGGTGGCCGCGGGGGGAACGCAGTCGATGGCACGACACCTGAAAGGCGACCTGCCTGCGCCGACGTGAGGCGCCAGCAGGGAGCCACCACGCATGCTTTCAAAATCGGCCGCGAAGGCCTTCTTCCTGGGAGGGACGGGGCTGTTCTCGTTCATCTTCCTGGGGCTCACATGGGACACGTTTCAGCGGATCCCCGCGCAGACGAATGAGGCGGGCATCTCGCCAGCGGTCATCCGCGGCAAGGACCTGTGGGACCACAACAACTGCATGGGCTGCCACACGCTCTTCGGTGAAGGGGCGTACTACGCGCCTGAGCTGACGAAGGTGTTCGAGCGTCGCGGGGCCGACTTCATCCGCCTGATGCTCAAGGACCCGGAGGCGATGTTCCCCGGCCAGCGGAAGATGGTGAACTACCACATCAAGCCGGCGGAGATTGAGGACCTCGTCGCCTTCTTCGAGTGGGTGGGCACGGTGGACCTCAACGGCTTCCCGGCCAAGCCGACGCTGGGGGCGCCGGCGCAGCGCGAGGTGAGCGGCGCCGCGGCGGCCGCGCGGCCGCTGGTGTTCAACCAGCTGTGCACGGGCTGCCACGCGCTCAACGGCGCGGGCGGCACGCTGGGCCCGGCGCTGGACGGCGTGGGCGCGAAGTTCGACGCCGCGTACCTGACGAAGTGGATCTCGGACCCCGCGGCCGTGAAGCCGGGCACGACGATGCCGAAGCTGCCCTTGACCGACGCACAGGTGGGCGAGCTCGCCACCTTCCTCGCCACGCAGAAGGAGAATGCCCGATGAAGTACGAGAGCCAGAGGGTCGCCTGGGCCTTCTTCGCCACCTGCATGCTGCTGCTGTTCCTGCAGCTCGTGTACGGCTTCATCATGGCCTTCGCGCACGCGGGCTACGACGGCCTGCACGAGTGGATCCCCTTCAACACCGCGCGCGCCACGCACACCAACCTGCTGGTGATGTGGCTGCTCGCCGGCTTCATGGGCGCCGCGTACTGGATCATCCCCGACGAGTGTGACCGGGAGCTCGCCTGGCCGAAGCTGGCCTGGGTGCAGCTCATCGCCTTCGTGGTGGTGGGCGTCACTGCCGTCATCGGCTTCCACTTCAACTGGTGGGAGGGCCGCAAGTTCCTCGAGATCCCCCGGCCGCTCGACTTCCTCGTGGTGGCCGACGTGCTGCTCTTCATCGCCAACATCGGGTGGACGGTGTGGAAGGCCGACAAGAAGACCACCACCTCGATGGTGCTCTTCTTCGCCCTGCTCGCCGCCGCGCTGCTCTACCTGCCGGGCATGATCCCCACCACCAACCAGACGGTGGACAGCTACTGGCGCTGGTGGGTGGTGCACCTGTGGGTCGAGGGCGTGTGGGAGCTCATCATGGGCGCCATCCTCTCGTACCTGCTCATCAAGCTCACCGGCGTCGACCGGGAGCTCATCGAGAAGTGGCTCTACGTCATCGTGGGCTTCACGTTCCTCTCGGGCATCCTCGGAACGGGCCACCACTACTATTACATCGGCACCCCGCGGTACTGGCTGTGGATCGGCGGCCTCTTCAGCGCGCTCGAGCCGCTCGCCTTCCTCGGCATGGCCATCTACGCCTTCTCGATGGCGAAGAAGGGCGGCCGCACGCACCCCAACCGCATCGCGCTGCTGTGGACGGTGGGCTGCGCCTTCATGAGCTTCGTGGGCGCCGGCTTCCTCGGCTTCGCGCACACGCTGCCGCAGGTGAACATGTACACGCACGGCACGCTGGTGACGGCGATGCACGGGCACATGGCCTTCTGGGGCGCCTACGCGATGCTGGTGCTGGCCATCATGGTGTACGCGATGCCGCTGCTGACGGGCCGCAAGCTCTACGACAAGCCCACCGCCGGCTTCGCCTTCTGGACCAGCAACGTCGGCATGACGGCGATGACCCTCGCCTTCGCGGTGGCCGGCGTCTCGCAGGTGGTGCTGGAGCGCCGCGCGGGCATGGACTTCCTCACGGTGCAGTCGGAGATCGAGATGCACTTCTGGGGGCTCATCCTCGCGGCGACGCTCTTCTCGTCGGGCATCCTGGTCTTCATGTGGGACTTCATCCGCTCCGGCTGGCCCAGGGGAACCCTGACGCCGGGCGTCGCGCGCTCGGCAACCCCGCCCGACGCGCTGCCCGCGGCGGCCGCCGCGGCGAGGAGCTGACGCCATGGCGCGCTCGAAGAGCTGGTACCGACCCATCGGTGACGAGGTCAGCCTCTTCGAGCGCGCCCACGCACAGCGCCTCCCGATGCTGCTCAAGGGCCCCACGGGGTGCGGCAAGTCGCGCTTCGTGGAGTTCATGGCCGAGCGGCTGGGCCGGCCGCTCGTCACCGTGGCCTGCAACGACGAGACGAGCGCCGCCGACCTCGTGGGCCGGTGGCTCGTGCGCGGCGGTGACACCGTCTGGCAAGACGGCCCCGCGACGCGCGCGGTCCGCCAGGGCGCCATCCTCTACCTCGACGAGGTGGCGGAGGCGCGTGAGGACGTGGTGGTGCTGCTCCACCCGCTCACCGACCACCGGCGGCAGCTCTACCTCGACCGCAACGACGAGGTGCTGACGGCCCCCGACGGCTTCATGGTGGTGGCCAGCTTCAACCCCGGCTACCGGCGCGGCCTCAAGGAGCTCAAGCCCTCCACGCGCCAGCGCTTCGTCTCGCTGCACTTCGACTACCCGCCGGAGGAGGCCGAGGTGGAGGTGCTGCAGGGCGAGACGGGCCTCGACGCGAAGGAGGCCCGGCGCCTCGTGCTGTGGGCGAAGAAGGTGCGCGCCCAGGAGGACCTGGGGCTCGCCGAGACGGTGTCCACGCGCCTGCTGGTGATGGCCGCGCAGCTCATCGTCAGCGGGCTGAACCCGCGCGTCGCGTGCCGGGCCACGCTGGTGCAGCCGCTCACCGACGACCGGCCGACGGCCCGCGCGCTCGAGGACCTCGTCGACCTCGCCTTCTAAGAGGAGCGGCGCCGCCATGTCCTGGGACGAAGCCCTCTTCGGCGCCGCCTTCGACGCCACCCGGCGGTGGCTCTCACCGCGCCAGGCCGGCGTGGCCCTCGCGCGCCGCGTCGCCCTCGAGCCTGAGCTGGTGCGCCTCGAGCGCCTCGCGCGCCTCGTCACCGGGCTGCCGCTGACGGTGCAGCTCACCGACGACGCCGGCGGCTGGAGCGGTGACACGCTGCTGCTCCCGCGCGCCCTCGACGCGGCGCCGAGCCGGGCGCTCAACGAGGCCGCGGTGGTGGCGCGGCTGGCGTGGGCCTGCGCGTCGCGGCTGTGCGGCCTCGTGCTGCCGAGGGGCACTTCGGGCGAGCTCACGCTGGTGGCCACGGCGCTGGCGACGCCCCTGACGCGCGCGCGGCTGCTCGAAGAGGCCCCCTCGCTCGGTGGCGTGCTGCCGCGCCTCGAGCGCGCCGCGCGGGAGCACCGCGTCGTGCCCGAGAATGCGTCGGCGGCGACCTGGGCCGTGGAGAACCTCGT
>CAYUZK010000163.1:9964-14188 GCA_964449625.1 uncultured Archangium sp.
CGCCGCGGGCCTGGCGGTCGAGCGCCTCGCCTTCGCGCTCCAGCGGTTGCCGCCGCTGCCCGCGACGCCACGGCGGCTCTTCTCTCGATCCGCGCGCTCGCCCGCCCCGGTGTGGCTCTGGGGCGAGCTGCTGCCCGCGAGCCGGGGCCGCGCAGGCCCGTCTGCCCACGAGCCGCACGACGACGCGGCCGGTGCGGGGCCCGGGGCGACGGAGCGTCAGAAGAAGGCCACCGGCCGCCTCGAGCGCCTCGAAGAGCCGCAGAACCAGCTCGCCGAGAACCCGCTGGTGCACAGCTTCGAGAAGGTGCACACGCTCGAGACCTACAAGGGCGGCAGCAAGCGCATCGACGGCGACGACGAGCTCGCCGCGCACGAAAAGGCCCTCGACGAGCTCGACCTGCGGCAGGTGGTGCGCAGCCGGCAGCGCGCGCGCAGCCTCTACCGCGCCGACGTCTTCCTCGACGGCGGCGGCGTCGACGACGGGCCCGACGAGGCGCCCGCGGAGTTCCGCTACGACGAGTGGGACGAGGGCAAGCGCCAGTGGCTGCGCGACTGGTGCCGCGTCACCTCCCGCGAGGTGCCGGTGGTGGCCGACGCCGACGCGCGGCTCCGCGAGGTGCGCGCCCAGATGGCCCGCACCACCACGGGGCTGCGGCGGGTCTTCGAGCAACTCGAGGCGGGCCGCGCGTGGCGGTTGCGGCAGCGCAGCGGGCCCGACGTCGACGTCGACGCCCTCATCTCCCGCTACGGGGCGCTGCGCGCGGGCCACACGGGAGAAGACCGGCTCTACGCCTCGCGGCGGCGCCACACGCGCGACACCGCGGTGCTGGTGCTGCTCGACGCGAGCCTGAGCACCGACGCCTGGGTCGCCAACCGCCGCGTGATGGACGTGGAGCGCGAGGCCGTGGTGGCGCTCGGCGACGCGCTCGAGGGCCTCTTCGACGAGGTGTCGGTGACGGCCTTCTGCAGTCAGACGCGCCGCGACTGCCGCAGCCTCACCCTCAAGCGCTTCGACGAGCCCTGGAGCCTCGGCGCGCGGCGCCTGGTCAGCCTCGAGCCCGCCGGCTACACGCGCATCGGGGCGGCGCTGCGGCACGCGACGCGTCAGCTCCTCGAGTGCGGGGCGAAGAAGAAGCTGCTCCTCGTGGTGAGCGACGGGAAGCCCAGCGACCTCGACCGCTACGAGGGCCGCCACGGCGTCGCCGACGTGCACCGGGCGGTCACCGACGCGCAGGCCGCCGGGGTGGTGACGCACGCGCTCGCGGTGGACCCCGCGGCGCACCGCTGGCTACCGGCGATGTTCGGCCACGGTCGGGCGTCGGTGGTGGACCGCCCGGAGCGCCTCGTGCACGCGCTCGCGACGGTCACCTCGACGGCGTTGGCCCGGTAGCTCTTTGCTTCAGGCTCCGAGTAGGCGGACCGACGCTGGCCGCGCGCCCGGTGCTCGTGCCGAAGGCCCGCGCTCCCTAAGGTCTGCGCGTCGCGCGAAAGGAGCCGCCATGGCCGCACCGAGACCCGAGGTGGTCGTCACGGAGGCGCTGTGCAAGGGCTGTGGGCGCTGCGTCGAGGCCTGCCCGAAGCACGCCATCTCCCTGGGCACGGACATCAACCAGGCGTCCGGCCTCATCCCGGTCCACATCGACCGCGCCGTCTGCAACGACTGCGCGCTGTGCGTGTCGGCGTGCCCCGAGCCGTATGGCCTCGGCACGGAGCGGTACGAGCTCGAGGACCCGAAGCACCTCCACGGCGAGCAGGCGCGCCGCCCGCGCCCGGCGGCCATCGCGCCGAAGAAGGTGCCGCTGCCGCGCGTGGAGCCGCTGGTGCTCAAGGGCAACTACGCCGCGGCCATCGGCGCCATCCTCGCGGGCTGCCGCCACGTCTTCGGCTACCCCATCACGCCCTCCACCGAGGGCGCGGAGCTCATGGCGAAGCTGCAGCCGAAGCTGCAGGGCGTGTTCCTCCAGGCCTGCAGCGAGACCGCCACGGTGAATCACATGTACGGCACGGGCGGCGCGGGCCTGCCGACGATGACCTTCACCAGCTCGCCGGGCTTCAGCCTGATGCTCGAGGGCATCAGCTACATGATCGGCGCCGAGCTGCCGGGCGTGTTCGTCAACGTGATGAGGCCGGGCCCGGGCCTGGGCTTCATCGGGCCGGAGCAGAGCGACATCAAGCTCATGTGCCGCGGGCTGGGGCACGGCAACACGCACGCCATCGTGCTCGCGCCGAGCTCGCCGCAGGAGATGCTCGACCTCACCTTCGAGGCCTTCGCGCTGTCCTTCAAGTACCGCAACCCCGTCATCATCGCGGCCGACGGCTTCCTCGGGCAGATCACCGGGCGCGTCACGCTGCCGGACCACCTCGTCGAGCCGGGGCTCCCGGACTGGGCGGTGTGGGGCGACGCCGCGCACCGCGGCAACCTGAACACCTCCATCTTCCAGGACTGGGCGGACCTCGAGCGCCACAACGAGCATCTGTGCCGGAAGTACGACGCGATGCGGGCGGCGGAGCAGCGCTCGACGGGCTACCGCCTCGACGGCGCGCGCACGCTGGTCATCGCCTGCACCACGCCGGCGCGCATGGCCCGGGCCGCGGTCGCGCGGCTGCGCGCCGAGGGCCGGCCGGTGGGGCTCTTCCAGCCCGTCAGCTTGTGGCCCTTCCCCATCGACGCGCTCGCGCAGCACCTGCAGGCGGCGAAGCGCGTGGTGGTGGTGGAGGCGAGCGCCGGGCAGCTCGAGGACGAGCTGCGGCTCGCCCTGCACCACGCCGACGTGAGCGGCATCGAGTTCCACCACGTGCGGCACATGGGCGGCATCCTGCCCAATGACCAGGAGATCTACGACGCGGTCCGCGCGGTGACGGAGGTGGAGCAATGAGCGGCACGGTGAAGCAGCAGGGCGCGGCGTTCTTCGAGCACTTCGACCGCCACGCGCACGGCAAGGGCCTCAAGGGCGCGACGACGCACTACTGCCCGGGCTGCGGCCACGGGCTCGCGCACAAGTACCTCGCGGAGGCCCTGGTGGAGCTCGGCGTCGAGGACCGCACCGTGATGGTGTCGCCGGTCGGCTGCGCGGTGTTCCTCTTCTATTACTTCGACACCGGCAACACGCAGGCGGCGCACGGGCGGGCGCCGGCGGTGGCGCTGGGCCACAAGCTGGCGAACCCGAAGAGCATCGTCGTCAGCTACCAGGGCGACGGCGACCTCGCGTCCATCGGGCTCGCGGAGATCATGCACGCGGCGCAGCTCGGCATCCCCATCAGCGTGGTGTTCATCAACAACGCCATCTACGGGATGACGGGCGGGCAGATGGCCCCCACCACGCTCATGGGGCAGTGGTCGACCACCACGCCGGAGGGGCGCTCGCAGATGCAGGGCCAGCCGATGCACGTGGCGGAGGTCATCGCCCGCCTCGATGGCGCGGCCTACGTCGAGCGCTGCGCCCTCTTCAGCCAGAAGGAGCGCAAGCGCTGCAAGGCGGCCATCAAGAAGGCGCTCCAGCTGCAGGTCGAGGGGCGCGGCTTCGGCTTCGTCGAGGTGCTCGCGGAGTGCCCGACGCACTGGGGGCTCACGCCGCAGCAGTCCGAGGAGCACGTGCGCGACGTGCTGGCGAAGGTCTACCCGCTCGGCGTGGTGAAGGACGAGGTGCGTGAGCCCTGGTTCGACCCTGGTACGCCGACGTTCGACGCAGACCGGCTCCTCGAGGTCCTCGACGCCTCGCGCGAGAAGCCCGAGCGCTTCTGCGCCGGCTTCCCCGCGCACCTCGACCCGGCCGACGTGTCGGTGAAGCTCGCCGGCGCCGGCGGCGACGGGGCCCAGACGGCGGCCATGCTGCTGACGCGCGCGGCCATCGCCGAGGGCTTCGACTCGACGCACATCCCCAGCTACGGGCCCGAGTCGCGCGGCGGCACCTCGTACGCCGACGTGCACCTCGCGAAAGAGGAGGTGCTCTCGCCGGCCGCCCCCGCGCCGCACGTGCTGGTCGCCTTCAACGCGCCGAGCCTCGACAAGTTCGCCGCGGCCGTGCGGCCGGGCGGGCTCGTCATCTACGACTCGAGCGTCATCTCGAAGGTGCCCGCCGTCGCGGAGGGCGTGCGCGTGCTGCCCGTGCCGTGCGCCGCCATCGCCCAGCGGCTGGGCAGCGTGGTGGTGAAGAACGTGGTGGCGCTCGGCGCGCTGCAGGAGGCGACGCAGCTCCTCGACGAGCGCAGCTTCCTCGGCGAGCT
>CAYUZK010000164.1:0-7329 GCA_964449625.1 uncultured Archangium sp.
CGTCGATCTCGTCGATGAAGATGATGCAGGGGGCGTTCTTCTTGCCCTGCTCGAAGAGGTCGCGCACGCGGCTGGCGCCGACGCCCACGAACATCTCGACGAAGTCCGAGCCCGAGATGCTGAAGAAGGGCACGCCGGCCTCGCCCGCCACGGCCTTGGCCAGCAGCGTCTTGCCGGTGCCGGGAGAGCCCATCATCAGCACGCCCTTGGGGATGCGGCCGCCGAGCTTGGTGAACTTCTTGGGGTCCTTGAGGAAGGCGATGATCTCCTCGAGCTCCTCCTTGCACTCCTCGATGCCGGCGACGTCGGCGAAGGTGATCTTGTTGTGGCTCTCAGAGAGGAGCTTGGCCTTCGACTTGCCGAAGCTCATGGCCTTGCCGCCGGAGCCCTGGAGCTGCCGCATGAAGAAGAGGAAGAAGAGGAACAGGAAGACGATGGGCAGCCACTGCACGAAGATGCTGACCCAGAGGCTGCTCTCCTCGGGCTTCTCGATGGCCACGTCGACGTTGGCGTCGCGCAGCTCGCGCAGCATCTGGCTGTCGGGCGCAGGGCCGGTCGCTGTGAAGCGCTCGTTCGTGTCGGCCAGGGTGCCCGAGTAGACGCTCCCCTTGATGGTGATCGCCGTGATCTTCTTCTCGGCGATCTTCTTCTGGAAGGTCGAGTACGTGATGCTCTGGACATCTACCTTCGCGCCCGAGAAGAACTGGTAGAAGGCGACGAAGAGGATGATCAGGATCACCCAGAGGCCGATCGTCTTGTAGCTGGAACGCACGGTTCGGAAGCCCTTTCGTTGCGACCGGTCCTGTATAACCCAACACCCCGCGCAGCGCCCGCGCCTTCCTGATGAAGTTCAGTGAAGTTGGCGGGGGGGCGCCGGCGCCAGGGCCCCCCGGCCATTCGCGCAGGCGAAGGCCCGATCGCCCGGCAGCGGCGTCGCTCGACCCTCCCTCGCGGCGGCCAGCACCTCCTCCACGAGCGGCGCGTCGAGGCCCACGCGCGCTGACTCGAGCCAGCGAGCCACGACCCGCCGGGCGATGGGGGCGTCGAGGGCGAGCAGCCCCACGAGCTCCACGCTGCCGTCCGGCCACCGCAGCCGCTCGAGCGCGCGCTCGGCCACGGCCTGCAGCCAGGCGTCGTCTTCGGCGGCGAGCTGCGCGAAGCGCGCGAGGGCGCCCACCACCCCCGGCCCCGCCGCGGCCTCGAGGGCCGGCAGCGCCCCCTGGCGCACCCGCGTGCGCAGCAGCGCGTCGTCGGCGTTCATCGCGTCGCGCACCACGGGCAGCGACAGGGCGCTCACGTAGCGCTCGATCTCCTCTCGCGTGGCGAAGAGGAGCGGGCGCAGCACGCCGTCCGCCCGCTGGCTCCGCACGCCGGCGGCGCCCCGCAGCGAGGTGCCGCGCGCCAGCCGCATGAGCAACGTCTCGGCCTGATCGTTCGCGGTGTGCGCCGTCAAGACGACCTCGCAGCCCAGCGCGCGCGCCGCCAGGTGGAGTGCCTCGTACCGGGCAGCCCGCGCGACCGCTTCGACGCCAGCGCCCGGCGCCACGGGCGCCTCGAGCACCCGGTGCGCCACGCCGTGCGCGTGCGCCCAGGCGCCGACAGCCGCGGCCTCCTCCGTCGACCCGGGTCGGAGCCGGTGATCGACGGTCGCCGCCTTCACCATGAGCCCCAGCCGGCCGGCGAGCCGAGCCACCCCTGACAGGAGCGTCATGGAGTCGGGGCCGCCCGACACGGCCACCAGCACTCCCCGTCGGGTGAGGCCCAACCGCCGCAGCGACCGGAGCAGGGACTCCTCGAAGCGCGCAACCCACTCATCTTCCTGTGATTTCAGTCCTGTCACTTTTCTCTTGACCTTGAGTTGCGGCGGTCGGTCCACAACCTTATGATTGTCTGGTCTTCGCGGCGGTCCGGGGAATGCAAGTCCACCTCGGCAAGTTCCACGCGAAACAGTTCGACGTTGGACCCTGGAGTCCCCCCCCTCCCCTCCAGGGTTCACGGGATCGGGTCGGTTCGCCGACCCGTCCCTCTTTCTGGGCGCTCCATGGCTGTCGCATGGAGCGCCCCTTTTTTTTACGGCTGTCGCGCGTACCAGTCGAGCGGGCCCGCGGTGCCGTCGGGGCTGCACTGCAGGCTGCCGCCGGCCTGGCGGTAGCCGAAGCGCGCGAGCCGCGGCGTGGCGACCCGGCCCGCCCCATCGGCGCCGATGACCGTCACCACCGGCGGCGGCGTGCCCCCGTCGGGGAGCGAGCCCGTCTCGCTCCGCGCGGGCCAGGCGACGTCGGCCACGTGCCACGTCGTGCAGGGCGCGGCGAGGCGCACCGAATCCGGGGGCGTGAGGCCCTCCAGCGGAATGACGCTCGCCGGCGTGGGGCTCCCGCGGAAGAAGAGCTGCACCACGGGCTCGGCCGCCGGGTAGCACTTGCCAGCGCCGAGGGGCACAGCGCCGATGGGCGCGCTCTCGGCCACGCACCGCTGATCGCCGGGGCACTCGCAGGCCTGGCCGTCGGTGCAGCCCACGCCGCCGTCCACCACGCAGGCGGCCGGGGCGGCGTGCGCGCGGGCGTCGTTGAAGACGTGCACGTAGACCCGGTAGGTGCACGGCGGCGTCGCGCACGCCGCGTCGTGTTCAGGGAAGTTGAGCGAGATGTTCTCGAGCAGCTGGCCGTCGCCGCGGTCGTCCACGTTGAGCACCGGATCATCGGAGGCGCCCGCCAGCCCCCAGTCGAAGTCGTAGCCGGCGAGCACGTTCGCGTCGCGCTGCCGCCGCGCGTAGCCGTTGAGGTCGCCCGACGTCTTCCCGCCGGCGCCCGCGCTGAAGGGCGCGAACACCCCGTCGAACGGGTCGCTGCCGCCGGCCGAGGGCCGCACGAGGTGGAGATCGAGATCGACGCCGGCGAAGCCCGGCCACCTCAGTTGGGCCACGAGGTCCTGCTTCACCGCCACGGCGAAGCGGAGCGTTACGCTGGTCGCGCTCTGCCGCGAGTCCGTCACCGTCAGGCGGAGTGTGTACTCGCCGGTGATGAGCGGCCGCAGCTGCACCTGCGGCGTGGCCACGCCCGAGAGCGCCAGGCCCTGGGCCCCCGGCGGCGCCGCGATCAGCTGCCAGGCGAAGGTGAGGCCCGTGCGCGCGTCCTCGGGGTCCGTGGTGCAGGCCGCCGGGTTCGCCGCCTCCGAGAGCGCCGAGAACACCGCGAGCTCGTCGGGGCGCACGTCGCGCGTGGTGGTGAAGTCGTAGCCTCCGGCCGGCGGAGGAACGAGGGCCGCCCACTCCGCCGCCGTGCCGTAGTCGCGGGGCGCGTCGCCGAGCACCTGCGGCACCACGCGCACGAGGTTGGCGCACACCACCGGCGGCAAGTTGGGCTTGAGCGTGCCCGAGAGCGCGACGCTCACCGTCGGCGCCGCGGGATCGTCGGACTCGATCACCAGCGTCGCCGCGTAGGCGCCCTGCCCCTCGCTCGTCGGCGCGAAGCGAATGGCGAGGTTCCTCCCCTCGGCCGCGTCGAGCGTGAGGCCCCCCGCCGGGAAGGTGGCGTTGCCCGCCAGCGAGAAGGCCGCGGCGTCGGCGCCCTCGAAGCGCGCGCTGGACACCACGAGCGGCACGGCCCCGGCGTTGACGAGGGTGACCGAGGGCAGCCGCGTGGGGTCCACGGGGCTCAGCCGCATGAAGGGCTCGGCGCCGAAGTCGATCGACGGCGGCGACACCACAGCCGTCCCGAGGCACCCGCGGGCTGCCTCGCACTCGGGGGTGACCTCCAGCCGGGGCTCCGCGCCCTCTCCCACCAGCGCCACGCGCGTCACCGGTCGATCAGGATCGTCGCTGGTGATCACCACCGCGGCGGTGAAGGCCGCCACCGCGCTCGAGGTGAAGGTCACCGTCACCGTCGCCGAGCCCGAGGGCTCCAGGGCGCCGGGCGTCGTGCCCAGGCGGAAGGCCGCGGCCGCCGGCCCCTCGACCGCGATGGACGAGAAGGTGACCTCGGCCCGGGTGCGCGCCTCGAGGCGCAGGGGCAGCGTCTTCGTCTCGCCGACCTTCACCTGCCCGAAGTCGAGGCCCGCCGGGGTCACCCCCAGCGAGGGCGGCACCTGGTTGACCTGGGGGCCACAGCGGCACCCCAGGACCGTCGAGAGCACCATCAAGGCGAGGAACCTGCGCATGCCCCGGCTTCTAGCGTGCGACGCCCCAGGAGCGCAGCCCGGGGAAATGGTTGCTTCCCGGAAACCAATGTCGGATAACTCGGCTGGTTTCCTTCCTTTCCCCGCTGTGTGACTGGAGACGTCACCCCATGTCTGGCACCGACAAGCGTAAGCAGTCGCTCTACTTCCCCGAGGAGATGCTCAAGGAGATCCAGGAGGAGGCGAATCGGCAGGACCGCTCGCTGTCCTGGGTCGTGCAGCAGGCGTGGAAGATCGCCCGCGAGCGCATCAAGGCCTTCCCCGCGGTGAACGACGTCGCCGGCGCGCCGGACCCCCGCGAGGATCGCTGATGTCGACGACCGATCATCGCAAGCAGTCGCTCTATTTCCCTGAGGAGATGCTCAAGGAGATCGAGATCGAGTCGCAGCGCCAGGACCGCTCCCTGTCGTGGATCGTGCAGCAGGCGTGGAAGGTGGCGCGCGCGGACCTCAAGCGCATGCCGTCGCCCAACGACGTGCTCGAAGCCGTCCCGCGCTGACTTTCGCGCCTCCGCCCGGCGCACCACGCCTCCCGAGACCACGCGTCGCGGGGGGCGTCGTCTTGCGCGCGACCTTCAGTTCGACGGGCGGGACGGCACCGAGCAGTTGACCAGCGTCATGCGCGCCGGGTCGACCCGGAGGCCGGCCTCCACGGTGGTGTTGAAGCTGCTCTGGCGCAGGTAGGCCGCCGCGATGTTCGAGTCGATGCCGCCGGCGCGCTGCGCGTTGCTGGGGTTGCGCGACGGGTCGGTGCCGCGGCCCGCGAGCATCGAGTAGCCGTCGCCGCCGCCGATGATGAAACTCGACGAGGCCAGGCGGTACTTGAGCTGGCTCAGCGGGCGCCCCGGGCGCTGCACGGGCTGACCGTTGATGCGGATCGAGGTGACCCGGTCTCCCGCGGGCCGGGCGCAGTCGATGGCGATCTGCACCGCCCCGGAGACCTGGAGGAACGAGCCCGCGGGCGAGTTGATGGGCGCGGGGCTGGTGAAGAGGCGCTCGGCGGAGTGCTCGAACATGTCGATGACCTCCTGCTCGCTCAGGTCCACCGCCTGCACCGGGTTCTCGAAGAGCATGATCTCGTGCAGCACGCCGTTCGAGAGCGGCCCCGCGCGCAGGATGTTGCGCGTGACGCACAGCCCCTCGGCGCGGATCGAGCCGCCATTCACCACCGCGAAGTCCACCGGGCGATCCGTCTCGGAGAAGACCCAGGCGAAGGCGTCGGCGGCGTGCTGCGCGATGGCGTTGGGCGCGTGCCGCGCGTTGGGCCGGTCGAGGAAGATCTCGGTGCCCTGGGCGATGAAGGCCACCCGCTCGTTGGGGTTCTCCACCAGCGGCTGGCACTGATCGTTGTACGCCAGGCAGCCCGGCAGGGCGGCGAGCAGCGGCAGCAGTCCAAGGAGCAGGCGCGTCATCAGAACCCCAGCCTCGCCGAGGCAAACACGTTCCACGTCTCGCGGGGAACCCCCGCCGTCATGCGATCGGGCCGGGCGGCGTCGTCGGCGTACTCGAAGGCGAAGACGTTCTGCCCCAGCACCGCCAGCTCGAGAACGTCGAAGAGCGGCTCGGTGCGCAGCTGCGCGGTGACGGTGGTGTTCGCCGGCAGCGTGTAGCGGCGGATGAGCTCCAGCACCGAGCGGCTGTTGTTGCGGCGCTCCGAGGCGTAGCGCGCCACGAGGTCGAGGTTGAGCCAGCGGCCCAGCGGCAGGCTCACGCCGCCGTTCATGCGCACCTGGGGCACGTCGGTGAGGATGCGGCTCTGGCTCGGCGCCGTGAGATCTTCGGGGCGCACCCACGAGGCGTTCACCCAGGCCGCCAGGCGCTGCGTGAGTTCGAAGCGCGCCTCGCCCTCCAGCCCCACGGCCTGCACGCCCAGCGGGCGGTTGCGGTACGGCACCAGGTTGCCCGAGGTGTCCACCTGCACGATGGCGTTGGTGACGCGCTCGTAGAAGGCGTTGGCGCGCAGGCGCAGCTTCCCGTCGCCGACGCCCTGCACGTACTCCGCGCCCAGCTCCACCGCGTCCAGCCAGGCCCCCTGCAGCTCCGGGTTCCCCACGAAGCGGCCCTGGTTGAAGTCGCTGTTGGGCACCACGTCGGCCAGCTCCAGCGGCGTGGGCGCGCGGAAGCTGCGGCCGTAGTTGGCCCGCAGCACCAGCGAGCGGGTCGGCGTGACGGTGAGG
Source organism: uncultured Archangium sp. (assembly GCA_964449625.1). Lineage (GTDB taxonomy): Bacteria > Myxococcota > Myxococcia > Myxococcales > Myxococcaceae > Archangium_A. The sequence continues at coordinate 6,350 of CAYUZK010000164.1, forward strand.
CCCAGCCGCGGCCCGAACGACGGCACCACCGTGCTGCCGAGCCACTGCCCGAAGGCGTCGGCGCGCGGGAGCTGCGTGAAGTCCACCCGGAGCCCGGCGTGGATGGACACCGCGTCGATGGGCGTCCACGTGTCGGCGACGAAGAGGCCCACGCCGAAGCGATCGGCCGCAGGGCCCCGGCCGCCCAGGCCGTTCTCGGTCGGCAAGCGGAGGCCGTCTGGCCGCTGAAAGGCGTTGGCGTTGACGTTGGAGCCGGGCACGTAGTTGGTGACGAGCTCGTAGCTGCCCAGCGCCTGGTACTCGACCGAGAGCCCCGCGACGAGGCGGTTGCGTGCCGGGAGCGTGAACTCGCCCTTGGCGGTGACGCCAGCGCCGGTGCTCCCGAAGGTGACCTGCTCGAAGGCCCCGTCGGGGAAGAGCGTGGTCGGGTCCGCCGGGCGGATCTGCCAGCCGTCGGGCGCCACCTGCCACAGCCGCTTCACGCTCTGCAGGTCGAACCACGCGCGCACCGAGAGCTCGTGCCCTTCGCCCAGCGGCCGCTTCCAGCCGGCCTGCGCCTGCACCACCGTCCACTCGAGCTTCGAGTCGGGCCCCACCACGTCGAAGAGCCCCACCAGCGCCGAGCGGCCCTCGTGCATGACGCGCACGGAGGCGTCGACGACGCCGCTGCCCGCGAGGTCGATGGAGGCGCCCGCCCCGCCGTTGATCAACAGCCGTCGATCGCTGGTCGTCTTGGGGCGCTGCACCGTGGCGCTGTCGAGGCCGTCGCGCGTGACGCGGCGGCGCTCGCCGAACTGGCTCGCCACGTCGGCGTCGGCGAAGAGCGTCACCGCTCCGAAGCGCCCCGCGGCGTTGAGGTGGCCGTCGAAGGCCTCGTGGAGCCCGGCGCTGGCCGACGCGCGCACGCCGGGGTCACGGCGCGTCACGAGGTTGATGAGGCCCGTCACGTTGCCCAGGCCCACGTCGGCCGTCGCGGGCCC
>CAYUZK010000164.1:7339-14151 GCA_964449625.1 uncultured Archangium sp.
GACGTGCCGAACACCGTCTCGCCGGAGTCCGGCATGCGCTCGAGGTTGTCCACCGGCAGGTGCGCCAGGGCCTTCGCGTCGTAGAAGCCGTTGAGGCGCTGGCCATTGAGCATGAAGAGCACGTCGCCGTCGGCGCGCAGGCCCCGCATCGCCACGCGGTAGAAGCCCTGCACGTCGCGGCTCACCGACACGCCCGGCACCAGGTCGAGGGCCTCGTAGACGTAGCGCACCCCGAGCTGGCGCAGCTGCGTGGCCGTCAGCACCGTGGGCATCAGGGGCACCGCCTCGGCGCCCGCTTCGAGTCGCTGCACCACGCCGCCGGTGGCCTCGGCGCCGTAGAGCGCGAGCTCCTCTTCGAGCTCCGTCTGCTTCCGCGGGGGCGCGGCGGTGGGCTCGGGGCTGCGCTCGACGCGCGCGGGCTTCTCGGCCGGCCGCTCCGCCGGCTTCTCGGCGCCCCGGCGCGGCTCCTCGGGCGGCGCCTTCTCGCTGGTGTCCACCCACTCCGTCGGCTTCGCGGGCTCCTTCGGCTCGGGCGGGGGCTCGTCCTTGCACTTCTTGCCCTTCTTGCACTTCGGGCGCGGCGGCGGCGGAGCCGGCGTGGGCTCGGGCTCCGGGTCAGCCGGGGCGCCCAGGACGATCACCCGCACCGGCCGGCCAGAGCTGGCGAAGACGGCCACGCGATCACCCTCCGGCGTCGCGCCTTCGACGTAGTACTCGATGCCCGGCGGAGCCAGGCGCCCCGCGGGGAGCGTCACGCGGTAGAGGTCGCCGTACTGCAGCTCGAGCGCGTACTCCTCCCACGGCTCGCCCGGGCCGCGCACGCGCACGTAGAGGCGACTCACGCCGCTGCCCGACAGGCTCCCCTCGAGAGCGAGCGGCTGCCCCGGCTGCGCCTCGGTGGGCGCCGAGTGGAGGAAGGTGGCCTTCGGCTGCGCCGCCGCGACGGAGGCCACGACGGCGAGACCGAGGGAGAAGCCGAGGGCGCGCACGGAAGCCCGATGCTCGACCGTGGCCTTCGTCAACGCAAGGGTGGAAATTTGCCGCGCCCCACCCCGCGTGGGACCGTCGCTGGCCCCATGGTCTCGTCGCTGTCGCTGCAGCAGTCCTTGTTCCGCCACCAGGCGAAGCAGATCGCGCAGCAGGTGCAGGGGGCGTCGCCGGCGTTCCGCGCGTACCGCCGCCGCTACGAGGCCGCCACCCGCCGCCACCGCGGCGCCCTCACGCTGCCCGAGGTGCACGCGCGCGTGCAGGCGGCAGACCTCGTGTACGTGGGCGACTACCACACGCTGCGCGCGGCCCAGCAGGCGTACCAGGGGCTGGTCGAGGCGGCGCTCGCCTCGGGGCGGCGGGTGGTGCTCGCCCTCGAGTTCGTCGAGGGTCGCCACCAGGCCACGCTCGACGCCTTCCTCGCCGGCACGCTGCGCGAGAAGGCCTTCTTGACGCGCATCGGCCACCCCTACCGCGGGGCCTTTGACATCTGGCCGGGCTTCGCGCCCCTGCTGGCGCTGGCGCGCGCGCGGAAGCTCGAGGTGGTCGCCATCGATCGCCGCGCGCAGGGGCCCCGCTCGCTCGCCACGCGCGACGAGTACGCAGCCCAGCGCCTGGCCCGCGCGGCCGCCGCCGCCGATCGCCCGCTCGTGCTGGCCCTGGTGGGGCAGTTCCACGTGACGCCGGCGCACCTGCCCGCGCGCGTCGAGGCCCACCTGGGCCAGGTGCAGCGCAAGGCCCTCGTCGTCTACCAGAACGCCGAGGGCGTCTACTGGCAGCTCGCCCGCGCCGGGCAGGTCGAGCAGACGCCGGCGGTGGAGGTCTCGAGCCGCGAGGTCTGCCTCGTCAACACCAGCCCCGTCGTCTGCCAGCGCAGCTTCCTCGACTACGTGGAGGCCGAGGCCGGTGACGCCCCGCTCGACGAGCCGGGCCTCACGACGACCTTCCGGCACCTCGCGCGGGAGATCGGCCGCTTCACCGGGCTGCGCGTGGGCGCGGCCGTCGACGACGTGCTGGTGCTGACGGCCAGCGAGAAGGATCCGCTGGGTCGCCTGGCGCGGCGCGCGCGCTTCACCGCCGCTGAGCGCCGGGCCCTCGAGCAGCACCTGCTGCTGCGCGAGAGCGCGTGGATCCCCCGGGCGCGGGCCGCGTGGCTGGCCGCGCTCTCGCTCAACCACGCCGCCGAAGAGGCCGCCCACTTCGTGCGGCACCTCGCCGTCGGCGACGCCATGGAGCGATCGCGCCCGCGCGCCGAGGCCTTCTGGGCCCGGTGCCTCGAGGAGGCCCTCGGCTTCTTCGGCAGCCGCCTGGTCAACCCCACGCGCCGCTGCACGGGCCTGGACGAGTGGGCCTGGCACTTCCAACATGGCGAAGGGCAGCTCCGGCAGGTGGCCGCCTTCACCCTCGCCGTCACGGCGGCGCTGGAGGACGACGTGGGCGCGGCCCAGCGGCTGGTGCCGACGGGCGCCCTCTTCCACCCCGTGAGCCACGCGCTGGGCTACCTGCTGGGTGACGCCCTGGCCCGCGCCTTCGCGGCCCGCCGCGTGTCGCGAGCTGACGTGCGCGCCCTGTTCCGCGACCCCTTCGACGCGCCGGCCCTCACCTTCGCGGCGCTGGCCCGGCAGGTCGGCCTCGGCGCCTCCGGCCGCCGCGCCGGGCGGCCCCACGCCCACGGCTGACGCGCGAATTTCGCACGCCGGTGACCCCGCGGGGCGTAAGGTGACGGACCCCTTCGCTGAACTGAAGCGGAGACGATCGCCGTGTCCGAAGACGCGCTCCTGAGCAAGCCCATCGACGCCGACCCCCGCCTGCGCCAGGAGTTCGGGCCGGTGGGGCGTGCGCTCGCCGAGCGCTTCTTCGAGCCCGTGCGCTTCCCCCAGGCCGGCGTGGAGGAGCTGCGGCGCCTCTCGGGCCAGGGCTTCGTGGTGCACGTCATGCGCAGCACCGCGTGGGTCAACTACCTCTACCTGCACTGGGCGCTGGTGCGCCGCGAGCTGCCGCCGGTGCGCGCGGTGGTGAACCTGCGCCGGTGGCTCACCCGGCCCTTCACCCTCGCCCGGCTGTCCGGCGACCACGCCGAGCGCTTCGAGTACGCGAAGAACCAGGGCGGCTCGGGGCTCATCTTCCTCCGCGAGAGCGGCTTCAACACCGCGCGCGGCGTCGAGAGCCGCGAGGACCCCTTCCCCGCCCTGGTGCAGCTCGCCCGCACCTGCGACTGCCCGGTGTACCTGGTGCCGGAGCTGCTGGTCTGGGAGAAGTGGCAGCAGAAGGTGACGCCCAGCGTCTTCGATCGCGTCTTCGGCAGCCCCGACGCCCCCGGCTTCCTGCACTCGTCGGCGACCTTCCTGCGCAACTTCCGGCGGGCGCAGCTGCGGGTCGGCACGCCCATCGACTTGAAGGAGGTGCTGGCCAACGAGGGCGACCAGCCGACGGCCGTGATCGCGCGCAAGGTGCGCAGCGCCCTGCACCACCACCTCGCCCGCGAGACGCGCGCCGTCTTCGGCCCCCCGCGCAAGGACGTCGACCGCCTGCTCGACGAGGCCATGCGCGACCGCGTCTTCCAGCAGGCCGTGCAGGAGATCTCGGTGGAGAAGGGGCGCCCGGTGCCGTCGCTCCTCAAGGAGGCGCGGCGCAACTTCGACGCCATCGCGGCGCGCTTCAGCCCCACGGCGGTGGGCTTCGCCGCCGGGGTGCTCGACTGGGTCTTCAACCGCATCTACGACGGCCTCGAGGTCGACGAGGCGGGCCTCGAGCGCACCATGAAGGCCGCCGGCAACGCGCCGGTGGTGTTGACGCCCAGCCACAAGAGCCACCTCGACTACCTCGTCATGAGCTACGTGCTGTGGAAGCGCGGGTACACGGTGCCGCTGGTGGCCGCGGGAGCGAACCTCTCGTTCTTCCCCTTAGGGCCCTTCCTCCGCCGCGCCGGCGCCTTCTTCCTGCGCCGCAGCTTCAAGGGCGACAAGCTCTACACGGCGGTCTTCAAGGGGTACCTCAAGAAGCTGGTGCACGACGGCATACACCTCGAGTTCTTCCCCGAGGGGGGGCGCTCGCGCACCGGCAAGCTGCTGCAGCCCAAGCTGGGGCTCTTCACCTGGCTGGTCGACGCGGTGATCGAGGGCGCGCGCAACGACCTGCTCTTCGTGCCCATCGCCATCGACTACGAGAAGGTGGTGGAGAGCGCGAGCTACAAGCAGGAGCTCCAGGGCGGCGAGAAGAAGCCGGAGGACTTGAAGGCGCTCCTCTCGGCGCCGGCGGTGCTCTCGGAGAACTACGGGCGCATTCACCTCACCTTCGACGAGCCCGTCTCGCTCGCGGCGCTGATGGCCGAGCGCGGCGTGGACCGGGCGACGGCGACGGACGATCAGAAGAAGGCGCTGGTGCGCGCCCTGGGCCACCGGGTGATGTACGGCATCAGCCGGGTGTCCACGGTGACGCCGCACGCGCTGCTGGCCTCGGCGCTGCTCGCGCACCGGCGGCGGGGCACCTCGGTGCGGGAGATCACCGACCGCGTCGTCTTCCTCCGGCGCGTGGTGACGGACCTGGGCGCCCCGCTCTCGCGGCTGTTGGTGGACGCCCCGGCCGACCCCACGGTGATCGGCCCCCTCGCCGACGCCATGCGCATGTTCGCCAGCAGCGGCTTCGTGCGCATCGTGCAGGCCCGCGGCGAGCCCATCTACCAGGTCGAGGACGAGCGCCGGCCCGAGCTGAGCTTCTACAAGAACACCCTGCTCAACCTCGTGGCCGGGCGCGCCATCGTGTGCGCGGCGGTGCTGGCCACCGAGCCCGCGAGCGTGACGGGGGTGATCCACGACCGGGCGCTCTTCCTCTCGCGGCTCTTCAAGCTCGAGTTCCTCTACCCGGTGGGCAAGACCTTCGAGCAGATCTTCGACGAGACGCTCGCGCACCTCTCGAAGCTGGGCCTGGTGGACCGCGCCGACGGCGGGGTGGTGATCGCCCCCGAGGTGCACGCGCGGCCGCTGGTGCAGTTCCTCGCCGACCAGCTCCGCGACGTGCTCGAGTCCTACCTCCTGGCCGCCCGCACCGCCGAGGAGCTGCCGCCCGAGGGCGTGGACCGCAAGGAGTTCCTCAAGCGCGCGCTCGAGCTGGGCCGCGCCGACTTCCTCGCGGGCACCATCACCGCCAGCGAGGCGCTCTCGAAGACGGTGCTCGAGAACGCGCTCCAGTTCCTCGTCGATCAGCAACGGCTGGTCGAGAAGGACAAGAAGCTGATACCTGTGGGCCACGGGCCAGCCGAGCTGGCCGCGCAGATCCGCCACTACCTCCCGGAGACCCGGTGAACCGCTCAACGCTTCCCAGCCTTCTCGCCGCCGCGCTCCTGTGCGCGCGCGCCGCCCTCGCGCAGGACTTCGAGCTCGACCTGAGCGAGGAGCAGGCCCCGGCCGCCCCGTCGGAGCTGCGCCCCATCATCGTGCTCCTCGCGGTGACCGCCGGCGACGCCGAGGAGATCTCCGCCAGCCGCGGAAAGCAGCTCGAGGCGGAGGTGCTCAAGCAGCTCGGCCAGGGCGACCAGTTCCAGACCGTGCTCGAGCCCTCGATGGCGAAGGAGCAGCTCGGCGAGGGCTACGCGGCGGCCGTGGCCTGCACCGCCTACGCCTGCTTCGACGAGGCGGCGAAGAAGCTCAAGGCGCACCGGGTGGTCCGCTTCACGGTGCAGAAGCAGGGCGTCGGCTCGCTGGTGAGCGCCTGGGGCTACGACCCCGCGCTCAACGAGGTGCTGGTCGCCACCCAGGACAGCGGCGAGAAGGCCGAGAAGGTGTTCCTGGGCGTCGCCGGCAAGAGCCAGGCGATGAAGGACCGCGAGTACCTCAAGAAGATGAGCCCCTTCCTCGCCAGCACGCTCAAGAAGCTGGCCACCCCCAACGGGCGGATCACCGTGGACAGCGCCGAGCCCTCGGCCGTGGTGAAGGTCGACGGCGTGGAGGTCGGCTCCGGCTCCCTCGAGGCCATCGTGCAGCGCGGCGCGCGCACGGTCACGGTCACCGGCGCGGGCTACAAGCCCTTCGAGCAGACGGTGACGGTGGAGCCGCTCAAGAACGCCGAGGTGACCGTGACGCTGGTCGCCCTGCCGCTGGACATGACGCAGATCCGTCAGTCGGAGAAGCCGACCGGCACGCCGCTGTTCAAGCGCCCCGGCCTCTACATCGCCCTGGCCGGCGCGGTCGCCATCGCCGCGGGCATCGGCGTGGGCCAGTCGGCCGCGGCGGTGAAGGCCCGGCTCGAGGCCGGCGGCACTCCGGTGTCCGTCACCCGGACCGAGGCCAAGGGCGCCGAAGGCAGCGCGACGCTCGCCAACGTGCTGGTCGGCGTCGGCGCGGCGGCGGTGGCCGGCGGCGTCACGTGGATCATCCTCACCCCCACCGACTCGGTGCCGATCAACTCTGGCGAGCCGACTGACTCGATCCCCGTGTCCGGCTGGATGCTGGGCGTCGGAGGGACCTTCTGATGACCCCCACCCTGCGTGTCCTCCTCGCCGGCGCCGCCGGCCTCGTCGTCGGCATGTCCTGCAGCTTCACCTTCAAGGACGACGTCACCTACTCCTGCACCAGCACCACGGACTGCGCCGGTGACGGCTTCGTCTGCACGGCGCCTCAGGGCGGCGCCGGCATCTGCTGCAAGCCCACCGCCGACGCCGAGGTGTGCGGCGACGGCATCGACAACGACTGCAACGGCCTCCTCGACGCCGAGGACACCTTCCCCACCGAGACCTGCAACGGCGTCGACGACGACTGCGACGGGCTCATCGACGAGGGCTTCGACCTGCGCAATGACCCGGCGAACTGTGGCGCCTGCGGCACCCAGTG
>CAYUZK010000165.1:0-14075 GCA_964449625.1 uncultured Archangium sp.
GACTTCTTGTCGCGCTCGTACATCTCGTCGGCGTTGCCGTGGTCGGCGAGCACCAGCAGCGCCCCGCCGAGGGCCTGAATGACGGGGAGCAGCCGCCCGAGCTGCAGGTCCACCGCCTCGACGGCCACGATGGTGGACTCACGCACGCCGGTGTGGCCGACCATGTCGCCGTTGGCCCAGTTGAGGCGCGCGTGGCGGTGCTGGCCCGTCTGCAGCTCGGTGATGAGGCGGTCGGTGATCTCCGCGGCCTTCATCCACGGGCGCTCCTCGTAGGGCAGCGTGTCGCTGGGCACCTCGACCCAGGTCTCGCCGGGGAGCGCGCCGCTGCGGTTGCCGTTCCAGAAGTAGGTGACGTGCCCGAACTTCTGCGTCTCGCTGATGGCCAGCTGCGTGACACCAGCCGCCGAGAGGTGCGCCGAGAGCGTGCGGTCGATTTCCGGTGGCGCCACGAGGAAGCTCGACGGGAGCTTCAGGTCGCCGTCGTACTGCATCATGCCGGCGTAGAAGACGTCGGGCGGCGCGCCGCGCTCGAACTTCGTGAAGAACCGCTCCTCGAAGGCGCGCGTAATCTCGATGGCCCGGTCGCCGCGGAAGTTGAAGAAGATGACGGCGGCGCCATCCCGAATGGGGCCGACGGGCGCGCCGTTCTCGGTGATGACGAAGCCGGGCAGGTTCTGGTCGATGACGCCGGGCGTCTCTGCGCGCAGGCCCTCGATGGCCTGGGTGAGCGAGCCGAAGGCGCGGCCCTCGCCGCGCACGTGCAGGCTCCAGCCGCGCGCCACCATGGCCCAGTCGGCCTCGTAGCGGTCCATCGTCACCTTCATGCGGCCGCCGCCGGAGGCCACGCGCGCGTCGCAGCCCGCGGCGCGGAGCTCGGCCAGCACCGCCTCGAGGCGCGCGGCGTAGGTGAGCGCGCTCGTCTCGGGCACGTCGCGGCCGTCGAGCAGCGCGTGCACGCGCACGGCCGCCACGCCGTCCTTCGCCGCCCGGCGCAGGAGCGCGAAGAGGTGCTGCTCGTGGGAGTGCACGTTGCCGTCGGACAACAGCCCGAGGAAGTGCATCGGCTGGCCGGAGACCTTCACCTTCGCCACGGCGCGGAGCCAGGCCTCGCCGACGAAGAGGGCGCCGCTCTCGATGGCGTAGTTCACCAGCTTCGCGCCCTGGTCGAAGACGCGGCCCGCGCCGAGCGCGTTGTGGCCGACCTCCGAGTTGCCCATGTCGTCGTCGGAGGGCAGGCCCACCGCCGTGCCGTGCGCGCGCAGGGTCCGGTACGGGGCGTGGGCGCGGAGCCAGTCCATCGTCGGGGTGCGGGCCAGGTGCACCGCATCGGCCTCGTCGAGCGCGCCCACGCCGACGCCGTCCATCACGGCGACGACGACGGGGCCCTTGAGGCCGGGGAACGAGGGGTGCGCCGTCAGGGAGAGCGGTGAGGACATGGCGCTCGTTTAGCGCAGCTGCGGCAGGCGGAGCACCCTCACCGCTGAGCGGCGGTCACTCCTCGGGCAGCACGCCCCACAGTTCGGCGAGCGACACCTTCAAGCCCTTGAACGTCGCGGAGCGAAAGACCGTGTTGCCATCGGCATGCTGGGTGATGGCGTACACGCCGTTCTGGAGCCGATGCACCACGAGGCTTCGCGTCTCGGGGTTCACCAGCCAGTACTCGGGGACCCCAATCTGCGCATACCAGTCCAGCTTTCGGAGCCCGTCATGCGTCCGGCTGGAAGGCGAGACGACCTCGATGACGAGCTCCGGGTGGCCGTGCTCCAGCCCGTTGGGGGCGGCCTTCTTGAAGACCTCATCGGACATGAGCTGGGCGTCGGGCACCGCGCCGCGGGAGTCGGAGATTCTCAGGCGATAGCCAGAGCCAAGCACCCGGTAGCCAGGATTGCGCCGCGCCCACGCATGGAGGGCGCTCATCAACACGACGCACATGAACTCATGCCACTTCGTCGGCATCTCGACCTCCACCAACCGTCCGTCCACCAACTCGCGTCGATCGTCCTCGGGCAGGGCGACGAAGTCGCTCCACCGATGCCGAGACTGAGTCGCAACCGCCCGTGCCATACAGCTGAGTCTAGCCTCACTGCCCCGGCGCGCGCACGGCAGGGGTCGACGCACCCCCACCGAGCGCCGGGCCCGGCTGCGCGCTATGCCTTGCGCGCCGTGGAAGCGCTGCTCGACCTCCTCCGCCATCGCCGTGTCTGCGTGCTCACCGGCGCCGGCGTCAGCACCGACTCGGGCATCCCCGATTACCGCGGGCCCACCGCCCCGCCCCGCCGTCGCCCGCCGCTCCAGCACCGGGACTTCGTGGAGGACCCGCTCACGCGCGCCCGCTACTGGGCCCGCTCGGTGCTGGGCTGGCCGCGCTTTCGCGACGTGACGCCGAACCCCGCGCACCTCGCGCTCGCGGAGTGGGAGGCGGCCGGCGCGCTGACGGGCCTCATCACCCAGAACGTCGACCGCCTGCACCACAAGGCAGGGCACCGCGGGGTGCTGGAGCTGCACGGCGCGCTCGCCGAGGTGCGGTGCCTCGCGTGCGGTGAGTCCGTCACGCGCGACGCGCTCCAGGCGCGGCTGCTCGCCGACAACCCGCGCGCGCTCGAGTGGCAGCACACGCTCCTGGCCGACGGCGACGCGGAGCTGCCCGACGAGGCCCTCGCGCACTTCGTGGTGCCGCGCTGCGCGGCCTGCGGCGGCACGCTCAAGCCCGACGTGGTGTTCTTCGGCGACGCCGTGCCGCGGCCGCGCGTAGAGGCGGCCTACGCGTGGGTCGACGCCGCCGAGGTGCTGCTGGTGCTGGGCAGCTCGCTCACGGTCTTCTCGGGCTACCGCTTCGTGCTGCGCGCGAAGGAGCGGGGCCTGCCGGTGGCGGTGCTGAACCTGGGGCCCACGCGCGCGGACGGCGACGCGACGGTGCGCGTGGAGGCGCGGGTGGGCGAGGTGCTGCCTGTGCTCGTGCGACGGCTCGGCGCGGGCTGAAGCCTCACTGCGCCAGCGCGCGCACGGCGGGCAGCTCCGGGTCGTCAGTCGGGGCGAGCTCCACGTACCGCAGCAGGGCGCGCTTCATCTCGGCCTGCATCGCGGGGTCCGCCGGCGCGAGCCGCCCGGCGGTGATGCCGAGGTTCTTGAACACCGCGGCCTGAGGCGCCTCGTCGCGGGCCGCGCAGTCGGCCAGCAGGCCGTACGCGCGCCGCAGCCACGTCACGTCGTCGGCCCGGCCCATGCCGACCGTCAGCGCGTAGAGCCCCAGGCGCGCGCGCGCGTGCCAGACATCACGGCGCACCGCGAACTCCCAGCTCCCAGCGGGCGCCGTGGGCGAGGTCTGCTCGAGCGGCGGCAGGGCCCGCTCCGCGCCGAGGAACCAGGCCTCGTCGTCGACGTCGGCGCCCGGCGGCACGAGGCGCTCACACAGGCCCGCGGGGAGCCGGCGCCAGGTCGTGCCGTCACCGGGCTTGAGGTCGCCGCACACGACGATGGAGCGTTGGGCGTTGGCGGCCAGCAGTTGCTCGAGCGTGAAGGCGCCGGCGTCGCGCGGGTGCCAGCGCGTACCGGGCAAGGCGACGTCAGGAAACGCGACGCGCAGCCGCGGCACGGCCCAGCCGTAGGAGAGCAGCTGCTGATCCACCACGCGCAGCCTGGGCTTCACGCCCTCGCAGGCCTGCAGCGCCCGCGTGGCGTTGCCGATGAGGTCGCCCTGCGTCAGCACCAGCGCGTCGTCGGGCTGCGCGAGGAGCCACTCGCCGTAGCGTCGCACGGAGTGGGCGTCGTGCGCGGGCGGCCGCATGACGCCGAGCGCCAGCACCGCGGCCGGGAGCGCGGCCATCGCCGGGCGCGCAGGCCGCCAGCACACCGAGAGCCCCGCCGCGGCGCAGAGCAGGAGGTGCGGCAGCAGGAAGAACCGCGCCACGACCTCTCGCAGGAGCGGGTCGGCCGTCGGGAGGTTCGCGAGCGCGCCGAAGACGAGCAGCGACAGCCCGAGGCTCGACAGGCCCAGCAGCGCCCAGCGGCGGGCGCGGCCCCAGGCGAAGAGGACGCCCGGCAGCGCGAGCACCGCGACGCCTCCGTACAACTGCGCCGCCTCGAAGCTGGCGAAGGCCTCGAGGAAGCCGCTGAGCGAGGCGTCGTGGGTCGCGTTGGCGAGCTGGAAGGTGCCGTACTCGCGGCGGAGCAGGTGCGTGAGGAAGCCCTCGACGCTGCGCAGGTCGCCCCAGGAGAACGGCGTCGCGGCGCCACTCCACAGGGGGAGCAGGAGATACGGCGTCAGCCCGAGCGCGCCGCCGAAGAGCAGCCGCTCCCAGTGCGCGTGCCGCCACCCGCGGACCGCCAGCACGGGCGCGACCACGAAGAGCGCGGTGTGGTGGTTCGACAGCGCCAGGCCACACGCGAGCCCGAGGAGGAGCGAGCTGCGCGGCGTCGGGCCCTCGACATCGAGCGTCAGCACCCACGCGACGAGCGTCACCAGGAGCGCGTGGAGCGAGAACACCTCGACGGTGGTCGCGTAGAGCCACGGCAGCGGCGACACGAGCCAGAGGGCGCCGGCGAGCAGGCCCGCGTTGAGCCGCCCCGCCCAGCGCCGCACGAGATCGACGAGCAGGCCCACGGTGATGGCGCCGCACACCGCCGAGGTCAGGTTGAGCCGCCACAGGGGACTCCCAAAGGGCAGCGCGAGGAACGCGCGGAGCAGGAGCCCGTGGAGCGGATACCCCGGCGGGTGCGCCACCCCGCCCGCGCACGCCGCGGCAGCGAGCTCGCCGGCGTCGCCACCAGGCAGCGACGGGTGCAGCGTCGTCACCAGCAGCCCGAGCGCGCCGAGCCCGGCCACGAGCGGCGCCCAGCGGCGGAGCTGTTCGACGAGACGGGCCCTCACGAGGGCTGTCGTCTAGCACCGCCTCCCCAGGCGGGGTGTCGGGGGCGCGCGGTAGCGTCTCGCGCCATGCTCACCCTCCACCTCTTTCACGGTCGTGAACGCCCCGACGAGGTGATGCACGACTGGGGCTTCGATGGTCCGCGGCTTGGGCCGTTCGAGGCGGTGCACTTCACCTACGGCGAAGCCGTCAGCGCGTGCGCATGTCCTGCATGGTGTTGAACAGCCCGCACCCGCGGCACTCGTATTCCCAGCGCCGGTAGGTGGTCGACTCGAAGTGCGAGTACGACGACCACGACGTCTCCCAGATGAGCCTCGTGTCCTTGCTCCCGCACCAGCCGCACGGCGCGTCGAGGTAGGGCGAGGTGAAGCCCGAGCCGACGGTGGTGACCGACTTGTCCTCGCTCTGCATCGAAGGGAGCGACTGCGTGGTCTTCGCCGGCAGCGCGCGGAAGTTCGTCGGCGCAGACCTCGGCACCACGCGCTGCTCCCGCGGGCCGTTCGAGTCGTCTGGGTCGCCAGGCCTGGGGCACCCCGGGAGCTCGACGAGCTGCGCCCGCGGCAGCGCCTCACGCACGCGCGCCGGCACCGCGCGCAGCACCGGCGCCTCGGCCAGCACCACCAGCCCCTCGCCGCCGCGCAACAGCCACGGCCCGTGCTCGAGCAGCGCCAGCACGCCCTCGGCCGACGCGAAGCGGTGCGTCCACCGCTGGAGCGCCGGGAAGCCCCGCGCCTGCGCCAGCCCCCGCACCAGCGTCACCTCGTCGCGCAGCGGACACCGCGTGTGCAGCGCCTGCAGGCTCGGCGCCTCGAGGCGCTCGAGCTCCCGGAAGCCGCCCTCGGGCAGGTCGACGGTGAGCGACTCCACGCCGAGCACCCGCGCCGTGAGCCCGCCGCCGAAGAGCGCCAGGTGCGGCAGCCCCTCGAGCGTCTCCACGCCGTCGCGCGACACGCCGGGCCCCAGCGCCAACCGCACCAGGCCCTCCATCACCGGCCGGCCCGGAAGCTCCCGCGGCGTCCAGTCCGTCGGCGCCTGGGCGATGGCGAGATCCACCAGGTTCCCCCAGGACCACCGACACAGCACCTTCGCCGGGTCGAGCCGCCCGACCCACTCACTCCAGCGCGCCGCGATGAGCGCCGCCGTGTCGCGCCCGGTGGCCTCCGCGCGAAGCAGCTCGCTCCGCGCGTCGCCCGCCTGCTCCAGCTCATCAGCCCGAACCTGCTTCGCCTCTCGCTCGCGCATCTCGCAGCCTCCTGTGGGGGTGTGTGCGAGAGTGTGCGATGGGGGTCTGACACGTGGGGTACAAGCCCAGTTGAAGTAGGGGCTTGGGGGCTTCAGGCGCGTCAGCGAGGGTCGAGCGCGACGCCTTCGTAGAGCTCGCTGACGGTGAAGGTCGCCTCGGGCGTCGAGAGCGTGACCTGGCCGCCGTCGAGCACCTCGCGGGTGACCCAGCCCTCGGTCGTTCGCTCCACCACGGTGACGCGGCGCTCGCGGTGAGACAGGAAGAGCACCACCGCCAACGAGGGCACCTGCTGGTAGTGCCCCAACTTCTCGCCGCGGTCGTAGTCCTCGGTGGAGCGGCTCGTCACCTCGACGAGCAGCGTCGGGTTGGTGATGGCGTTCGCGTCGATCCGCGACGCCTGGCGCTCGCCGCACACCACCGTCGTGTCGGGGAAGCCGGCGAAGTCGGTGCTCTCGACGCGCACCTTCGCGTCGGAGGTCATTACCGAGCACCGGCCCCGGAGCGCCTGCCGCAGCACGGAGATGATGGACGCGGAGAGCTCCGCGTGGGCCGGCGTACCGCCCGCCATCGCGTAGATGAGGCCACCGGAGTACTCGAGCTTGAGCTCGCTCGCGTCGAGGGCGCGCAGGTAGTCCTCGTAGGAGTAGCGGAGCTGCCGCGCGGTGGTCATTGCCCAAGGGTACTCCCTTCGGTCATGGGATGACGACTGCCCCTTCATCACCCCGCCGCGCGGGGGCCGCGCCTTCCGGGCGCGAGCAGCTGGCCCACCCGCCTGGCCTGCTTGCGCACCTTCGGGATCGTGCTCGACACCCCGCACCACGGTGTGCGACCGGGCCGGCGCAGCACCGCCTGTTGATGCCCATCATGTCGCCGTCGCTATTGGCCGACGCCACGCCCCGCGGCGGCGGGCCATCCGGTACAGCTCGCGCTTTGCCCCACGCGAGGTTTCACCGATGTCCGCACTGAAGCTCGAGTTCCCCGACGTCGCAGGTCTGCCGCAGCACGAGGAGTGGTGCCGCGTCGTCATCGACGGCAAGACCGAGACGCTCCGCTTCCACGACTACGCGCGCATCTACGGCGTGCCCGGCCTCTACGAGGAGCTCTTCTACGGCCGGCTCGAGTGCAGCTCGCCGAAGACGGTGGCCGCGCTGCTCTCGGAGGAGCTGGCGAAGGTCCAGCAGGCCCCAGGCAGTCTGCGCGGCCTCGACCTCGGCGCCGGCAACGGCATGGTGGGCGAGGAGCTCCGGCGCCTGGGCGTCGCGTCGCTGGTGGGCATCGACATCCTCCCCGAGGCGGCCGCGGCGGCGCGGCGCGATCGCCCCGACGTCTACGCCGACTACGTCGTGGCCGACCTCACGGCGCTCGACGACGTGAGCCGCGCCCGCCTCGTCGAGCGGCGCCCCAACCTCCTCTCGACGGTGGCCGCCCTGGGCTTCGGCGACATCCCCTCGAGGGCCTTCGCCACGGCGTGGGAGCTGCTCGAGACGCCGGCCTGGGTCGCCTTCAACATCAAGGAAGACTTCCTCGCGCCGCGCTACCAGCACGGCTTCTCGCTGCTGGTGAAGCGCCTCGTCGACTCCGGCCGCTACCAGGTGCGCGCCCAGCGCACGTACGTGCACCGCCTGGCCCTCGACGGCACGCCGCTGCGCTACCAGGCCTTCATCGGCACCAAGACGGCCGCCATTCCGCCCGAGTGGTGGGCCGAGCTCGACTGAATGATTCGGCTCGAGCAGGTGAGCAAGGCGTGGGGTCCGCACCGCGCGCTCACCGCCCTCGACCTGCACGTGCGCGAGGGCGAGCTCGTCGCGCTCCTGGGTGAGTCGGGCTGCGGCAAGACCACCACCCTCAAGCTGATGAACCGCCTGCTCGAGCCTGACAGCGGCCGGGTGCAGGTGGGCGGCGTCGACGCCGCCACGCAGGACCCCGTCACGCTCCGGCGCGGCATCGGCTTCGCGCTGCAGGGCGTGGGCCTCTTCCCGCACCTCACCGTCGCGCAGAACGTCGCCATCGTGCCGGCGCTGCTGGGCTGGTCTCGCGCCGAGCAGGCCGCGCGCGTCGACGAGCTGATGGGCCTCGTGGGCCTCGACCCGTCGCTCGCGGCGCGGCTGCCACGTACACTCTCTGGCGGCCAGGCGCAGCGCGTGGGCCTCGCCCGAGCCCTCGCCGCGCGCCCGCGCGTGATGCTGCTCGACGAGCCCTTCGGCGCGGTGGACCCGCTGCTGCGCGAGGGGCTGCAGCGCGAGTACCGGGCCCTGCACGAGCGCCTCGGCCTCACCAGCGTGCTGGTGACGCATGACATGACCGAGGCCCTGGTGCTGGCCGACCGCATCGCCGTGCTGCACGAGGGCACCCTCGTGGGCTTCGGCACGCCAGCGGAGCTCCTCCACGGCGCCAGCCGACACCCGCAGGTCGCGCGCCTGCTCGACGCGCCCCGCCGCCAGGCCGAGGCGGTGCAGCGGCGCCTGGGTGGAGGCGCGGCGTGAGCCTCGCGGCGCAGCTCGAGCTCCTCCCGGAGCGCCTGGGCCAGCACCTCGCGCTGACGCTGGTGGCCCTCGCCGTGGGCCTCACGGCGAGTGTGCCGCTCTCGTGGCTCGCGCTGCGCTGGCCGCGGCTGCGCTGGCCGCTCCTCACCTTCGCAGGCGTGGTGCAGACGGTGCCCAGCCTCGCGCTGCTGGCGCTCATGGTGCCGCTGCTCGACTGGCTCCGCCGCCACGTGGCCGAGGGCATCCCCAGCTTCGGCTTCTGGCCCGCGGCGCTGGCCCTCGTGCTGTACAGCCTGCTGCCCGTGCTGCGGAACACCGTCACGGGCCTGACGGGCGTCGACCCCACGCTGCTCGAGGCGGCCCACGGCCTGGGCCTGACGCCGCGGCAGGTGCTGCTGCGCGTGCAGGTGCCGCTCGCGCTGCCCGTCATCCTCTCGGGCGTGCGCACCGCCACCGTCTGGACCGTCGGCGTCGCCACGCTCTCCACGCCCGTGGGCCAGACGAGCCTGGGCAACTACCTCTTCGCCGGGCTGCAGACGCGCGACTGGACCGCGGTCGTCGTGGGCTGCGTCGCCGCCGCGGGCCTCGCCATCGTGCTGGACGGCGCCGTGGCCCTGCTGGAGGCCGCGGTCGCGCGGCGCAGTCGCTGGCGCCTCGTCGTCGCGGGGCTGGTGCTGCTGGCCGCGAGCGCGGTGGCGGCGTCAGCCTTCGTCGGCCGTGGAGGCCCGGCTTCGGTGCGCCTGGGCACCAAGACGTTCACCGAGCAGTACCTGCTGGCCGAGGTGCTGGCCGAGTCGGCGCGGGCCGCGGGCTTCACGGTGGAGCGCGTCGAGAGCCTGGGCTCCACCATCATCTTCGACGCCCTGGTGAGCGGCGAGCTCGACGCGTACGTCGACTACACCGGCACGCTGTGGGCCAACCACCTGCGGCGCACCGACGTGGCCGACGCCGACACCGTGCTGCGCGAGGTGACGCGGTCGCTCGCGCTGACCCACGGCGTCACCTGCCTGGGCCGCCTGGGCTTCGAGAACGCCTACGCGCTGGCCATGCGCCGCGAGCGCGCCGAGGCCCTGGGCGTGCGCACGGTGGAGGACCTCGCGCGCCACGCGCCGACGCTGAGCCTGGGCAGCGACTACGAGTTCTTCCAGCGCCCGGAGTGGGCCCGGCTCCGCGACGTCTACGGCCTCGCGCCGCGCGAGCAGCGCAGCTTCGACTCCACCTTCATGTACGAGGCCGTCGCCCGCGGCGAGGTGGACGTCATCACCGCCTTCAGCAGCGACGGCCGCATCACCGCCTACGAGTTGCTGGTGCTGGAGGACGTGAGCCACGCCTTCCCGCCCTACGACGCCGTGCTGCTCCTGGGCCCCCGCGCCGCGCAGCACCCGGGGCTCGCCGATGCTCTGCGCCCGCTGCTGGGGGCCATCGACGTGGAGTTGATGCGCGCCGCCAACCAGCGCGTCGACGTGGACGGCGAGAGCCGGGAAGCGGCCGGGGCGTGGCTCGCGGCGCGGCTGCGCGCTACGCGTCGTCGCTGACCGACGCGCCGCCGAAGCCCTCGATGATGCCGCGGCGCCCTCATCCCCGAGCCGGACATCCTCCACACCTACAGGGGCGGCCGGTCCCCACGGCGGCTGTGCCACACACGCAAGACGGTCACGGCCTCCGCTGTGACTTCGTAGAAGAGCAGGGAGCGCGTGCGCCGGAGTTCGAGCCGCCGAACCTCCATGGACGGGTCTCGCCCAGAGACTCGTGCTCCGCAGCGGGGCGCCTCGGCGAGCAACAGCACGGCACCCTGCAGCTCGTCCGTGAAGAGCCAGCGCGCGTCACGGTTCGCACGCCACCACTCGTCGGCCAGCTCGACGTCGCGGCCTGCCAACTCGGTGAAGCGAACCTCCACTCAGCTCCGGCGGAGGAGACCCGCGAGCACGGCCTGAGCATCGACCGTCTTTCCCGCGCGCGCCTGCCCCGCCGCCTCCACCAACGCCGCCCACTGCGCGTCCGAAACCGTGACGGCCTCGGGCTCCGCCACCCCGGCCTCGCGCACGCGAACATCGACCTCGGCGCCCTCCGGGAGCTCCTGCTCCAGGACGACCACTCGGCCCGACACCTTGCCCTTCACGACGCGCATGCGTGAACCATCGCACGGCCCTTTGCCGCGCCGCCAGCCCCGCTACGCGTCGTCGCTGACCGACGCGCCGCCGAAGCCCTCGATGATGCCGCGGTTCTGCGGCACCGTGCACGGGCACACCTCGTAGGGGCACGGCCGCGGGCCCTCACGGAGCTGCAGCGTGCCGTCGAAGACGCTGCCCAGGTGCCCGTCGCCGAAGCGCTTGCCGGGGTAGCAGGCGAAGGCGTCGCCGCGCGGGTGAATGATGAAGTACTTCGCGCCCGCGTGGCACAGGCGGCCCTTGAGCGCGTAGCCGCGGTTCATCTGCCCCGGCCCGACGAGGTCGTCGAAGGCCTCCTCGATGAGCGCCTGCTCCTGCGCCTCGTAGGTGACGGCCGTGCCGTCCTTGCGCATGAGCTGCGGGTAGAACTTGAGGCCCGCGGCCTCGAAGCGCGCGCGGCTCGCCGCCACCGTCGCCACCTGCCCCGGCACCACCACGCTGTTCACCACGAAGGTCGCCTTCGGCCACCTGGCCAGGTGGTCCTTCACGGCGCGGGCCTTGCCGAGGAACTCGTCCTCCGCGGTCTCTTCACGGTGGAGCGAGCAGCTGAAGGTGCGCAGCTGCGGCCCCGCGGCCTCGATGAAGTCGGCCAGCACCCGCACCGGCGCGCTCAGGTTGGTCAGCACGGAGACGAGGTGCCCCTTCGTGGCCAGCCGCTTCGCCACTTCGGGGAGGCGCTTGAGCAGGAAGGGCTCGCCGCCGGAGATCTTGAACTCCCAGCGGCCCTCGAGCTGCTCGAGCGTGGCCAGCGCGGCGTCCAACTCCGCGTCGCTCGGGGCGCCGAGGCCGGGCGCGTGCTTCTGCACGCAGTAGGTGCAGCGGTAGTTGCACCCGCCGACGATGTTCCACGACACGGTGGGCCGCAGCTTCGTCACAGGGCGCCCTCGGCCTGGAGCTCGGCGAGCTCGCGCTCGGCGGCGAAGTTCATGTCGTGCTTGCCGCAGCGCGCGCAGGCGGGGAAGAACTCCTTGCGCTTCATCCGCTCCCGCAGCGCCTGGTACTTCGGGCTGCGCCACACCTCTTCGAAGGCGCCCTCCTGCACGCGGCCCGCCTCGATGTGCGCGCAGCAGAAGAAGACGCGGCCGTCGACGGAGATGCGTGAGTAGAGGAAGCCCGCGAAGCAGTCGGGCAGCGGCCCCTCGCGCTGCCCCAGGAGCTGCTGCTCATAGGCCGGCAGGTTGTGCTTCACGCCCAGGTGCTTGGCCTTCTTCTTCGCCGCGGGGAGCCCCTCGTCGAGCACCCACGCGCGCTGCGACGCGGTGAGCGAGAAGTGCTCGGTGCCCGGCGGCACGTCGCCCACCTTGAAGCTGCTGCGCGCGCCGAGGCGGTGCGCGAGCTCCACCATGGCCACCAGCTCGTGGCAGTTGAGGCCGTTGATGACCTGCACCAGGTTGACCGCCGTCACGCCGCGCAGCACCTCCACCCCGGCGCACAGGCGCCCGAAGGTCTCGAGGCCCTGGTTCGGGTGGTAGGCGACGTAGGTCTGCGGCGAGGCCGAGGCCATGTTGAGGAGCAGCTGGTCGGGCGCCAGCTCGCGCAGGCGCGCGAAGTCCGTCAGCGTGCCGTTGCTGATGATGGTGAGGCGCAGGCCCTTCGCCTTCACCTGCGCGATGAAGCGCTCGAGGTCGGGGTGCGTGAAGGGCTCGCCGCCGCCAGAGAGCACGATGCGCTCGACGCCGGTGGCCGCGACCTCGTTGAGTACCCGCGTGAAGACCTCGGGGTCGATGCGCTGCCGCTTCCAGCTCGTGGGCCTGGGCGTCGCCAGCGTCGCGCCGTAGTTCCAGCAGGTGACGCAGTCGAGGTTGCACACGTTGGTGACGTCGATGTGCACCGTCTCGGGGCCCGTGCGGGGCACGCCGTCGAGGTACCCGCGGAAGCGCTCGAGCTGCGCCGCGCTCACCGCGTCACCTCGAGCAGCACCTTCGCCGCCGCCTCGGCCCCGTTCTTCGGCACGAAGGCCTGCGCCGCCTTCGCCATGGCCTTGCGCTTCGAGGGCTCGAGCACCTCGCGCAGCGCCGCGCCGAGCCGCGCCGGCGTCAGCTCCAGCACGGCGCGACCGGCCCCGGCGGCCTCCACCTCGCGCGCCCGCTTCTCCTGGTCGTCGAGCACCCGCGCGAAGGGCACCACCACCGACGGCACGCCCGCGAAGCACAGCTCGTGCACGCCGTTGTAGCCGGCCGCCGTCACCGCCACGTCGAAGGCCGGGAGGAAGTCGAGCGCCGGGTACACGCCCGAGATGACCGACGCCCCGGGCACCACCGGAGGGCCGCGCCGGGCGAGCGGGCCGCTGCCCACCACGAGCCGGTGCCCCGGCAGCCCCCGCACCACCTCGGCCACCAGCGACAGCGCGGCCTGCGCCTCCGTGTCGCCGCCGCCGCCGAAGGAGGCGTACACGAGGCGCTCCTCCGCCCCGAGGCCGAGCCGCCGCCGCGCCTCGTCCATCGTGGGCAGCTCGCTGCGCTCGCGGATGAGGATGGGCCCCACCGCGCGCAGCTTGTGCGGCTCGGGCACCGGCCCCACCGTCTGCGCGTCGAGGTGCGGCACGATGATGGCGTCGTAGAGCGGCAGCGTCGCCTGCAGGAGCGCCGCCGAGGCCGCCTCGGGCCGCTGCTCGCGGAAGACGAAGACGCTCTTCTGCTTCCACCGCAGCACGGGGATGAGCTCCTCGAAGCTGCCCGTGGGGTACGTGTCGACCACCAGCACGTCGGGGTCGAAGGCCGAGAGGGTGTTCCAGGTCACCGTCTGCGCGAGCTTCAGGTAGCGGCGCTTGTCGAGGCCCACCTCCTCGCGGATGGTCTTCGACGGGAGCTTCACGGCCGCGAAGCCCTCCCGGTAGATGACGCCGTCGGCCTCCGACGAGGTGAGGAAGAGCACCTCGACACCCGGCGACAGGCGCCGCAGCGCGCGCGCGATGGAGAGCAGCCGCGTGACGTGCCCCAGGCCCAGGCCGTTGACCGCGTAGAAGGCGACCCGCATCAGCTGTGGTCCTTCCAGTCGCGCTCCTCGCGCCGCGACGACGCCGAGCGCGCCGCCGCCGTCACCGCCTCGGAGGCCGCCGCCGACTCCGAGAGCGCGTCCACGTCGAGCAGCCGCGCCACCGCTGCGCCAGCCACCGCGCCCACGGCCGCCGCGCCCGCCAGCGAAGCGAGCTGCCCGACGTCGGCGCCCTGCCGGGTGAGCTGCCACGCCGGCGCCTCCTGCAGCTCGGCGACGTTCGAGTACGCGAAGGTGTACGGGTCGATGCCCTTCACCGCGGCCCAGTGCTGACCCTGCGCCATGGTCACCGGGGGCGCGTCACCCGCCGCCACGCGCCGAG
>CAYUZK010000166.1:0-6842 GCA_964449625.1 uncultured Archangium sp.
CCCGGTGGCGGAGCTCTCGGGCGGGCTGCGCAAGCGCGTGGCCCTCGCGCGGGCGCTGTTGTCCGACGCGGACCTCCTCATGCTCGACGAGCCCACCCACCACCTCGACGCCGACACGGTGGCCTGGCTCGAAGAGGAGCTCGACGCCCTCGACGGCGCGCTGCTGCTCGTCACGCACGACCGCTACTTCCTCGACGGGCTGGTGGACCGCATCGTGGAGGTGGAGCCGCCGGGCGGCGCGGGCGGCGGCGGCCTCGTCAGCTACCCCGGCAACTTCGAGCTCTACCTCGAGCAGAAGTACGCGCGGCTGCAGCAGGCCGAGCTGGGCCAGCACAAGCGCGAGCGGTGGATCGAGCAGGAGGTGGCGTGGCTGCGCCGGGGCCCCGAGGCGCGGCGCACGAAGTCGAAGGCGCGCATCGAGCGCGCGACGAAGCTGCTGGCCGAGAAGGGCTTTCAGCGGCCGAAGGTGCCCGCGCTGCAGATGGCCATGGCGCCGCGGCTCTCGCAGACGGTCATCGAGGCCAAGGGCGTGACGCAGCGCTTCGGCGCGCACACCGTCTTCGAGGGCGTGAGCCTCATCGTGCAGCCCGGCGAGCGCCTGGGCATCGTGGGGCCCAACGGCGCGGGCAAGACGACGCTGCTGCGCACGCTGCTGGGCGAGCTGCCGCCGGCGACGGGCACGGTGACGCTGGGGCCGCGCACGAAGGTGGCCTACTTCGACCAGCAGCGCCTCACGCTCGACGACGAGGCCACGGTGGCCGAGAACGCCTGGCACGACGAGTGGGTGCAGCTGGGCGACCGGAAGGTGCGCCTGGCCGACTACCTCGACGACCTGCTGTTTCCCGTGCCCATGCAGAAGCAGAAGGTGAAGGCGCTCTCGGGCGGCGAGCGCAACCGACTGCTGCTGGCGAAGCTCTTCCTCGAGGGCGCCAACGTGCTGGTGCTCGACGAGCCGACCAACGACCTGGACCTCGTCACCTTGAGCATCCTCGAGCGGCAGCTCGTGCAGTTCCCCGGCGCGGTGCTGCTCGTCACCCACGACCGCTACTTCCTCGACAAGGTGGCCACCTCCATCCTCGCGGTGGAGGGCGACGGCGCGGTGACTCGCTACGAGGGCAACTGGTCGATGTACCAGCGGCTGCGGCCCCGCCGGGGGAGCGAGGGCGCGGTGAAGAAGCCCGCGGCGCCGCCGCCCACGCCGGCCCTTGCACCGGAGCAGCAGGGCGCGGGCGCGAAGAAGGCCGGGCGCCTCTCCTACAAGGACCAGCGCGAGCTCGACGGCATGGAGGCCGCCATCGAGGCCGCCGAGGCGAAGAAGGCCGAGCTCGAGGCGAAGCTGCAGGACCCCGCCGTCTTCGCGCGCGCCGCCGAGGTGGCCTCGCTCTCGACGGAGCTCGAGGCGGCCTCGAAGGAGGTCGAGCGGCTCTACGAGCGCTGGCAGGTGCTGCAGACCATCGCCGGGTGAACGCGGGCCCGGGCTCCGGGCTGGCAAGCGAACCGCGGACATGCATGATGCGCGCATGTCTGCGCGAACGTGGGGGGCGGTGCTGGCGGTCGTAGCCTTCGCAGGAGAGCGGATTGGCTCCTCCGGGCTGAGGTTTGAGTTGGGCGCCGCCTTCTCGGCCCGCGGCCTCCCGGCAGAGTCGCTGCGCCAGCTGCTCACCTCGACCGCGACGATGAGTGCGGCCCTGCCGGTCTTCGTCGGCCTCGTGGCCATCGTCGCACCGCGCGCGCCTCTGGCGCTTGGGGGTGCGGTCCTCGGCTCGCTGGGGCTGACCCTTGCCGCGTTGGGGCCGCCCGCGAGCCTGGTGCCCGGAGTCTGGCTCGCGGTGCTGGGCTCGTGCGTGCTGAAGGCCGTCGCGCTCGTCCTCGGCGCCGAGTTCCTGCTGCGTCCGAGCCAGAAGCTCGCCGTCGTGCTGACCGGGGGAGGCGCCGCGAACCTGGGCGTCCTCGTCGCATCGCTGGTTCCGGCTGGCAGCGCCGACGAGGTCCCCTTTCGCGCTGGCCTCGCTGGCTACACGCTGGCGGCCCTCGCGGCGCTGGGCGCGCTGCGCTTGGCACGGCGGTGCGCGAGCAGTGACGCGGGCGCCAGCGCTGGCGCGGCCGCGGGCATCCTGGCGCTGGGTGGACCCGTCTGCCTGTCGATGTGGGTCATCAGCCAGACCATGGGGATGTCCGCCGTGCTGAGCGAGGCGCCCCTGTGGCTACTCTCGGTGAACCTGTGGGTGGTCATCGGCCTGTCGACCATCACCGCCATGGCCGTGCTGGCCATGCCCGCGCGGCTTCTGCGCGGCGCCGCCGCGACCGGCCTCGCGATCGGCGTGCTCATGGTCCTGGCCGGCGTGGTTGGCCTCTGGCTCGACGCCCCTCAGAGCGTGGGCGAGGCGCTGGCGAGCCAGGTCGGCGGCGGCCTGGCAGAGGTCGCCCTCTATGGGCTCGTCGCGAGCCTCTTCGTGTCTCGCTGCCCTCCCCGCCTCGCGGTCCTCGGCCTCGCGCTCTTCTCCGCGGCGATGTCGACTTCGGGACCTCTGGCGAGCCTGCCATCGGTGCTGACGAAGCTCGTCGCCTCGGGCCTGGGCCTGCTGGGCGCGATATGCGTGGGCGCCCTGCTCGGGGTGCGCGGCCTGCTCTCGCACCTCGAGGGCGCAGACACCACACCCTCGCCCGTGACGCCCCGCTGAGTCGTGCCGGGAGCCGCTCACGGGCTCACTCGGCGACGAAGAAGTAGGTGGCCAGGCCCGCGAGCGCGGCGGTGACGACAGCGGAGCCGATGGCCACGCCCATGCGGCCGTTGGCCGAGTCAGCCAGGGCGCGCGCCTAAGCTACAAGGACCAGCGCGAGCTCGACGGCATGGAGGCCGCCATCGAGGCCGCCGAGGCGAAGAAGGCCGAGCTCGAGGCGAAGCTGCAGGACCCCACCGTCTTCGCGCGCGCCGCCGAGGTGGCCTCGCTCTCGACGGAGCTCGAGGTGGCCTCGAAGGAGGTCGAGCGGCTCTACGAGCGCTGGCAGGCGCTGCAGTCGCTCGGCGGCTGAGCCGTCAGCGGACACGGCCGGGCATCGCGCCTACGCGCTACTGGATCTGGCAGAACTGGCCGTCACACGAGCAGTACTCGAGGTTCTGGAGCGCCTGGCAGCTCCCGGAGCTGCACGTGTAGTCGGTGCAGAGCATGCTGCACATCGGACAGCTGCAGGGGTCGCAGCTCGTCACGCCGCACGACAGGCCCTCGGTGTTGCGCGCGCAGGTCGTCGTGTCCGTCTCGGTGGAGCTGCCGGTGTTACAGCTCCCGCCGCCGCACGTGTAGGTCGTGACGCTCCGCGTGCGGCGGCCGGAGTTGGTGCACGTCGTGTCGTAGCTGCAGCTGCTCCAGGTGCCGTAGGCCGTGGTGCCGCAGCTGTTGCCGTCCTGGCTCCGGTTGCAGCCGGCGGTGTCCGTCTCGGTGGTGGTGCTGGGGTTACACGAGCCGCTGCCGCAGGTGTACGTGGTGACGCTGCGCGTGCGGCTGCCGGTGTTGCTGCAGGCGTTGGCGTAGCTGCAGGCGGTGTACTCGGTGTACGTCGTCGTGCCGCAGCTGGTGCCGGTGGTGCTGCGCGAGCAGCCGCTGGTGTCCGTCTCCGTCGTGGTGCTGGGGTCGCAGCTCCCGCTCGTGTTGCAGGTGTAGGTGGTGACGGAGCGGGTGCGGCTGCCCGAGGTCGAGCAGGCGTTGGCGTAGCTGCACGTGCTCCAGGCCCCCGTCTGCGTGGTGCCGCAGGACTGCCCCGAGGTGGTGCGGCCGCAGCCCGTGGTGTCGGTCTCGGTCGTCATCGCGGAGTTACAGCCCCCGCTGCCGCAGGTGTACGTGGTGACGGTGCGGGTGCGGCTCCCGGAGGTGCTGCAGGTGGCGGCGTAGCTGCAGGCGCTCCAGGCAGAGGTCTGCGTGGTGCCGCACGACTGGCCGGTGGTGCTGCGGGCGCAGCCGCTCGAGTCCGTCTCGGTGGAGGTGCTCGAGGTGCAGCTCGCCGACTGGCACAGGGGCTCGGTGCGGCTGCGCGTGCGCGTGCCGGTCTCGCTGCAGGTCCCGGCGTAGCTGCAGGTGCTCCACGTGCCGAAGGTGGCGGTGCCGCAGCTGAGGTTGGTGGTGCTGCGCGCGCAGCCGGCCGTGTCCGTCTCGGTCGTCTGCACCGCGGCGCAAGCGCCCGACTGGCACACCGGGTCGGTGCGGGTGCGCGTGCGGCTGCCCGTCTCGCTGCAGCTCGTGGCGTAGCTGCAGGCGCTCCACGCGGTGAAGGTGGTGGTGCCGCAGCTCGTGTTCTCGGTGGTGCGGGTGCAGGCCTGGCTCTCGGTGGCGTCGGCCGTGCCGCAGGTGCCCGACCCGTTGCAGACGCGGTCGGTGCGCGTGCGCGTCTGCGTGCCCGCGGTGGCGCAGGCCGTCGCGCCGGTGCAGGTGGACCAGGCGGTGTAGCTCGTCGTGCCGCAGCCCACGCCGGCGTCGGCGTAGCCGTTGGCGGGGCACGCGGCGGCGGTGCCCGAGCAGCGCTCCTCGAGGTCGCAGGTGCTGGCCGCCGCGCGGCAGACGCGGCTGGGCCCCAGCAGCGCGCAGGTGCCGTCGACGGCGGCGCCCTGGGCCACGCTGCAGGCGTCGCAGGCGCCGCCGCACGCGGTGTCGCAGCACACGCCGTCGGCGCAGAAGGTCGACTGGCACTCGGTCGCCGCGCCGCAGGTGGTGCCGTTGGTCTTCTTCGCGCTGCAGTAGGTGCCGCTGCAGTAGGTGCCCGTCGGGCAGCCCGCGGTGCAGAGGATGGGGCAGTCGACGAGCGTGCCGTTGCAGGTGACGGCGCCGCCGCAGGCCGGGCTGCCGGGGTCGCCCGCGGGCGCCGGGCGGCAGGCGCCCGCGGCGCCGGCGAGGTTGCAGCGGTCGCAGCTGCCACTGCACGCCCCGTCGCAGCAGACGCCGTCGGCGCAGAAGCCCGCCTGGCACTCGGAGTTCGCCGCGCACGTCGCCCCGAGCGCCTTGAGCGGCTGGCACTGGCCCTGGGCGCAGTAGCGACCCGTGGCGCACTGGCGCGTGGCGGTGCACGTCGTCGGGCAGGCGCCGCTCACGCCGTCACAGGCGTAGTTGCCGCAGGCGGCGACCTGCGCGCCCTCTTCGAGCGCGGTGCAGCGCCCCTCCGTGCCCGGGGCCGCGCAGCGCTCGCAGGCGCCGGTGCAGGCCGAGAGGCAGCAGGTGCTCTCGACGCAGAAGCTGGAGGCGCACTGCGCGCCCTGGCTGCAGGTGCTGCCCGCGGCCGCCAGCGGCTGGCACACGCCGCCCTGGCAGCTCGCGCCGCTGCCGCACGCCTCGCACGCCTCGCCGCCCTGGCCGCATGAGGCCTGCTGCAGACCCTCGCGACAGGTGGTGCCGTCGCAGCACCCGGTGCAGCTCGACGGGCTGCAGGAGGTGCCGGCGTCGTCCGTGCCGCCGCCACCGCCGGTGGTGCCCCCGCCGCCGCCGGTGGTGCTCCCACCGCCGCCCCCAGCGCCGCCGCCGCTCGTGGCGCCGCCGCCGCCGCCCGCGGTGCTACCACCGCCGCCGCCCGTCGCGCCGCCGTCGCGCGTCTGGCAACGCCCGTCCTGGTCGCAGTCGAAGCCCTCCAACACCGAGGGGTCGACGCAGCCAGCGACAGCGAGGCAGACGACGGAGAGGGCGAGGCGGACGGGGCGCATGGGCGGGCTCACTCGGCGACGAAGAAGTAGGTGGCCAGGCCCGCGAGGGCGGCGGTGACGACGGCGGAGCCGATGGCGACGCCCATGCGGCCGTTGGCCGAGTCGGCGAGGGCGCGCGCCTGGTCTTCGGGCAGCGTGCTGCCGCGCCCGCCGCCGGGGAGGTCGACGAGCGAGGCGTCGAAGGCCGCCTTGTCCTGGGCCGACAGCACGCCGAAGGTGCCCGCGAGCACCGCGCCCACCACGGCGCCGCCCGCGAGCGCGATGGGCACCGCGCGCGACACACGCTCCGGCTTCGCGGTGAGTCCGCCCACGGGCTCCTCCTTCAGGCTGGGAGTCAGCTCGGTCTTCCGGGGCGCGTCGGCGACGGCCAGCGGCGGCGTCGGGGGCGGCTCCTCGACCTTCTTCTTCACCTCGAGGCCCGCCTTCACGTCGCGCACGAAGACGACGATGGGGGCCGACATGGCGTCGCTCCACTCGTTGAGGTTCGAGGACACGTCGAGGGTGGCGATGGACTCCTCGCGGTCGGCGGCGATGGCCTCGAGGTGAATGGCGAGCGTCTTGCCCACCTTGCCCACGTCGACGCCGATGACGACGGCCCGCGGCCCGAGGAGGATGGCCAGCTTCGCGAGGCAGGCGCGGGTGCCCTGGCAGCTCTTCGGGTCCGAGAAGCCGGCGACGCGGAGCTCCTTCGCGCCCGCCGCGTCGTTGAGGAGCCCGCCCACGGCCTCGCGCTTGAAGGAGTCGAAGACGCGCGCGGCGATCTTCGGCGCCACGGCCTCTGCGCCCGGCCGCTTGCTCGTCAGCACCACCGCCACGGGCGTGCGGACCTCGCCCGCCTGGGCCATCGCCAGCTGCATCAAGAGAAGAGGAAGCACGGGCCCGACTGTAGATCTCCCCGGCCCCGCGCGCGCGCTCGCCGGTGCACCAGTGTGCGCCGAGGTACGACCCGTCAGCGCTTGAGCTGCGCCTCGATGTCGCCGAGGAAGCTCCACACCTCGCGGCGGTCGGCGTCGCTGGTCGCCGTCTTGATGTCCTTGCGCGCCTGCTCGAGGAACTGCCGCACCACGTTGTCCTTCTCGCCCTTCTCGGCCTCGCGGGAGGCCAGCTGCGCCTCGATGCGCTTGAGGCGCGCCACGAGCTGCTCGGTGGTGAGGGCCTTCGC
>CAYUZK010000166.1:6942-14043 GCA_964449625.1 uncultured Archangium sp.
CTGGCCGCCGCTGCGCGAGGCGGGCGCCGGGGTGCCCAGGCGCGGCTGGCCACTCGAGGGTGACGGCGTCGAGGCGAGCACCCGGTTGCGGACGGAGGGCGGCGGCGTGTGCGCCACCGGCTGGGCCCCGGGGCCTCCGGGCGGCGGGGTGAACTGGCCGGTCGGCGAGTACTGCTGGCGAATGGAGGCCAGGGTGTCGCGCACCTGCCCGGCGCTGGGCGGCCGCCGCGACGACTCCTTCTCGAGGCACCAGAGGATGAGCTCGTCGAGCTCCGGCGGCACGTCGGGGCGCACCGACGAGGGCACCCGCGGCGCGTCCTCCACGTGCATCCACATCGTCTGGAGGGTGTTCTCGCCGCGGAAGACGCGCTCGCCCGTCACCAACTCGAAGAGCACGCAGCCGATGGCGTAGAGGTCGGTCTGCGGGCCGATGGGCTTGCCGCGCGCCTGCTCGGGGCTGATGTAGTCGGGCGTGCCGAGGATGACGGAGGCCCGCGTCTGCGGCGTAGCCTCGCCCTGAATGGCGCCCAGCTTGGCGATGCCGAAGTCGAGCAGCTTCACGTAGGGCCGGCCGCGGCCGGTGTTCACCAGGAAGAGGTTCGAGGGCTTGATGTCGCGGTGGATGATGCCCGCCGAGTGCGCGGCGTCGAGCGCGTCGAGGGTCTCCTCCATCCACATCAGCGCTTCGCCCAGCGGCAGGGGCGCGCGCTTCTTGATGATGCGGTCGAAGGCCTCGCCCTCGAGGAACTCCATGACGAAGTAGTGCGCCCCGTCGGGGAGCTGCCCGAAGCTGAAGATGTCCACGATGCCGCGGTGGCGGATCTCGTTGACGGCCCGCGCCTCGGACAAGAAGCGCTCGACCAGCTCCGCCTCGCCCGAGAGGCTGGGCAGGAGCACCTTCACCGCCACGCGCTTGCCGATGACCGGCTGGCGGCCCTCGTAGACCGCGCCCATGCCCCCGATGCCGACGCGCGCGCCGATTTCGTACTCGCCGATTTTCCGGCCAGACAGATCAGGGAGGTTGGAAGACACCGTCTCTCACTGTACCCCCAAACCGCCGGGGGCGCCTCTCTGCGGCCTGTCAGGCCAGGCAGTGGAAGACGTGCTGCACGTCGTCGTCCTGCTCCAGGGCGTCGACCATCTCCAGCACCGCCTTGGCCTGGTCCTCTGGCAGCTCCACCGGCGTCTGGGCGATGTACTCGCTGCCCGCGGCGAGCACCGCGAGCTTGCGCTCCTCGATGGCGGCCTGGAGCCGGCCGAAGTCCTGGAAGTCGCAGCGGATGATGAGCTGCTGCTCGCCCTTCTCGCCGGTGCCCTCGCCGAGCTCCTGCAGGCCGTGGTCGATGAGGTCGAGCTCGAGCGCGTCGTGATCGAGGCCCGCGGGGTCGAGGCGGAAGACGCCCATGCGCTTGAACATGAAGCCCACGGCGCCGGTGTTGCCCATGTTGCCGCCGCCGTTCTTGAAGTGCATGCGCACGTTGGCCACGGTGCGCACCACGTTGTCGGTGGCCGTCTCGACGATGACCGCGATGCCGTGCGGCGCGTAGCCCTCGTAGACGATGACCTCGTAGTCCTTCTGGTCCTGGCCCGAGGCGCGCTTGATGGCCGAGTCCACCTTGTCCTTGGGCATGTTCACCGCGCGCGCGTTCTGAATGGCGCGGCGCAGGGCCGGGTTCGACTCGGGGCTGGTGCCGCCGGCCTTCACGGCGATGGTGATCTCCTTCGACACCCGCGTGAAGGCCTTCGCCATCTTGTTCCAGCGGGCGAACATCGTGTGCTTGCGCGTCTCGAAGATGCGTCCCATGGGGTGGCTCTCTACCGAAGTCGTTGACCGCGCGCAGCCCGACACGTACACGGGCCGCGTCGTTGGAAAGGGAACCCGGTGAGAGTCCGGGACTGCCCCGCAGCGGTAAGCAGGAACCAAAGCCGTCACCTCGAAGCACTGGGGGCCATCGGGGCCCCTGGGAAGCGACGGCGAGTAGGAGCCTCGAGCAGTCCGGCGAGGCGCGCCTGTGAGTCCGAAAACCTGCCAGCGATGCAGTGCCCACCCGCTCCGAGGGGAGCGCGGCGGCGTGCAGCGACCTGCGTGGCGTCCGTCTTCCTTCGGGCCTCCCGCGCGTCCCTGCGCTCCGTCGCTCCTCGCCTCGCAGCATCGGTGACCCGAGGGGGTCACTTTGGAGAGTCGAGATGACGAACACGATGCGCAGCCTCGCCGTCGCCGCGGTGTCAGCCGTGGCCTTCTTCGCGTGCCCCGCCCCCACCCCGCAGCCCACCTGCACCGCCCAGTCGTGCGCCAACGGCTGCTGCAGCGAGAGCGGCGCCTGCATCACCGCCAACGACGCCGCGGCCTGCGGCCTCAACGGCGGAGCCTGCGCGCAGTGCGGCGGCGGCACGAGCTGCGTAAGCGGGCAGTGCCAGGCCACCGGCGGCGGCGGCGGCGCGACCGGCGGCGGCGGAGGTGGAGGTGCAGGCGGAGGTGGTGGAGGTGGCGGCGGTGACAGCGACGGCGGCGTGGACTGCGCGACGGCCACGCACGACGCGGTGCTGGGCACGCTGACCCTCGCTGGCGGCGCGACGGTACTGCAGTCGGCGGCGCTGCCCCAGAACGTCGTGGCCGTAGGCGCCATGGGCGCGACGCTCTATGGCCTCACCAGCGCGGGCGGGCTCCACGCGCTCGGCAGCCTGCCCACGCTGAGCCTCGGGCCCGCGCTGGCGAGCGTCCTCACGCCGGCCGACCTCGCCGCCGACGCGGGCGTCTTCATCGGTGGCTCGCTCGCGGTGAGCGGCACGCAGTTGCTCGCGGGCTACACGAAGCCGGGCGCGGGCTTCCCCGGCGCGGTGGCGCGCTACGACACGAGCGACGCGGGCCTCACGCACGTCGACGCGCCGGGCAACTACACGCTGGCCGGCCTGCCAGGCGGCTTCCTCGTCAACGGCGGAGAGCTGGGCGCGGCCACTGGCGCCGGCGTCTACGTGCTCGACGAGCAGGGCCCCTTCGCCCTGGCCACCTTCGACGCCGCGTGGATGGCGTCGAGCGGCTTCACCGCGCGCACCGCCAACGGCGTGCTGCTGCTGGGCTACTTCAGCGCGGCGGACTTCAACAACCACGTGCTCGCCGCGCCGCCCTCGCTCTACTCGGCCGCGGTCGCCGGCCGCAGCAGCTTCGCGCTCGCGCAGGGCAGCCCGCTGCTCGACGCGGCGGACCTCGCCGACCTCACCGCCCTGGGCAATGACGCCGTGGTGGTGCGCGGGGGCTTCCTCTCGGAGCCGCCCTACTCGGCCTTCACCACCGCGGTGGAGCGGCTGCCCCTCACGGTGTCAGGCTCGGGCACGCAGACGGTGACGGCCGGCACGCCGGTGACGCTGGTGAACGCCCCCGACACCTGCACGCGCGTCACCTTCGCCGTGGGCGGCGCCGCGACGCTGCTGCTGGGCGTGGAAGACAAGAACGGCCGCCGCGTGGTGCAGCTCCAGCCGTGAGGCCCTCGCGCGCGCGCCTCGCCCTGGGCCTCGTCGCCTTCGCCGCGGCGTGCGGGCCGCTGCCCGTCGTCGAGGACGACGCGGGCGTGGTGGTCGCGGTCGACGCAGGCGTGCGCCCTGACGACCCCTGGGCCGACCGCGTGGTGCGCTTCGAGCCCGGCCCCGGCGCCGGCTACGGGCAGGACCTGTTGCCCGGCGTGGTGCTCGGCCCGCCCAGCGGCGGCGGCGAGGTGCAGGGCAGCCTCGACGTGCTCTCGCTGGGCAAGGCCGGCGTCATCGAGCTCGAGTTCACCGACCTGGTGGCCATCGACGGGCCGGGCGTGGACCTGCTCGTCTTCGAGAACGGCTTCACGGGCTTCTTCGAGACGGGCGTGGTGGCGGTGAGCGACGACGGCGTCACCTGGCACGAGTTCCCCTGCGCGGCGGCGCTCGACGGCGGCAGCAGCGGCTGCGCGGGCGTGCGCCCCGTGTACGCCAACCCCGCGCTGGGCATCTCGGGCACCGACCCGGCCGTCGCGGGCGGTGACGGCTTCGACCTCGCCCAGGTGGGCCTCTCGCGGGCGCGCTTCGTGCGCGTCACGGACAGCGGGGCCAACCGCTTCTACGGGGGGCCAGGAGGCGGCTTCGACCTCGACGCGGTGGCGGTGGTCAACGCGGCGCGCGCCGACGGCGGCGGGCCGTGAGGCAGCTCAGGTGGTGTACTCGGCGTTGATCTCGACGTAGCGGTAGCCCAGGTCCGACGTCAGCACCACGGCCTTGCCGCGGCCGTCGTTGAGCTTGAGCTCGAGCTTCACGTCCTCCTGGGCCATCGCCTTCGCGGCGGCGGCGCGGTCGAAGTCCGTCGGCTCGCCGGCGCGGAACACCTCGACGCCCTGGAGCGCGCAGGTGAGGTCGCGCGCGTGGCGCACCTCCGGGGCGTTGCCGACCTGGCTGGTGAAGCGGCCCCAGTTGGGGTCGTTGCCGTAGAGCGCCGTGCGCACCAGCGCCGACGAGGCCACGCGCCGGGCGATGGCCTTCGCCGCCTCGTCGCTCGCGGCGCCAGTCACCTCGATGGTCGTCACCTTGGTGGCGCCCTCGCCGTCGCGGGCGATGAGCCAGGCCAGGCGCCGGGCTACGGGCTCGACGTGGCGCGCCCAGTCGTTGGGCGGGGGCAGGCCCTTCGTCGAGAGGAGCAGGAAGGTGTCGTTGGTGCTGGTGTGCGTGTCGACGTGCACGGCGTTGAAGCTGGTGGCCGCGATGGTGGGCAGCGCGCGCTTGAGCTGCTCGGCGCGCAGGTCCCAGTCGGTGGCCATGAAGGCCAGCATGGTGGCCATGTTGGGCTCGATCATGCCCGCGCCCTTGCAGACGCCGGCGATGGTGGCGCCCTGGTGCTCGGCGCAGGCCTCCTTGGGGAAGGCGTCGGTGGTCATGATGGCCTCGAGGAAGCGGCGGCCGGCCTCCACGTCGCTGGCCCGCGCCGCGAGCGCCGCGTCGATGCCCGCGCGCACCTTGTCCATCGGGAGCTTCACGCCGATGACGCCGGTGCTGCACACGAGCACCTGCTCCACCGGGCACCCGAGCGCCGTGGCGACGCGCTGGCACATCTCGAGCGCGTCGTGCTCGCCCTGCGCGCCGGTGCAGGCGTTGGCGTTGCCGGAGTTGACGATGACCGCGCGCACCAGCCCGTGGCTGCGCACGAGGTGCTGCTTCGAGAGGAGCACCGGCGCCGCGGCGAAGTGGTTCTGCGTGAAGAGCCCCGCGCAGGCCAGCGGCGCCTCGGCCACCAGCAGCCCCACGTCGGGGTTGCCGCTGGCCTTGATGCCCGCGCGCACGCCGGCGGCCGACAGGCCCTTCACCGAGGTCAGCGTCAGCGGCACGGGCGGGAAGCTGGGCACGGGAGGCACGGGGTGGCTCATGGCGCGCCGCTTAGCGCAGCGCCACGCGCGATTCCTGCCGTTTCTGGGCGGGGCGTCAGGTGAGGAGCTTGAGCAGCTCGCGCAGCGCCGCGGTGCGCGTGGGCGCCATCTCGGCGCAGGCGTGCGCGACGGCCAGCACCACCTCCTGCACCTGCTCGCCGAGGAAGACGCGCGGGGGCTTGTCGCCCTTCCACATCGGCAGCGCCTGGTCGAAGCCCTGCATCAGGCGCTTCTCGCCCACGGAGCCGTAGAGGTACTCCGCCACCGGCGAGGGGGTGACGTCGAAGCTCGACGGCGTCGCCCGGCCGCCCTGGAGGAGCTGTCGCAGCACCGGGTTCACGTCGGCCGCGCCGAGCTCGGCCGGGAGGAACTGCTCGAGGCGCCGCTGCGCGGGGCCGCCGTTCTCGCTGGTGGAGCCGAAGAAGTACGGCAGGGGCGCGTCGCCGCCCGACTCGAGCGCCAGGGCCTCGATGAGCGAGACCGCGTACAGCTTGCAGCGCATGTAGCGGACCGCGAGGTCGATGTTGACGCGGGCCGACTCGACGCGCCGCGTGTGCTCCGCCGGCGCCGGCTCGCCGCCCCAGGCGTGGAACACGCGCTTGGCCGACAGGTGCGCGAGGAAGGCCTCCATCTTCATCAGCGCCACGCGGTAGTCGCGCAGGCTGTAGGTGGTGGGCACGTGGAGCGCGGGGTTCGTCTCCGGCAAGAGCTTCCAGGTGTTGTCGAGGAAGCGCCCCGGGTCGGGGTCGGCGAAGTTGCCCACGTCG
Source organism: uncultured Archangium sp. (assembly GCA_964449625.1). Classification (GTDB taxonomy): domain Bacteria; phylum Myxococcota; class Myxococcia; order Myxococcales; family Myxococcaceae; genus Archangium_A. The sequence goes on from CAYUZK010000166.1 coordinate 13,085, forward strand.
TTGTTCGACAGCCGCACCGCGCGGCGCACCATCACCCGCGCCTCCTCGGCGCCCACGCCCAGGCCCAGCAGCCGCCCCTCGAGGGTCGCGCCCTCCTCGTCACGGAAGGGGATGGTGGCCTCGATGCAGGCGATGACCGCCAGCAGCTGCGCGCGCGTCAGCACGCCCTCGAGCTCCTTGGCGGCGACGAAGGCCGAGGCGAGCTCGTTGAGCTGCGTGAAGGGCGTCAGCACCTCGCCGGGCTTGCGGCCGAAGAGCGTGAGCACGTCGTTGGCCGTGGGGTCGACGGCCGCGTGGGGCAGCACCCGCCAGCCGTAGGTCGCCGCGGCGTCCTTCTCGAGCAGCGGCGCGAGGATGTCGGCGTAGTGCTGCGGCACGTCGAGGTCGACCTGCACGTAGACGATGTCGTGGTACAGCGCTGCGAGCGTCTCGATGGCGTCGGCGTCGCGCACGAGCTCCAGCACGTGCTGGTGCGTGTGGAACTCCCGGGCGCGCGACGAGAGGGCCTGGTGCACGGCCACGCCCCAGCGCTCCACGAAGAGGGGCGGCACGCCCAGGCCCAGCGCCTCGACGGCGCGAGAGAACGTCTCGATGATGCGGTGGACCGGGCTGAGCCCGAGCTCCTGGGGCATGACGCTCGGCACTGTACCTCTCTCCGGTGGAGCGCCAAGCATTGACCCGTGGTGCAACAGGTCTGTGTGCGGCTTGACTCGCCGCGCCACACCGGGTGGAAGCAGCGGCCATGAAGCTCGCCACCCTGCGCACCGATGCCCGCGACGGCAGCCTGCTGGTCGTCAAGCGCGACCTCTCGGCGTGGACCCCCGCGGCCCACCTCGCGCCGACGCTCCAGGCGGCCCTCGACGCGTGGGCCACGGTGGAGCCGAAGCTCCGCGCGCTCGCCGACGAGCTCGAGGCCGGCCGCGCGCCCGCCACGCCCTTCGACGCCACGAAGCTGGCCG